>NZ_JBEYBQ010000001.1:0-427041 GCF_040632295.1 Isoptericola sp. NPDC019482
CAGACCCTCGGCTGGGCAACCCCCGCCGAGAAACTCGCCGAGCTACTCTCGACCACCTGACCAACCCGGTGTTGCGATGACCGGTTGAGACCGCCTACCGGTCCCGCCGAGGTAGTACAAAACCTGCCGAGGTAGTACGGACAAAACCCGCAAATCCCTCAAAACTCCAGGGCCTGGGTACTACCTCGAGGATTCTCGTACTACCTCGGCAGATCCGGTACTACCTCGCAGGGTGGCCGTCCTTCCACACCGCGTGCACGAGCGGGACGCCGGGGCGGTAGGCGAGGTGCGTACGGTTCGGCGCGTCGAGCACGACGACGTCGGCGCGAGCGCCGGTCGCGAGGTGCCCGACGTCGTCGCGACGCAGCGCGCGGGCGCCGCCCGCCGTCGCGGCCCAGACGGCCTCGGCGACAGTCATGCCCATCTCGCGCACGGCGAGCGCCACCATGAGCGGCATGGAGCTCGTGTACGACGAGCCGGGGTTGCAGTCGCTGGCCAGCGCGACGACGGCGCCCGCGTCGAGGAGGCGGCGCGCGTCGGGGTACGGCTGCCGGGTGGAGAACTCGACGCCCGGCAGCAGGGTCGCGACGGTCCCTTGCGCTTCCCCACCCCACGATGCCGCGAGCGCCCCGACGTCGTCGTCGGACAGGAAGGTGCAGTGGTCGACGGCGGCGGCGCCGAGGTCGACGGCGAGCCGCACGCCCTCCCCCGGGCCGAGCTGGTTCGCGTGCACGCGCACGCCGAGCCCGGCGGCGGCGCAGGCCTCCAGGACGCGGCGCGACTGCTCGGGCGTGAACGCACCGGTCTCGCAGAACACGTCCACCCACCGGGCGTGCGGCGCGCAGGCGGCGAGCATGTCGCCGACGACGAGGTCGACGTAGCCGTCCGGGTCGGAGGAGAACTCGGGCGGCACGACGTGCGCGCCGAGGAACGTCACCTCGTCGGTGACCTCCCGGGCGAGGCGCACGGAGCGCTCCTCGTCGGCGACGCTCAGCCCGTAGCCGCTCTTGGTCTCGAGGGTCGTGGTGCCCTGCGCGAGCGCCTGGTCGACGTGCCGACGCAGGTTCGCGCGCAGCGCGTCGTCCGACGCCGCGCGCGTCGCCGCGACGGTGGTGCGGATGCCGCCCGCGGCGTACGGGCGCCCGGCCATGCGCGCCTCGAACTCCGCCGACCGGTCGCCGGCGAACACCAGGTGGCTGTGCGAGTCCACGAAGCCGGGCACGACGGCGCGGCCCTCGACGCCGACGACGCGGTCCGGCGCGCGCCCCAGCGCCGCCTCGACGCCGTCGGCGCACGCGCGCTCCGGGCCCGCCCAGGCCACGCGCCCGCCGTCGAGCAGCAGCGCGGCGTCCCGGATCACGCCCATCGGGTCGTCGACCGGGTCGACGCCCACGGCGTCCGGGGCGTTCGTCGTGAGCTCGCCGATCCCCAGGATCAGCGTGGCCGGGTGCGAACCGCCCGGGTGCTCCACCTCGCGCATCTCACGACTCTCGCATCGGCACGCGCAGCCCGCCCCGCGACGCCGCAGCCGCGGCGTCGTCGTACCCGGCGTCGACGTGCCGCAGGACGCCGAGCCCCGGGTCGTTGGACAGCACCCGCGCGAGCTTCTGCGCCGCGAGGTCGGTGCCGTCCGCGACCGACACCTGTCCGGCATGGATGGACCGCCCCATCCCGACGCCGCCGCCGTGGTGCAGCGACACCCACGTGGCGCCGGACGACGCGGCGGTGAGCGCGTTGAGCAGCGGCCAGTCGGCGATGGCGTCCGAGCCGTCGGCCATGCCTTCCGTCTCCCGGTACGGGGAGGCGACGGACCCGGAGTCGAGGTGGTCGCGCCCGATGACGACCGGCGCGCTCACCTCCCCGGACGCGACGAGGTCGTTGAACGCCAGCCCCGCGCGGTCGCGCTCGCCGTGCCCGAGCCAGCAGATGCGGGCGGGCAGGCCCTGGAACGCGACGCGTTCCTGGGCGGCGCGGATCCAGCGGTGCAGGTGGTCGTCGTCGGGGAAGAGGTCGAGGACGGCCTTGTCGGTGGCGGCGATGTCGCGCGGGTCGCCGGACAGCGCGGCCCAGCGGAACGGCCCCTTGCCCTGCGCGAACAGGGGCCGGATGTACGCGGGCACGAAGCCGGGGAAGTCGAAGGCGCGGTCGAAGCCGCCGCGGCGCGCCTCGTCGCGGATCGAGTTGCCGTAGTCGAACACCTCGGCGCCCGCGTCGAGGAAGCCGACCATGCCCTCCACGTGCCGGGCCGTCGACTCGCGCGCCCGGTCGGTGAACTCCTCCGGCTTGGCAGCGGCGTAGTCGGCCCACTCCTCGACCTCGACGCCCAGCGGCAGGTACGACAGCGGGTCGTGGGCCGACGTCTGGTCCGTGACGACGTCCACGGCGACGCCGCGGCGCAACAGCTCCGGCACCACGTGCGCGCTGTTGCCCACCACGCCGACCGACAGCGCCCGCCGCTCGGCCCTCGCGGCCTCGACGCGGCGGACGGCGTCGTCCAGGTCGTCCGCGACCTCGTCGAGGTAGCGCTCGCGCACGCGCCGCTCCAGGCGGGACCGGTCGACGTCGACGACGAGGCACGCGCCGCCGTTGAGCGTGACGGCGAGCGGCTGCGCGCCGCCCATGCCGCCGCACCCGCCGGTGAGCGTGAGCGTCCCGGCGAGCGTGCCGCCGAACCTCTTCGCGGCCACCGCGGCGAGCGTCTCGTAGGTGCCCTGGAGGATGCCCTGCGCGCCGATGTAGATCCACGACCCGGCCGTCATCTGGCCGTACATCGTGAGGCCCTGCGCCTCGAGCCTCCGGAACTCCGGCCACGTGGCCCAGTCGCCCACGAGGTTGCTGTTGGCGATCAGCACGCGCGACGCCCACTCGTGCGTGCGCAGCACGCCCACCGGCTTGCCGGACTGCACGAGCAGCGTCTCGTCCTCGGCCAGCGTCGTGAGGGTGCGGACGATGGCGTGGTAGCTCGGCCAGTCGCGCGCCGCGCGGCCGGTGCCGCCGTAGACGACCAGGTCGTCGGGGCGCTCCGCCACCTCGGGGTCGAGGTTGTTCATCAGCATCCGCAACGGCGCCTCGGTCTGCCAGCTGCGGGCGGTGAGCGTCGTGCCGCGCGGGGCGCGGACGGGGACGGGGGTGCCGAGCTGGTGGGACATCGTCGTCTCCTTCGGGAGTGCGTTCGGAAGTGCGTTCGGGAGGGTCAGCGGAGCGGGCCGACGGCGGCGCTCGCGGCGGCGACGACCTCGCCGTCGGAGACGAGCCGCGTCGCGGCGTCGATCTCCGGGGCGAGGAACCGGTCCGGCCCGGGGCCGGGGACGGCGGTGCGCAGCAGCGCGTGGACGGCGCCGGTGCCGGCGGCGGGCGACAGGCCCGTCCCGGGGGTGCAGCGCAGGTCGAGGGCGCGGGCGGCGGTCATGAGCTCGACGGCGAGCACGCGGCCCAGGCCGTCGACGGCGCGGCGCAGCTTGCGCGCCCCGGCCCACCCCATCGACACGTGGTCCTCCTGCATCGCCGACGACGGGATGGAGTCGACGCTCGCCGGCGCGGCCAGCCGCTTGAGCTCCGAGACGATCCCGGCGGCCGTGTACTGGGCGATCATCAGGCCGGAGTCGACGCCCGGGTCGTCGGCGAGGAACGCCGGCAGGCCCTCGTTGCGCGCGACGTCGAGGAACCGGTCGGTGCGCCGCTCGCTCATGCTCGCGACGTCGGCCATGGCGATCGCGAGGAAGTCCAGCACGTACGCGACGGGCGCGCCGTGGAAGTTGCCGTTCGACTCGACCCGGCCGTCCACGGTGACGACGGGGTTGTCGATCGCCGACGCGAGCTCACGCCCCGCGACCGCCGCCGCGTGATCCACGGTGTCCCGCGCGGCGCCGTGCACCTGCGGCGCGCAGCGCAGCGAGTACGCGTCCTGCACGCGGGTGCACTCCGGGCGGCCGTCGGCGTCGAGGGTCCGGTGGCTCGCCACGACCGGCGACCCGGCGAGCAGCGCGCGCAGGTTCGCGGCCGACGCCGCCTGGCCCGGGTGCGGCCGCATGCCCACCAGGTCCTCGGCGAACGGCGCGTCCGAGCCGAGCAGCGCCTCGACGCTCGACGCCGCGGCGACGTCCGCCGTCGCGAGCAGGCGGTGCAGGTCGTCGAGCGCGAGGCAGAGCATGCCGAGCATGCCGTCCGTGCCGTTGATGAGGGCCAGGCCCTCCTTCTCGCGCAGCTCCAGCGGCGCGATGCCGGCCGCCGCGAGCGCCTCGGCGGCGTCGACGAGGTCACCCCCGGCATCGCGCACCGGGCCCTCCCCGAGCGCGGCGAGCGCCACGTGCGCCAGCGGCGCGAGGTCGCCCGAGCAGCCGAGCGACCCGTACTCGTGCACGACCGGCGTGATGCCGGCGTCGAGCATCGCCGCGTACGTCTCGGCGACCACGGGCCGCGCGCCCGTGCGTCCGGTGGCGAGCGTCGCGAGCCGCAGCAGCTGCAGCGCGCGCACGACCTCCCGCTCCACCTCGGGGCCGCTGCCCGCGGCGTGCGAGCGCACCAGCCCGAGCTGCAGCTGCGCCCGCTTGTCGGTGGGGATGTGGCGGCGGGCCAGGGCGCCGAAGCCGGTGGAGACGCCGTAGTGCGGGCGGGCGTCGTCGGCGAGGTCCTCGACGACGGCGCGGCTCGCGGCCATCCCCGCCAGCGCGGCGTCGGTGAGGCGCACCTGCGCGCCGTGGCGGGCGACCGCGACGACGTCGTCGACGGTCAGCGGGCCCGCGTCGATCTCGACGACGGCCCGGGACGTGGAGGTGGTGGCGGTCATGCCGCCAGCACACACCGTCCGGCCCGCGCTCGACACGGCCTCCGGCGAGGTTCAGTCTGGGATCCCAGACACGGGGGCCACCGAGACAGTCCGAGCCGTGCCGAGGTAGTTCGAGGAGGGCGCACGATGGCGGACGTGCCCGCGGCGCGCAGCACGCTCCGGGTGCTGACGTACCTCGCCGCGCAGGCCGGTCCGGTGCCGGCGGCGGCGGTCGCGCAGCACCTGGGCCTCCCGCGGTCGACCGTCTACCACCTGCTGTCCGTGCTGGTGGACGAGGGGTTCGTGACGCACCTGCCGGAGGAGCACCGCTACGGGCTGGGGACGGCGTCGCTGTCCCTCGGCTCGGCGTACGCGCGGCAGGCGCCGCTCGCCCGGCTGGCGCGCCCCGTCGTCGCGCGGCTGGTCGAGACGACGGGCGAGAGCGCGCACCTCGCCGTCCTGCACGGCCGCGAGGTGCTGTACCTCGTGGAGCAGCGCGCGCCGCACCGGCCCAGCCTCGTCACCGACGTCGACGTGCGCCTGCCCAGCCACCTCACCGCCAGCGGCCGCGCGGTGCTGGCGCTGCTGCCCGCCCCGCAGGTGCGGGCGCTGTTCCCGTCGGCGGCGGCGCTCGCCGACCGCACCGGCGTCGGCCCGCGCACGCTGCGCGACCTGCGCGAGGTGCTGCGCGACACCCGCCGCCGCGGCCACGCCACCGAGGACGGCGAGGTCACCACCGGCCTCGCGTCCGTCGCGCACGCCGCCCTCGACCACACCGGCCGCCCGGTGGCGGGCGTGGCGCTGACGTTCTGGTCGGACGACGTCGACGCCGCGCGCCGCGACGCGCTCGCCGCGGCAGCCGGTCGTGCCGCCGCCGAGATCAGCCGGCGTCTGGGCGCCCGCTGACTCGCCTCGATTCCAGACCCGCTCAGTCGAGCCACTCCCGCGCTGCGGCGACGAGCGTCGCGACACCGAGGTCCAGCGTCGGCTCGGGCACGGGTGCGAAGAACGGCGAGTGGTTGGGCGCGACGCCGTCCGGCAGGCCGCCCATCCCCGTCGCGGCTGCGGGGTCGAACCCCGCGAACAGCGCGGCGTCGAAGCCGCCGAGGAACCAGTAGACGAGCGGTGCGCCCGCGGCCGTCGCGAGGTCGCCGACGTCCTCGGAACCGGGCATCGGCGGCAGGCTCACGACCTGCGGACGCCCGCCGGCCGCCTCCACGCGGGGACGCTCGACCTCCAGCGTCCGCTCGAGGACGGCCCGGGTGCGGGCGCTCGCGTCCGGGTCGTTGGTGGTGAGGTTGAACGTGGCGACGGACGTGTACTCGGGCGGCTGCGGCGCGCCGGACGCCGCGGCCTCGGCGTCGACGATGCGGTGGATGGCCGCGAGGACCCGCTCGCGGACGCCGGCGTCGAAGGTGCGGACGTTGACCAGCAGCTCGGCGCGGTCCGGGATGACGTTCGCCTGCGTCCCCGCCTGGACGGAGCCCACGGTGACGACGGCCGACTCGGTCGCGCCGACCTCACGCGACACGATGCCCTGCAGCCGCAGCACGGTGGCCGCGGCCATGACCACCGGGTCGACGGTCGCCTCCGGGCTCGACCCGTGCCCGCCCGACCCGTGCAGCGTGATCCGCAACGAGTCCGCCGCGGCCATCGCGGTGCCGGACGTCAGGCTGACCACGCCCACCGGCAGCGGCATCACGTGCTGGCCCAGCACGACGTCGGGCACGACGCCGATCCGGTCGTAGAGGGCGTCGGCGACCATCCGGCGTGCGCCCTCGCCGAGCTCCTCGGCGGGCTGGAAGAGGACGACGAGCGTCCCCGACCAGTCGTCCCGACGCTGCGCGAGCTCGGCGGCCGCCCCGAGCAGGCAGGTCGTGTGCACGTCGTGCCCGCAGGCGTGCATGGTGCCGGACGTGCGGCCCTCCGGGGTGGTCGCGGTGTCGGTCGACGCGTACGGCAGGCCAGTCCGCTCGGTGACCGGCAGCCCGTCCATGTCCGCGCGCAGCAGCACGCGCGGCCCCGTGCCGTGCGCCAGCACCCCCACGACGCCGGTGCCGCCGATGCCCTCGTGCACGTCGTAGCCCCAGCCCCGCAGCCGCTCCGCCACGATCCCGGCCGTGCGGTGCTCGGCGAACCCGAGCTCCGGGTGGGCGTGCAGGTCGGTGTAGATCTCCGTCAGCTCGGACGTCGTCAGCGCGCTCATGGCGTCATCCTGCCGCCGCGCGGCGGAGCCGTCCTGGGCAGCCGGGACGGTCCCTGTGTGCAAGATCTCCACGACGCCATAAGGGAATGTTCAGTTTGGCAGGGCACAATCGTGGGCATGACGTCAGCGACGACGAGCACCACGAAGGGCAAGACGACGACCCGTCTCGCCGCAGCGAGCCTCCTCGCCCTCGCGATGATGCTCGGTGCGTGTTCCGCCCCCGCCGAGGTCGAACAGTTCATCGCCGACGCGCAGAGCCAGGCCGAGGCCATCGACTCCGACCTGCAGCGCATCGAGGAGCAGGTCACCGGCATCCCCGACGGGCTCCGCACCGACGTCACGAACGCCATGGCCTCCGCCCAGGCCGCGACCGACGAGGCACGCGACGCGCTCGCGCGGGCCGAGAAGTCCCAGGACGGCGCGGTCGTCGCCCTCGAGGACGCGCAGGTCGCGCTCGAGGCGGCGTCCGCCGAGGTCAAGCACGTGACCGACGAGGCGCGACAGAACGGCGCCACGCAGGTCGCCGACCTGCTGTCCACGCTCCAGGAGCAGATCGACGCCCTCCGCGGCGAGACGGAGAGCGCCGCCGCCTGACAGCACCCGCTCCCGGTCTGCGCGTCAGTCCGGGTCGCTCGGGTCGATCGGCAGGTGGTGGTCGAGGTTGACCGTGCCGCGCCGCCAGTACCCGGAGACCTGCACCTGCTCGGCGGGAAGCCCCAGCTCGCGCCGGAGGTAGCGGCGCACGGGCACGAGGTCGTCGGCCTCCCCGAGCCCGACGAACAGCTCGTCGGGCTCCAGACCGCCGAGCGAGCGCACGGCCTCCGCGAGCTGCCCCGGCCCGTCGGTGCGGTAGAGGATCTCGACGGTCGCGCCGTCCAGCTCGTCCTCGACGTGCGCCTCGTCGACGTCGTCGCCGATCTCGACGATCGCGGTGACCGGCACGTCCGCCCCGACGGCGGCCACCCAGCGGGCGAGGGCGGGCAGGCCCGTCTCGTCGCCGGCGAGGGTCAGCCGGCCGATCCCGTCCGGCACCCCGACGCTGCCGCGCGGCCCGGCGAGCACGACCTCGTCGCCCGCCGACGCCCGCGACGCCCACGCGGACCCCGGGCCCTCGTCGCCGTGCAGCACCCAGTCGACGTCGACCTCGGCCACCCCGTCGACCGTCCGCGTGGCCCGCACGGTGAGGTCGCGGGAGATGGAGACGACGCCGGTCGGGCGCTGCAGCCCGCCGTCCGCGGCCAGGGTGGGGGCGTGCAGCTCGCCGGTGGCCGGGTCGGGCAGGAAGACCTTGACGTGGTCCTCCGGGCCGGGCGCCCGCAGCGCCGCGAGCGACGTCGGGGCGTCCGGGTCCGCGCCGTCGACGTCGACGTCGCGGAACGTGGTGCGGCGCAGCGTGCCGGTCAGCTCGGTGACGGCGTGCACGCGCACGCGACGGGGGACCAGGTCGAGGCGGGTGCGGGGTCGCGAGAACACGCCTCGATTCCACCATGACGATCAGTTCGGCACGGAGCAGATCTGTTCGGCAACGTCCCCTGCCGAACAGATCCACTCCCTGCCGAACTGACGGACCGGACTGCTCAGCCGAAGAAGACCCGCAGGTCGGCGACGACGTCGTCCGGCACCTCCAGCGCGGCGTAGTGGCCGCCGCGCGGGAACTCCGACCAGTGCTCGATGCGCGCGTTGTCCCGCTCCGCGAGGCTGCGGATCGTCTGGAAGTCGTCCTTGAAGACGGCGACGCCGATGCGCCCGGTGCTCACGACCGGCTCGGCGCCGGAGCGCTGCTCCGCGTAGTGGTACCGCGCGGCCGTGGCGTAGGTGTTGGTCAGCCAGTAGAGGGTGGCCTGCGCCAACACCTGCTCCGGCGACACCAGCGACGTGCCGTTGCCGAAGTTCTCGAACAGCTCGGAGTAGGCCAGCGTGGCGACGGGCGAGTCCGCCAGGCCGGCGCCGACGGTCTGGGGCCGCGACGCGTTCATCGCGTTGTACCCGCCCACCGACTGGAACCACTGCGCGTGGCCCAGCGCTGCGTACTCCTTCGGCCCGAAGTCGTCCATCTCCCCCGGCGCGCCGGAGGGGAAGGAGAACAGGTGGAGCACGTGCGCCCCGCGGAAGCCCTCGGGGTCGAGGACGGCGAGCTCGCGCGAGACCATCGCGCCGCCGTCGCTGCCGTGGATGCCGTAGGACTCGTAGCCGAGCCCGCGCATCAGGGCGTCGTAGGCGCGCGCGACCCGCGCCATGGTCCAGTCCCCGCCCACCAGCGGCGTGGAGAACCCGAAGCCCGGCATCGAGGGCACGACGACGTCGAACGCGTCCTCGGCGCGCCCGCCGTGGGCGACGGGGTCGACGAGCGGGTCGATCATGTCGAGGAAGTCGAGCACCGAACCGGGGTAGGTGTGGGCGAGCAGCAGCGGCGTCGCGTCCGGGTGCGGCGAGCGCACGTGCAGGAAGTGGATCGTCTGCCCGTCGATCGCGGTGGTGAACTGCGGGTACGCGTTGAGGCGGGCCTCCACCGCACGCCAGTCGAAGGCCTTCCAGCGCTCGACCATGTCGCGCAGGTACGACTCGGGGGTGCCGTACTCCCACGAGTCGCCGGGAGCGGCCGGCGCGAACCGGGTGCGCTCGAGGCGCTGCTGCAGGTCGTCCAGGTCGGCCTGCGGGGCGGCGGCGGTGAAGGGGCGGAGCTCGAGGCGGGTCGTGGCGTTCATGGCGGTCTCCCGAGGTCGTGAGCCAGGTCGTGAACCAGGTCGTGAGCCGGGTCCGTGCCCCAGCTCTTGAACCCCACGATAGGAACGGTTCAGGAACGGTTCTTTCCGTTATTCTGGACGAGTTCCGACGAGTTCTCGGCACGTCCCCGGCGATCCCCCGGAGGTCTCGATGGGCTCCACCTCCGCGCGGCTGCTGGCCCTGCTCGGGCTGCTCCAGTCCCGCCCCGACTGGTCCGGCGCCGAGCTCGCCGACCGCCTCGACGTCACCGACCGCACGGTGCGCAACGACGTCGCCCGGCTGCGTGAGCTGGGCTACCCCGTCCACGCCGTGCGCGGCCCGGGCGGGCGGTACCGGCTGGGCGCGGGCGCGCGGCTCCCCCCGCTGCTGCTCGACGACGGCGAGGCGGTCGCGGTGGCGGTCGCCCTGCGCGCCGCCACGGCGACGGCGGGCTTCGAGGAGTCCGGGCAGTCCGCGCTCACCAAGCTCGAACAGGTGCTGCCCGACCGCCTGCGGCGCCGCCTGGCCGCGATCCGCGACGCGAGCACCACGGGCCCCGAGAACACGGGCTCCAACGTCGAGGACCCGGGGATCGACTCGGGCACGTTGGCCGCCGTCGCCGACGCGATCCGCGACCACCAGGGCCTGCGCGCGCACTACCGCGACGAGCCGGTGGAGCTGGAGCCGTACCGTCTGGTCTCCTGGCAGCGCCGATGGTTCCTCGTCGCGCGGAGGACCGGCCCCGCGGCGGGCCCGGGCGCCGGCACCTGGGAATCCTTCCGCGTCGACTGGCTCCGGCTGCGCACGCCGGGTGGGCGACGGTTCCGGCCCGAGCCGTTCCCCGGCGACTTCTCGGAGTTCGTGGTGCGCGAGGTCGCGCGCACGGGCTGGGCGGTGCACGCCCGCATCACCGTGGACGCCCCCGCCGAGGAGGTGCTGGCCCGCATCAACCCCGCCGTCGGCACCGTCGAGCCGCGGCCGGACGGGCGGTCCGTGCTCGTCACTGGCGGCGACAGCGTCGAGGTGGTCGCCGTGTGGATCGGCATGCTCGGCCTCGACTTCCACGTCACCGAACCACCTGAGCTGGTGGAGCACCTCCGCGTGCTGGCCGCGCGCTACGCCCGCGCCGTCCCGGGCTGACGACGTGCTCGACCTGCACCCCGGGGTGCGTCACACTGTGCCGGTGAGCGATCCGTACCAGCCCGGTCAGCCGTACCAGGAGCCGAGCCCGCAGCAGCCCCAGCCCGGCTACGCCGAGCAGCCCTCCCCGCAGCAGGGATACCCGGCCGCGCAGGGCCCGTACCCGGGTCAGTACCCCCAGGGCCAGTACCCCCAGGCGCCGTACCCGGCGTACCCCGCCTACGCGCCGGAGCCGCCCGGCAAGACGATGGGCATCGTCGGCTTCGTGCTGGCGTTCGTCATCGCGCCCGCCGGCATCGTGGTGTCCGCGATGGCGCTGTCGGAGTCGAAGAAGGTGGGCTACCCGAACGTCCTCGGCAAGTGGGGGCTGTGGTTGTCCATCGCGTTCACCGCGCTCTGGGTGCTGTACGTGCTGTTCATCGTGCTCGCGGTGTTCGGCGGCCTGTTCGCGTCGTTCGCGACGACCTCGACGATCGACGGGTACGGGATGTCGGTCTGACCTGTCCGGTCACGTCAGCACGCGCACCGGCTCCCCCGCCGCCCAGGCGGCGACGTCCTCGACGGCCTGGCCGTAGAACGTCCGGTACGTCGCCTCGGTGACGTACCCGACGTGCGGCGTGAGGACGGTGCGCGGCGCGGAGCGCAGCGGGTGGTCGGCGGGCAGCGGCTCGACGTCGAACACGTCGAGGCCGGCCCCGCCGATCCGCCCCTCGTGCAGGGCCGCGAGCAGGGCGTCGGTGTCCACGAGCGGGCCGCGCGAGGTGTTGACCAGCACGGCGGTGGGCTTCATGCGCGCCAGGTCGTCGGCGCCCACGATGCCGCGGCTGCGGTCGCTCAGCTTGTAGTGCACGGTGACGACGTCGGACGTCGCGAACAGCTCGTCCTTCGCGACCGCGCGGACCCCCGCCCGCTCGGCAGCCGCCGGGTCGAGCCGCTGGCTCCAGGCGACGACGTCCATCCCGAACGCCTGCCCGACGCGCGCCACCCGCGTGCCGAGGCGCCCGAGCCCGACGATTCCCAGCCGGCGGCCCTCCAGGTCCCCGCCGACGGTGTGCTGCCACCCGCCGTCGCGCATCGCCCGGTCCTCCGCCGGCACGTGCCGCAGGACGGCGAGGATCAGCGCCCACGTGAGCTCGGGCGTCGCGTTCGCGGGCGACTCCGTGCCGCACACGACGACGCCGCGCTCGCGCGCCGCGTCGAGGTCGATGGCCGCGTTCTGCCGCCCGGTCGTCACCAGCAGCCGCAGGTCGGGCAGCCGCGCCAGCCGCGCCGCGGTGAACGGCGTCCGCTCCCGCATCGCGACGACGACGTCGTAGCCCGCGAGCGCCGCGGCCACCGCGTCGTCGTCGGGCAGGGGCCGGTCGAGGAAGTCGACGACCTCCGCGCCCAGCCCCGCCCAGTCGGCGAAGCGGTGGGCGACCTGCTGGTAGTCGTCCAGGACGGCGACGCGCACGATGACCTCCTCGAGTCCGGTGCGCGTGACCCTACCCGCGCGCTGGGGCGGGCTGCCCGGACAGCTCCGCGGACCGCACCACGCGACGCGAGTTCGCCCAGGCCACGTAGAGCAGGGGTGCGGCCAGGACGCCGACCGCTAGCGCGGGCCGCAGGGCGAACGCCCCCGCGAGGGTCGCGAGGCTCGCCGCGCTGAGCGCGCCGAGGTACCAGCGGCGGACGCCGAGGTAGAACGCCGTCCGCAGGACGGCGGGCCACCGGAGACCCGGCCGGTCCACCACGAGGACCAGGGCCACGGGCGTGCAGACGAGGGTGAGGGCGACGAGCATCACCAGCACGGGGATCACGACCGCCCCCAGCCGCTCGCCCCAGAGGCCCACGGCGTCGACGACCACCACCACGCCGACGGCGGCCACCGCCGCCCCGACGGCCGCCGCACGGGCGCCGGAGTCCCGCAGCGCGCGCAGGTACGTCCGCACGACGCCGATCCGGCCCTGCGCGGAGAACTCGCGGAAGACGGTCATCGCGGCCGCGACGCCGGGGAAGGCGAGCACGAGCGCGACGGCCAGCGCCGGCCACGACGCCAGCGGGTCGGTCGTCACGAGGAGCACGAGCAGCGGGAGCGACGACACCGCGAGGAGCGCGTTCGTCGCCAGGACGACGTAGGCGAACTCGAACACGGTCGTCAGGGTCGCGTGCGAGAGGAGCGAGCGGGCGCGCACCACAGTCACCCCTTCAGGCCGCTGGTCGCGATGCCCTCGATGAAGTACCGCTGCCCCAGCAGGAAGACGACCGCGATCGGCAGCACCGAGATCACCGAGCCGGCCATGATCAGCGCGTAGTCCGCGTTGTACTGGCCGATGAACGTCTTGAGGCCGATCTGCAGCGTCCACAGCTCGGGGCTGCGCAGGTAGATCAGCGGCCCGAGGTAGTCGTTCCAGGTGTTGGTGAACGTGATGAGCACGAGGCTGGCGATCGCCGGGACCGAGAGCGGCACCATGATGCGCCGCCAGATGCCGTACTCCGACAGGCCGTCGATGCGCGCGGCCTCCGACAGCTCCTCCGGCACGGTCTCGTAGAACTGCTTCATGAGGAAGACGCCGAACGCGCTGAACGTCTGCAGCGCGAGCATGGCCCACAGCGTGTTCGACAGACCCATCTTCGACAGCATGACGAACTGCGGGATCATGTACGCCTGCCAGGGCACCGCGATCGTGGCCACGTAGAGCAGGAACAGGGCGTCCCGCCCCGAGAAGCGCGTCTTGGAGAACCCGTAGGCGGCGAAGCTGCCCGTGAGCACCTGGAGGAACGTCACGCCCACCGACAGGATGAGCGTGTTCTTGATCCAGGTCGCCATGTCCGACTTCTGCCAGATCTCGACGTAGTTCTGCCAGACCACCGGGTCGGGCAGCCACTGGATCGGCACGGTGAAGACGGCGTTGTTCTCCTTCAGCGACGAGATCACCATCCACACGAACGGCAGCAGGACGGCCGCGGCGGCGACCGCGAGCGCCACGTGCGCCAGCACGCGGCCGGCGCCAGGGCGCGTGCGGGACGGGGTGACGGGGACGGCCGGCGGGGCGGCAGGGGTCGCGCGCCGGACCTCGGTCGTCGTCGACATCAGTCCTGCCTCCTTCGGTTGATCACGAACTGCACGGCGGTGACCGCCAGGCAGAGGAGGAACAGGGCCACCGAGACCGCCGAGGCGTACCCGAAGTCGTTCTCGACGAAGCCCTTCTTGTAGATGTACTGGGACAGCACGAGCGTGGACTGGCCCGGTCCGCCGTCGGTCATCAGCAGGATGAGGTCGAGCACCTTGAGGCTGCCGATGGTGAGCATGACGGTGACGAAGAACATGGTCGGGCGCAGGCACGGCAGCGTGATGTTCCAGAACCGCTGCCACGCGCCGGCGCCGTCCATGCGGCCGGCCTCGTACAGCTCCCGCGGGATCGTCTGCAGCCCGGCGAGGAAGAGCACCATGAAGTAGCCCATCTCGCGCCAGACGCCGACGATCACGACGGCGGGCATCGCCCAGGTGGCCGACGTCGTCCAGCCGGGACCCTCGATCCCGAACAGCCCGAGGAACTGGTTGATCGGGCCGGACTCGGGGCTGAACAGCATGTTCCACACGACGGCGATGGCCACCATCGACGTGATGTACGGGAAGAACGCGGCGGTGCGGAAGAACGCCACGCCGCGCAGCTTCTGGTTGAGCAGCAGCGCCAGCCCGAGCGACGCCACGAGGGTCAGCGGGATGTGCAGCCCGGAGTAGTAGAGCGTGTTGAGCAGGGCGCGGTGGAAGCTCGCGTCGCCCAGCATCCGGGTGTAGTTCTCGAGCCCGACCCAGGGCGCCTTCCCGAAGACGTTCCACCCCGTGAGGGACAGGTAGAACACCGCGATGACGGGGATCAGGGTGAGGATCGCGAACCCGAGGAAGTTCGGCAGGACGAACGTCCAGCCGATGAGCGCGTTGCGTCGCTTGAGCCGGGCGCCGGGGCGCCGGGCGCCGCGGACCGGCGTCGGCGCCGGGGCGGCGGGGGTGGTCGTGGTCGCCATGGGAAGCTCCTTCGAGAGCGCGTGGGGCCGGCGGGCCGGCCCCACGCTGCGTCCGGTCAGCCGGTGATGCCGGCCTCGTTCGCGGCCCGCTGCTCGGCCTCGGCGATGGCGTCGTCGACGGACGTGCTCCCGGACATCACGGCCGAGTGGAGGTCGCCGAGGATGGTCTGCACCGCCGCGATCTTCGGGTCCACGGGGTTCTCCGGGCGGGTGTCATGCACCTGGAAGGTCTGGCGCGAGAGGTCGTCCTCGGGCGCGCCCTTCGCGCTGAAGTACGACTCGGTGACGGCGTCCGACTGGTAGGCCGGCGTGATCCCCGTCGCGGCGAGCGCGACGGCGGCGTCCTCGCCGGCGATGAACGTGAGGAACTCCTTGGCCGCGTCGAGCTTGCCGTCGTCGATGGCGGCGTTGATCCCCACGGAGGTGGGGTCGCCGAACGTCACCGGCTCGTCGACGGTGCTCGTGTCGTACTGCGGCACGGGGGCGATCCCCCACGTGAAGTTGTCGGCCTCGCCGTCGGCCTGCTGCGCGAGCAGCATCGCGACGTACCAGCTGCCCATCGGCATCATGGCCGCCTTCTGCTTCCCGAACTGGGACTGGTAGGTGAGGCTGTTGGTGGTCGCGGTGCCGTAGTCGACCTGGGCGCCTGCGTCCTGCATCTCCAGGGCGCGCTCGTAGTACGGCTTGAGGTAGCCGTAATCGCCCGAGAGCAGGTCGGCGCCAGGCGTCTGGTTGTTGGCGAAGCCCTGGACAGCGGCCTGCCACACGTGCTGGTAGGTCCCGTCGGCGTCGCCCGCGTCGCTCAGCTCCTGGGCGGCCGCGGCGTAGTCGTCCCAGGTCCAGGTGCCGTCGGGGGCGTCGACCCCCGCCTTCTCGAACAGGTCCTTGTTGTAGAAGAGGAACCACGAGTCCTGCCGGAACGGGACGGCCCACGTGCTCCCGTCGACCTGCCACGAGCCGAGGCCGGTGACGTTCTCGTCGAGGCCGTCGGCCACGTCGGAGACGTCCACGAGCTGGCCGCCCGCCTGGTACGTGACGAACGCGGACACGGTCTTCTGGGCGTAGAGGTCCGGCGCCGCGCCGGCCGCCAGGTCGGCCGTCATCTGTGTCTCGTAGTTGTCGGTGTCGTACTCCCGGATCGAGACCTCGACGTCGTCGTGCGACGCGTTGAACTCGTCGACGAGCAGCTGGAACTCGGGCGCGTTGCTGAGGGCCCAGGTGCCGAGGGTCAGGTCGACGACGCCGTCCGCGTCGGCGGCGGAGTCGGACCCGCCGCACGCGGTGAGGGTCAGGGCGACCGCGAGGATCCCTGCGGACGCGGTGAGGGGACGCTTCATGTCGATTCTCCTTCGAATGCGATCGGTGGTACGGCGGTGGTACGGGTCACGGGCGACGGCGCCGGTCGCCGTCCGTCGCCGTCTCGGACGCCAGGTCGTGGCGGGTGGTCAGCCCGTCGGGCCAGGTGACGCTGATGCGGGTGCCGTCGAGGTCCGCCCGCGCCGGTCCTTCGGCGACGGGCGCCGCGGACAGCCCGAGCAGCACCGCGGCCCAGACCCCGGTCTCGGCGGGCCGCGACGCCCAGGGCACGGCGGCGGGGCCCAGCGGGGAGGCGTCCGGCCGGGTGTCGACGCCGCACTCCCAGTCCCCGAGGAGGGGCGCCAGCACGGACGTCACCTCGCCGGCGCTCGCGGCGACCGCGCCGGGCGCACCGGCCTCCGCCGGTCCGGCGTCGTCCCCGGACACCGGCCACCCGCCGACCCGCAGCGCCGGGACGCCGGGGGCCGGCGCGAGGTGCTCGACCCGGACGAGCCGGACCTCCCACGGCCCGCGGACCAGGGAGACCACGCGCACGTGGCCCGCGGGCCGCGGCGTGCCCGGCACCCCGAGGGCGTGGCCCATGCCGAGGCCGAGGCTCTCGTCCTCGTCGACCCAGTGCACGGGCCCGTGGGAGGCGGCCACACCGACCGCCCTCTCGCCCGACCCGTCGACCCGGGGCGCGGTGGAGCGCATCCCCGTCCGGTGCGTCGGCCGCCCGTCGTCGTCGAGCAGGACGACGGCCTGGTCCAGCGGGGCGGACCATGACTCACGGTCGAGCAGCGGGAACGTCGCGGTCGAGTAGCCGAACCGGGCGTACAGCGGGGAGTCGGACCCCGCCTCCCCCTCGACGCCGTGGTCGGTGCCGTGGTTCACCACACGCACGAGGCCGTCGGCGGCCGTGCCGGAGGCGATCCAGCCGGCGGGCTCGACCACCGTGAGCGTGTCGGCCTCCTCGACGGGCAGTGGCTCCGCGGGGGCCGTCCAGACCGGGTCGTCCTCGTCCAGCGCCAGCCCGAGCAGCCCCTTGGCCGCCCAGTACGGCGACCCGGTGCCCGAGTAGGACTGCGCCAGCGGCCGCCACGGTCCGTACCAGCCGATCGACAGCAGGCCGTCGGCGTCCGGCGCGCCTCGTGACACGAAGTGGTCGACCGTGCGCAGCGCCGCGTGCCGCAGCAGGCCGGGCGGCGTCGACGGGACGCGCGCGATCGCGCCGGCCCAGAGCGGGGCCGCGGACGCGAACCGGTAGATGAGGCTGCGGCCCTGGACCAGCGGCGAGCCGTCGGCGCCCACGAGCCGCACGGCGTCCTGGACGTAGCGGTCCAGGCGCTCGACGTCGGTCTCGCGCCGCGGCGCCGCGAGGTCCTCCGCGCCGCGCATCCGCGCCCACAGCACGGGGTACAGCTGCATGGCCCAGCCGGAGTAGTGGTCGAAGGCGCGGCTCGCGCCGTCGGCGTACCAGCCGTCGCCGCGGTAGTAGGAGTCGTGCCGGGCCAGGTCCTCCTCGACGTCCTCGCGCGACCAGGGCCCGCCGACCGAGCGCAGGAACGTCTCGACGGTGATGCGGAACCAGAGCCAGTTGTTCGCCGGGTAGGTCCGGTCCCCGACGACCTCGGACAGGTAGTCGACGACGCGCTGCTGCACGGTGGGGCTCAGGCGGTCCCAGAGCTGCTCGCGCGTCAGGTCCAGCACGAGCGCCAGGGACGCGGCCTCGACCTTCGCCTGGCCGTGCTCCGAGGGGCGCACCCAGCGCTCGGGCGACGCCGGGTCGGTGCCGGCGTCGAAGCCCGCCGCGTACCACTCGGCCAGGCCGTCGGGGTCCTCGCCGCGGGAGCCGGCCAGCCGGAAGCCCGCCACCAGGAGCGTGCGCGCGAAGCCCTCGAGCCCGTCGACGTCGGTGCCGTACCCGCCGGGGGCGCCCGGGAGGGTGATCCGGGCGTGCCCGGGCGACCCGTGGGCGCGGGCCGCCCGCAGCATCCCGTCCGCGAGTGCCGCGAGGTCGGCCCGGGTCTCGACCCGCGTCGTCGGCAGGGTGCTCATGCGCTGACCTCCAGGTGCTCACGGTGGATCGGGGAGAGCGGGGGCTCGTCCCGCACGAGGCGTTCGAGCTCGACGAGGGCCGCGTCGCTCATGCGCCGCACCTCCGAGCCGAGCGAGCCCGCCACGTGCGGGGTGATCAGGACGTTCGGCAGCGACATGAGCGGCGAGCCGGCGGGCAGCGGCTCCGGGTCCGTGACGTCGAGCAGCGCCTGCAGGCGCCCCGTGACGCACTCGCGCTCCAGCGCCGCCGTGTCGACGAGCGACCCGCGGGCGGTGTTGACCAGGGTGGCGCCGTCCCGCATGAGGGCCAGCTCCGCGGCCCCGATGAGGTGGTGGGTCGACGGCAGCGCGGGGGCGTGCAGGCTGACCACGTCGGAGCTCGCCAGCAGCTCGGGCAGCTCGACCAGGCGGGCGCCGGCGGCCGCGACGTCCTCGGCGGCGACCGTCGGGTCGCTGACGAGCACGGCGCCGGGCTCGAGGACCTCCTGGACGAGGCGGGTCACGCGCCGGCCGATACGGGAGAACCCGACGACGCCGATCGTCCGGCCACGGTTGGACAGGTCGTCGTGCAGCCGCCACCCGCGCGGGGTGGCGCCGGCGCGGGCCGCGACCGCGGGCACGCCCTTGCCCGCCATGATGATGGCCGCGAGCGCGAACTCGGCGACGGGCCGGGCGTTCTCCTCGGCCGCCGTCGTCACCCGGATCCCGCGGTCCCACGCCTCCGGCGGGAGGAGGTACCGCACGCTGCCCGCGGCGTGGAGCACGGCGCGCAGCCGGGGCGCGGCGTCCAGGTGCTCGACGGTGAGCGCGGGAGCGCCCCACGAGGTGAGCAGGACGTCAGCGGTCGCCAGGCGCCGCCGGGCCTCCTCACCGTCGAGGTCCTCGAGCAGGATCGGGTCGCCGACGCGGGCGAGGGAGCGGAGGCGCTCCAGCTGGGGCGCGTGGAACTGGAGCCCGAAGGTGTGCCGGCTCATCAGGACCACGACCTCGTGCTCGCGTGGGACCACGCCTACCTCCTCGTCCGCGACGACCCCGTCCCGGCATGTCTGGTTGCGATCGACTACGATCGAACGATGGTGCCGGATCGCTCATGCGATCACGATCGACGAGTGAACCGGAGCGTTTCGCTCCTGTCAAGGGCAGGACTCGCTCCTGTACGATCAGAATCGATCAAGCGTTGGCCGCGGCCGACGACGCCGACCCGGAGGACCCGACGTGACCGCACCCGCCCTCGCCAGCGAGCGCCGCGAGCAGATCCTCGGGATCCTCGGCCGGGAGGGCTCCGCCCGGCTCAGCGCCCTCGCCCACCGGCTCGGGGTCACGCCCGTGACCGTCCGCCGCGACGTCGCCCAGCTCGCCGAGCAGGGCCTGGTGCAGCGGGTGCACGGCGGCGTGTCGCTCACCTCCCCCGCGCGCCCGGGGCCGGCGGCGGCGTCCGGGGAGCACGAGTCGCAGGGTCGGCGCGGGCAGGAGGTCACGACGATCGGCATCGTCGTGCCGTCGATGGACTACTACTACCCCGGGGTCCTCAGCGGCGCGCGGGCCGCTGCCGAGGAGCACGGCATCCGCCTCGTGCTCGGCGTCTCCAGCTACCGGATCGACGAGGACCGCCGCCAGCTCCAGCGCCTCGTGGAGGACATCGGGGTGGACGCGGTGCTCACGGCCCCCGCGATCGACCAGCCGGACGGCGGCGAGCTCGCCACCTGGCTGACGGGGCTGCGCACGCCGGTCGTGCTGCTCGAGCGGACCCCGCGGCGGCCGACGCACCACGCCCTGCTGGAGTCGGTGGTGACGGACCATGCGCTCGGCGCCGGCCTGGCCGTGGAGCACCTCGCGGGCCTCGGCCACCGGCGCATCGCCCTCGCGTCGCGCACCAGCCCGACGACGGCCGCCCTGCGGGAGGGCTGGGAGGCGGGCGTGCGCGACCTGGGGCTGCCCGAAGGGCCGGAGGTCGACCTCGTCACGTACAACGAACCGGGCAGCCGCGAGTCGATCGACCGCGCGCTCGACGCCCTCCTCGACGCCCGGTCCACCGCCGTTCTCGTGCACGCCGACCCCGAGTCGATCGCCCTGCTGGAGCGCTGCGACGAGCGCGGGATCTCCGTCCCCGACGACCTGTCGGTGATCGCCTACGACGACGAGGTCGCGGCGATCGCCCCGCAGCCCATCACGGCCGTCCGCCCGCCGCGCCGCACCGTCGGGAGCACCGCCCTCCGCGTCGCCGCCGAACGCCTCGCCGACCCCGACCGACCCGCCCAGCGGGTCGTCCTCAGCCCGCAGCTGCACGCGCGAGCCACGACGGCCCCGCCGCGGCGGTGACGCCGTCGCGTCATGCGCGGCCCGCGGCAGCCCCCGGCTCGGGCCGGTGCACGCCGCGAGGCCGGTAGCCGAGCTCGTCGGACAGGCCCGCGAGGTCGGCCAGCAGCCACACGATCGCGAGCCACATCTCCGTGCCCTGCAGGCCCGGCGTCGTCGCGGCAGCTCCGGCGGTGGACGGGTGCGCGGCCTGGAAGCCGAAGCCCTCGCCCGCCGACCAGCGGCGCAGCGCCTGCCCGAGGAGCCCGCGGGCCAGCTCGACGACCTCGTCCCCGCGGTGGCCGGCGCCACGGGTGAGCCACAGCGGGTGGGCGACGTCGAGCACGTTGCACGCGTTCTGCCGCTCCGGTCGGAAGAACCGCGGGTCGCGGGCGTGCTCCAGCACCGTGTCGACCACCCGCTCGGCGTAGGGCACCGGCAGCCCGAGCTGCGCGAACGTGCCCCGCGACGCCCGGTAGTAGCCG
Source organism: Isoptericola sp. NPDC019482 (assembly GCF_040632295.1). Lineage (NCBI taxonomy): Bacteria > Bacillati > Actinomycetota > Actinomycetes > Micrococcales > Promicromonosporaceae > Isoptericola > Isoptericola sp. NPDC019482. The sequence goes on from NZ_JBEYBQ010000001.1 coordinate 20,957, forward strand.
TTGACGACCTGCAGCAGCCCGTCAGGCCCGCTCGGCGCGCCCCACATCCCCGTGCGCGGGTCCGCCCGGCTGAGCAGCCACCCGAGCAGGGCCTCCTGCGCCCCCGGCGACCCGGCCACGCCGGCCCGGGCGTTCCAGTGCATCGCCGTGCCGAGGATGTCGACCCAGTGGCCGGCCGACCAGGCCCCGGCCTGCCAGTCCTGCCGCTCCAGGCCGTCGATCACGTCGGCCGGTGTCGCGTCCGCCACGACGGCGATCGGGTGCGCGAACGCGCTGCCCAGCAGGTCGAGCGCGTACCCGACGGACAGGACGTGGTAGCCGGCGGGCGGGTCGAACAGCCCCGGCCGCGGGGGCACCGGCTCCAGGTCGGCGCCGAGCTCCCCCACCATCCCCGTGGCCGGGTCCTGCCACGACCTCAGCCGGGCGACCTGCTCGTCGGCGGGCAGCTGCAGCGGGGGCCCGCCGAGCAGCAGGTCGGCGATCTCGACGGCGTCGCACTGCGCCCGGACCGTGGGCGTCTTGCCGGGCGCGTCGACGAACAGCCCGGACGCCGGGTCCCAGCACCGGTCGAGCAGCGACCGAGCCTGGTCGCGGGCCGTGGCGGCGAAGTCGCGCACCTGCTGCCCGAGGGCGGTGCCGGCGGGGACGCCGCCGGTCGGCGGCACCCGCCAGCGGATCAGCCGCGCCGGGTTGCCGCCCACGACGGCCCCGGCGGGCACGTCCTTGGTGACGACCGCGCCCGCCGCCAGCACCGCCTTGTCCCCCACCGTGACGCCGTCGAGCACGACGACGTGGGAGCCGATCCACACGTCGTCGCCGACGGTGATGCCCGCGGAGGTCAGCGGCTGGCGGTGCACCTCCGTCTCCGGGTCCATCGAGTGGTTGAAGCCGAGCACGGACGTGTGCGAGCCGATGCGGACGGCGTCGCCGAGCCGCACGTCGCCGCGCACCACGGTGTACGGGTTGAGGCTGCAGTCGCGGCCCGCCCGCAGGATGCCGCTGACGTAGGCGCCGGCGGCGACGTAGGTGCGGTCGCCCAGCTCGAGGACCTCGTTCGTCACGGACGCCTGCTCCGACACGAAGCACCGCTCGCCGAAGACGTACCCCCGCTCGCGGCCCAGCTCCCCCTGCACGGCGAGCTGGCGGTCGCGCTGCGCGTCGTCGGCGTCGGCCCAGAAGCGCCAGGGCGTGAAGTCGAGCGCGTCCCGGTCGAGCTCGGCCGTGACGGACTCCTGCGTGTGCGTTCGCACGGGCATCTCGACCCCTTCGTTCGTCGGTGGACGTGCACGAGTGTCGGACAGCGGCGATCGGTCGACGGCGTCATCGGCTAGAAATGAACAGACTCGAACAGGCAGTTCCCGGCTCGTGAGGAGGCGGCGGTGGCACCCACGCCCGGCCCGGCGTCCGGCCCGCAGCTCAGCACCGTGCGGCGCGAGCACATCCTGCGCGAGCTGCGCACGCACGGGACGGTCGCGGTGGGCGCGCTCGCCGCCCAGCTCGGCGTGTCGCCGATGACGGTGCGCCGCGACGTGAACGCGCTGGCCGCGAAAGGGCTGCTCGTCCGCGTGCACGGCGGCGCCGCTCTGCCGGAGCCGTCCGCGGGCGTCGCCCCGCCGCTCGCCCCCGAGCCCGCCGCCCGGGGCTCCCGGCTCACGATCGGCCTCGTCGTCCCACAGCTCGACTACTACTTCCCGCGCGTGGTGGCCGGGGCGCGGGCGGCCGCCGCGCGGGCCGGCGTACGGCTCGTCATCCGCACCACGGCCTACGACCCCGACGAGGACCGGCAGCAGTGCCGGCGGCTCGCGGAGGCGGGGGTGGACGGGCTCGTCGTGACCCCCATGCTGGACGGGCCCCACGTCGGCGAGCTCCTGGGCTGGCTCGACCGGCTGCGCACGCCGGTGCTGCTCGCCGACCGACGCCCGCCGGAGATCAGCCCGTTCCGGCACCTCGAGTGGGTGGTGTCCGACCACGCGTCCGGCGCCGCGACCGCGGTGTGGCACCTGCACGCCCAGGGCCACCGCCGCATCGGGCTCCTGACGATCGCGGGCACGACGACGTCCCGCGCCCTCGGTCACGGGTGGCGCGATGCCCTGCGCGCGCTGGGGATCGACCCCGACGAACAGGTCGTGGGGGACAGCGACGGCTTCGACCGGCCCGGCCGGGCGGAGCTGCTGGAAGCGACGCTGGACGAGATCCGCCGCACGGGCACCACCGCCCTGGTGCTGCACTCCGACCCGTTCGCGCTGACCTTCGCGCAGCACTGCCAGGACCAGGGCGTCCGGATCCCCGACGACCTCGCGATCGTCGCGTACGACGACGAGGTCGCCGAGCTGGGCGACCCGCCGCTCACCGCCGTCCGGCCCCCCACGTACGACGTGGGCCGGCTCGCCGTCGAGACCATGGTCGCCCGGCTCACGGAGGGCGACCGCCGCCCGACGCACCGCCTGCTGCTCGACCCGACGCTCACCGTCCGCAGCTCGAGCGTCCGCGGCCCTCGTGCCTCGCACCCCCGGCCCCCTGGGGGCAGGCCGTCGTGAGCACCTCGACGGCGACGTCCGTCAGGGAGCGTCGGAGTGCGGCCCGCAGCTCCCACGCAGCACCACCGTCACGGGGAGGCTGGTGACCGTGGTGCGCCGGCTCGGCGCAGCGATGCGGGCCGTGAGGGCCGCCACCGCCGCCCGGCCGAGCTCCGCCATCGGCTGCTCGACGGTGGTGAGCGGCGGATCGGACGTCCGGGTGGCCTCGACGCCGTCGAACCCCGTGAGCACGACGTCCTCCGGCACCCGGACGCCGTGGGCCGAGAACACGTCGAGCAACCCGAGCGCCGTGTCGTCGTTGCAGCAGACCACCGCACCCGGCAGCACCTCTCCGCGCGCGACGCCGGCGACGAGCTCCTCCCCGATCTCCCGCCCACGCCGACGTCCGAGGTCGCCACGCCACCGCGGTGACTCCGGCGCCGCGATGCCCGCCCGCAGCAGTGCACGGCGGAAGCCCCGGAAGCGCTCCTCGTCGTCCGGGGTCCCCGCCCACGCGCCCACGTACTCGAGGGACGTGATCCCGTGGTCCGCCACGAGATGCTCGACCAGACGCTCGACGCCCTCGGCGTTGCTCACAGTCACGCGGTCGTGGGCGCTCGCGGACCCCAGCCCGGTGAGCACGACGACCGGAACACGCCTCGAGACGTGCTCGAGCAGGTCGTCCGGCAGCGTGCCGCTGACGACGACCATGCCGTCGACCCGGCCGGCCATGGTGAGGACCCTCGCCTCGAGGTCCGGCGACCTGGACATCGCGACGGTGATCGCGAGACCCGCCTCCCACGCCGCGAACTCGGCGCCGCGCACCACCTCGCCGAAGTACATTCCGCCCCAGGGGAGGATCGCGTCCGGAGTCGGGTCGACCACCACGGAGACCGCCTCGGCGCCGGGCTGGGCCGGCGCTCCCGCAAGCCGCGCACCGGGCCGGTGCAGCAGATCGGCGGCGACCACGGGCAGGCACAGCCCGACCATCGCCGTGCGGCGCGACGCGAGCCCGCGAGCGGACGCCGACGGCACGTAGCCGAGCTCGTCGATGGCGTTCCGGATCGCTGCCCGGGCATCCTGGCTGACGAAGCCGTGGTCGTTGATGGCTCGCGACACGGTCGTCGACGAGACTCCCGCCCGGTCGGCGACATCCCGCAGCGTGGGGGCACGTCCCCTCATCGGCCTTCCCTTCCGGCCGGTCCTGGCCTCGACTGCGACCCCATCATGGAACCGCTCCCAGGGCCAGGCCTCGGGCGACAGGCATTCCGCATACGCTCCCGCAACATGACGACGTGTGGGCTGGAGCGATGACCGTCCCCGCCGCCCGCCCGCGGCTCCTGCCCCTGCTGTTCACGGTGTACCTCGCCCTCCTCGCCTGGACCGTGCTGTGGAAGCTCGACGTCCCGCGGGTCGGCGAGGCGGGCGAGCGCGTCGTCAAGCTCGTGCCCTTCGTGGCCAGCGCCCACGCGGGCGCCAGCGAGCCTGTCGAGCTCGTGCTGAACCTCGTGCTCTTCCTGCCCTTCGGCGTCTACCTCGGGCTCCTCGTGCCGTCGTGGCCGTGGTGGCGGGCGGCGGGAACGCTCGCGGGCGCCAGCGCGCTGCTGGAGGTCGCGCAGTACGTGCTGGCCGTCGGGAGCTCGGACGTCACCGACGTCGTCGTGAACACCGCGGGCGGCCTCGCCGGGCTGGGCGTCGTCGTCCTCGCGCGCCGGTCGCTCCGGGCCTGGACGGCCGCGGTCGTGACGCGGTGGTGCGCCGCCGGGACGGCGCTCGCCCTGCTCGCGGCGGGGCTGTTCGTCGCCTCGCCCGTGCGCCTCACCGGGCCGCCTCCGGGCGACGTCGTGGTCGGGTGTGAGGACGGGGCGACGGCCGGGCACGAATCACCTTGCCGAGGTTGAGAGAATGGGACGTCGTGAGCACCGAGCCCAGCCCCGCACCGCAGTCGTCGTCGGACGACGGCGGTGCGCGTCGTCCCCAGGAGCGGGGGCAGGGTAGGGGCCGAGGGCGGGGACGAGGGCGCGGTCGCGGACAGGGCCGCGGCCCCCGGCAGGCGGGCCCGCGCCGCGTCAGCCGCGAGCAGCTCGAGAAGGCCGCCGCGCTGCGCGCCGCCGTCGAGGTGCCGCCGATCGTCTACCCCGAGCAGCTGCCGGTCTCGGCGCGCCGGGAGGACATCGCCGCCGCGATCCGTGACCACCAGGTCGTCGTCGTCGCGGGCGAGACGGGCTCGGGCAAGACGACGCAGCTCCCGAAGATCCTGCTGGAGCTCGGGCGCGGCCGGAAGGGCCAGATCGGGCACACCCAGCCGCGGCGGATCGCGGCGCGCAGCGTCGCCGAGCGCGTCGCGGAGGAGCTGGGCACCGAGCTGGGCGGCGTCGTCGGCTATCAGGTGCGGTTCACCGACACCTCGAGCGAGGAGACCCTCGTCAAGGTGATGACGGACGGCATCCTGCTGGCCCAGATCCAGCGGGACCCGGACCTGCTCGCCTACGACACGATCGTCATCGACGAGGCGCACGAGCGGTCGCTCAACATCGACTTCCTGCTCGGCTACCTGTCCCGGCTGCTGCCGCGCCGCCCGGACCTCAAGCTTGTCATCACCTCGGCGACCATCGACTCCGAGCGGTTCGCGGCGCACTTCTCCCCGTCGCACCTCGCCGATATCGGGGGCGCGCCCGAGGCGGTCGTCGACGTCCTGCCGGACCACGCGCCCGTCGTCGAGGTCACCGGCCGCACCTACCCCGTCGAGATCCGCTGGCGCCCGCTCTCGCCCGACAGCGATCCGGACCAGCCCAAGAAGGCCAAGGGCGAGGAGAAGGACCTGGTCACGGGCATCGTCGAGGCCTGCGACGAGCTGATGCGCGAGGGCCCGGGCGACATCCTCGTGTTCCTGTCGGGCGAGCGGGAGATCCACGACGCCGCGGACGCGCTGGAGGGCCACCTCAAGGACCGCGTGCGGGACGCCAAGCGCCCCGACCACGTCGAGATCCTGCCGCTGTACTCGCGGCTGTCCGCGGCCGAGCAGCACCGCGTCTTCCAGTCGCACCCGGGCCGTCGGATCGTGCTGTCGACGAACGTCGCGGAGACGTCGCTGACGGTGCCGGGCATCCACTACGTCGTCGACCCGGGCACGGCGCGCATCTCGCGCTACTCGAAGGCGACCAAGGTGCAGCGGCTGCCGATCGAGCCGATCAGCCAGGCGTCGGCCAACCAGCGCTCCGGGCGCTCGGGCCGCGTGGCCGACGGCGTCGCGATCCGGCTCTACTCGCAGGACGACTTCGAGGGCCGGCCCGAGTTCACCGAGCCGGAGATCCTGCGCACGTCGCTCGCGTCCGTGCTGCTGCAGATGATCAGCGTCGGCGTCGTGACGACGCCCGACGACGTCGCGCGGTTCCCGTTCGTCGAGCCCCCGGACACGCGGGCGGTGCGCGACGGCGTGCAGCTGCTGACCGAGCTCGGCGCGCTGGAGACGAAGGACGGCGCGACGCGCCTCACCGACGTCGGCCGCACGCTCGCGCAGCTCCCGATGGACCCGCGCCTGGCGCGCATGATCATCGAGGGCTCGAAGCGCGGCGTCGCGCGCGAGGTCGCGATCGTCGCGGCCCTGCTGTCCATCCAGGACCCGCGCGAGCGCCCGTCGGAGTCCCGCGCGCAGGCCGACCAGCTGCACGCCCGGTTCACCGACCAGTCGTCCGACTTCCTCACCACGCTGAACCTGTGGGAGTACGTGCGCGGCCAGCAGCACGAGATGGGCTCGTCCGCGTTCCGCCGGATGTGCAAGGCCGAGTACCTCAACTTCCTGCGCATCCGCGAGTGGCAGGACGTCGTCGCCCAGCTGCGGGAGATGGCCAAGCCGCTCGGCATCGACATGTCGTTCAAGCCCCGGACATCGTCGTCGGTCGAGCCGGTCGAGGCCGAGCCCGACTACCGCCTCACCTGGGACGACGACACCATCCACCGGTCGCTGCTGGCGGGGCTGCTCAGCCAGATCGGCATGCAGGACACCGGCGAGATCAAGGCCTCGTCGGTGGCGCACCTGCGCGGCGAGGCCCGCGCCCGCGCGCTGCGGCAGGCCGCGAAGCGCGCCCGCAACGAGTACGTCGGCGCGCGCGGCGCCCGGTTCGCGATCTTCCCCGGCTCGCCGCTGAGCAAGAAGCCGCCGGAGTGGATCATGGCCGGCGAGCTCGTCGAGACGTCCCGCCTGTGGGCGCGCGACGTCGCCCGCATCAAGCCCGAGTGGGCCGAGGAGCTGGCCGGCTCCCTCGCCAAGCACACCTACTCCGACCCGCACTGGTCCACCAAGCAGGGCGCGGCCATGGCCACGGAGAAGGTGCTGCTGTACGGCGTGCCGATCGTCGCCGACCGCCCCGTGCTCTACGCCAAGGTGGACCCCGAGGCCGCACGCGAGATGTTCGTGCGGCACGCCCTCGTCGAGGGGCAGTGGACCACGCACCACAAGTTCTTCGCCGAGAACCGGCGCCTGCTCGCCGAGGCGGAGGAGCTCGAGGCGCGCTCGCGGCAGCGCGGGCTCGTCGCCTCCGAGGACGACCTCTTCGCCTTCTACGACGAGCGCGTGCCCGACGACGTCGTCAGCGCCGCCCACTTCGACCGGTGGTGGCGCACGGCGCAGCGCGAGACGCCGGACCTGCTGACGTTTACGCTCGACCAGCTGGTCGACGCCGACGCCGTGGACACGTCCGAGTTCCCGGAGACCTGGACGCAGGGCGAGGTCACGCTGCCGCTGACGTACCAGTTCCAGCCCGGCACGGCCGCCGACGGCGTCACCGTGCACGTGCCGCTGTCGATCCTCAACCGGGTCGCCCCCGAGGGCTTCGACTGGATGGTGCCCGGCCTGCTCGACGAGCTGTGCGTCGCCACCATCAAGTCGCTGCCGAAGGCCGTGCGCGTGCAGCTCGTGCCCGCGCCCGACGTCGGGCGCGCCGTCGCCGGCTGGCTGCGCGCGAACACGCCGTCGTGGGAGGACATGACCCGCGCCGGCGACATGGCCGAGCCGTTCCACGTCGCGTTCGCGCGCGCCGTCCGCGCCCTGCGCGACGTCGTCATCCCCGACGACGTGTGGGACGCCGAGCGCGTCGAGCGGCTGCCCGCCCACCTGCGCATGACGTTCCGGGTCGAGGACGCCGCTCCCGCGGGCTCGAAGGACACGGCGAAGGGCGCGGCGAAGGGCAAGGGCCGCGGCAGGGGAAAGGCCCGCCGACCCGCCGCCGCGCCGCTCGACGAGTCCAAGGACCTGCTGTCGCTCCAGAGGCGGCTCGCCGCGCAGGCCGAGGCCGCCGTCCGCGCGGCCGTGAAGGGCGCCGTCGGCCTGGCGCTGGAGGAGGCGCGACGGAACGCCGGCGCGCCGGCTCCGGTCGCGACACTGACCCCCGGCCGTCCCGCGCGCACCGCGCCAGCGCCGTCCGCGACCGGCGGCACGAGCGCCGTCGTCCCCGAGCGGACGGCCCTCACGACGTGGCCCGACGGCCTGCCGGACGGCGCGCTCCCCGAGAGCGTGTCGACCGACCTCGGCGGCGGGGTGGTGGTGCGCGGGTACCCCGCGCTCGTCGAGGAGGAGGACGCGAAGCGCGCGCCGGCGGTGGCGCTGCGCGTGCTCGCCGACGCGTCCGGTCGCGACGCCGCGCACGCGCGCGGGGTGCGCCGCCTGCTGCTCGCGGAGACGGCGCTGCAGACGGGCCGCATCACGTCCCGGTGGACGTCGAAGCAGTCGCTGACGCTCGCGGCGGCGCCGTACCGGAACACCGAGGCGCTGGTCGCCGACCTGCAGCTCGCCGCCGTCACCGCCCTGACCAGCCCCGACGCCGCGAAGGCGCCCGGCACCCCGACGGGCGGCCCGGTCGCTGTACAGATCCGCGACGCCGAGTCGTACACGGCGGCCCGCGAGTTCGTCCGCCGCCACCTGGAGGACGAGGTGCACCGGATCGTCGGGCACGTCGTCGCCGCGCTGGCCGCCTGGCGCACGGTCGAGGGCGAGGTGCGCGCGTCGTCGTCCCTCGCGCTGCTCAACACGGTGCAGGACATCCGCGACCATGTCGCGGGCCTCGTCCACGACGGCTTCGTGTCCGCGACGCCACCGAGGCGCGTGCCGCACCTGGTCCGCTACCTGCGCGCGGCGTCGTACCGGCTGGAGAAGGCGCAGACCAACCCGGCGCGCGACGCCGAGCTCGCCTGGCGCGTGCACGACGTCACCGAGGCGTACGACAAGGCCCGCGCCGCATACGCCGCCGGCCCCGCCGACCCGGCCCGGGCGGCGGAGCTGGCCGACGTGCGCTGGCTGATCGAGGAGCTGCGCGTCTCGCTGTTCGCGCAGCAGCTCGGCACGGACGGCGCGGTCAGCGAGAAGCGCATCCGCAAGGTGCTCAGCCCCGGCGGCTGGTGACCAGCGGCCGGTCGTCGGACCGGCCCGCGGCATGCACCGGCTTCTCGGTCAGCAGCAGGACGCCGGTGACCACCAGCGCGAGCGCGGTCAGCCCGTGCACGGCGAGGGCGGTGACGACCGACCCGCCGGTCGAGAGGATCAGCGCGGCGTCCGTGAGCGGGACGACCGCCCAGAGGGTCAGCACCCACCCGAGCGCCCGGCGCTGCCCCGTGAGCAGGAGCGCGAGCGGGACCAGCCCGGACGCGAGGTCGCGGGCGCCCTTGGTGGCGAGGAACGTCGCGGCGTCGCCCTCGGGCCAGACGGCCATGCCGAACTGCGGCGCCGTGGCCGCCGGGAAGAGCAGGTAGCTGATCCCGACGTAGCCGATGCCGACGGCGAGCAGCACGGTGAGCGTGGTGGCGAGGTGCTTGCGGAACATGGCGGTCTCCAGGTCGGTGCGGGTGGGGTGCGGCGGGGTCGGGTGGAGCGGGTCAGCGGCGAGCGAGCGGCCCGAGGACTCGGACGGCGGCGCGGGTGATCGGCGACGTGGGCCGCATGACGTCGCGGTAGGCGTGCAGCACGCCGGCGAGCGGGACCAGCCCGGCCCGGCCCTCGCGCTGCAGCCGGTCCATCGCGGTGAAGAGCTCCTCGACGCGACCGGCGGGGGTGCTGAGCCAGCGCAGCACGGCCGGCTCCGCGCCCGGGTTCCACATGTGGTGCGCGGTGCCGCGCGGGACGACGAACGACTCGCCCGCGGCGTAGTCGCGCTCGTGGTCGGCGAACCCGACCCGGATGCCGCCGGAGAGCACCGTGAACTCCTCGTCGTGGTGCGGGTGCACGTGCTTCGGGGGCCGCTCGCCGCGCGGCTGGTACGTCGCCTCGACCTCGAAGCGGTCGGCCGTGCTCTCGAGCACCTGCAGCGACTCGGACCCGTTGAGCGTCAGCGTGGTCATTACTCCTCCTCAAGTTACTTGTGTACGAGTGACTTGAGTTGAAGGTAGACCGCAAGTAACTCGCGCGCAAGCTAAAGTGGCGGGGTGGACGACAACGACCGCATCGACGCCCTGGTCCAGCAGTGGGCCGACCAGCGACCCGACATCGACCGCGACACGATGGCGCTCCTCGCCCGACTGACCCGCGCGGCCGCGCTCGTGGACGCCCGGACCGAAGGAGTCGCGGCGGGCTACGGCGTGAACCGCGGCGACGGCGACGTGATGTTCGCGCTACGCCGCGCGGGCGAGCCGTACCGACTCTCCCCCACCGCCCTCGCCCGGGCGCTCCTCATGACCACGGGCACGATGACCGGTCGCCTCGACCGGCTGGAGAAGCGCGGCTGGATCGTCCGCGTGCCGAGCGCCCACGACCGGCGCAGCCTCGACGTCGAGCTCACCCCCGAGGGCAGGCGCCTGGTGGACGAGGCCGTCACGAAGCACGTCGCCGAGCAGACCGACGCCGTCGCCCCGCTCACCAGCCGTGACCGCGCCGACCTCGACCGCGTCACCCGCAAGCTCGTCACGCACCTCGGCGACAGCTGATGCCGCACGCACCGCTCCACGAGCTGCTCTGGCTCACCCCGACCGAGGCGCTCGCCGTCGTCATCGGCACCGCGGGCATGTACGGCGCGATGGTGCTGCTGGTGCGCGTGCTCGGCCCGCGGATGCTGTCCGCCATGTCCAGCTACGACCTCGCCGCGGTCATCGCCTTCGGCGCCATCCTCGGCCGGGCGTCGCTCGGCGAGGTCCCCGTGCTCGGGGGCGGCCTGGTCGCGCTCGCGACCCTCGTGGTGCTGCAGGCCGCCACGGGCGCGGTCCGTGTGCGCCGGGCCGGAGCCCGAGCCGTGGCCACCCCGCCGGTCCTCCTCATGGCCGACGGCGAGATCCTCCCCCGGCAGCTCCGCCGCGCCCATCTCACGGCCGACGAGCTGCGCTCCCGGCTGCGGCTCGCCGGCGTCCGCGCGTACGGCGAGGTCGCGGTCGCGCTGCTCGAGCCGACGGGAGCGATCAGCGTGCTGCGGTCCGGCGTGCCGATCGACCCCCTGCTGCTGAGCGGGGTGGTGGGCGCCCATCACGTGCCGGAGCGCCTGCTGGCGTCGATCAGCGACACCTCCGGTCAGCAGGCGTCGTAGACGTGTCCGTCCTCGCCGACGGCGACGAGGTCCCGGTCGCGCAGGATCGTGAGCGGGGCGCGGTCGTCGCGCGCGCAGACGTCGTCGAAGGTCAGGCCCGCGTCGTCGAGGGCGTCGGGGTACTCGACCTGTAGCACGCGGCCGCCGTAGACGTCGGTGTACGCGGCGCACTCGTCCCACGCTGCGCACTCCTCGGTGACGGCGAGGTCGAAGCCGAGCTCGTCGTGCGCGACCCGCGTGATCTCGGCGGCGTTCTTCTGCGCGACGGCGAGCCCCGCGCCGTGCGCCAGGTCGACGTACTCGCGGGCCAGCGCGTACGCGCCCGCCTCGTCGATCTGGTCGAACCGCGTCCACGTGTCGAGGTTGTCGAGCTCGACGGCGTCGAACCCGTCCGCCGCGCACCCCGTCACCACCGGCCCGAGCACCTCGAGGATCCCCGCGCGCTGGTCGGCGGTGGACGGGTCCAGCACGTGCTCGTCCGGCCAGTCCGGGTCGACGACGAGGTCGCCGTCCGCGTCGTGCAGCAGCAGCTCCTCGCGGTCCGCCCACAGGTCCGCCTGGTCGGGCTGGGTCTGGAAGCCGTTGACGTAGCAGATGCTGTACGCGTCGGGCAGCGGGTCGGCCGTCGCGTCGCGAACGACGACGTCGATCGCCGTCGGGCCGTCCCCGCCGTCCACCTCGTCGTACGCGCCGCCGAGCTGATAGTCGAAGGTGCCGCTCGTGGGCGGCAGCGAGACCTCCGACGGCGTCCCGGGCGGCGCGGCCGAGGACGCCGACGACGACGCCGGCCCCGGGGCGCACGCCCCTGCCGTCACGAGCACGAGCACGCAGACCGGCGTGAGCACCGCCGTCGTCCGCCGATCCGTTCCGAGCGCCACCGCCCGAGTATCACCTGGCCGCCGCGACCCGGGCGCGCCTACGGTCGGCCCATGCCGCTGCACGACGACGAGGTCCAGGTCACCGCCGACGACGTCCGCCGCCTGGTCGCGGCGCAGCACCCGCGGTGGGGGTCGCTGCCAGTGACGCCGGTGCGGGAGTCGGGCACCGACCACCTGCTGTTCCGGCTGGGCGACGAGCTCGTGGCCCGGATGCCGAAGGTCGCGTGGGCGACCGAGCAGGCGTCGTCCGACGCACGATGGCTGCCCCGGCTGGCCCCGCACCTGCCGCTGACGGTGCCAGCGCCCGTCGCCGTCGGCGAGGCCGACGACCGCTACCCGTTCCCCTGGTCGGTCGTGCCGTGGCTGCCCGGCGCGGCGACGACGGACCCGCTCGACCCTGCCGCCGCCCCGAACCTGGACCCCGGCGCCGCGGCCGCCGACCTCGGCGCGTTCGTCGCCGCGCTGCGCGCCGTCGACCCGACGGACGGCCCGGTCAAGGACGGCACCGGTCGCGGCGTCCCGCTCGCCCGCCTGGACGACGACGTCCGCCGCGCCACCGCCGAGTCCGGCGACCGCGTCGACGGCCCCGCCGTCCTCAAGGCGTGGGACCGCGCCCTGGAGGCGGCGACCGATCCCGTGCCCGGCACCTGGCTGCACGGCGACCTCATGCCGGGCAACCTGCTCGCCGACGGCGGGCGGCTCACCGCCGTCATCGACTGGGGCGCGCTCGGCGTGGGCGACCCGGCGGCCGACCTCCCGCCCGCGTGGTGGCTCTTCTCCGGCCGCGACCGCGACGCGTTCCGCGAGGCGGCCGGCGCGGGCGCGGGCGGAGACCTCGACGCCGGCGCCTGGGAGCGCGGGCGCGGGTGGGTGCTGGTGCAGGGGATCATGGCGCTGCCGTACTACTGGGACCGCTGGCCCGCGTTCGCCCGGGCGTCGCAGCGGCGCGTGGCGGCCGCCGTCGCCAGGTGAACGCGAGCCCGAGCCGGTCAGGGTTCCTCAGGATCGAGGTACTCAGGGTCGAACGGGGGGACCACCCGATACCGAACGCGTGGCGCCGCTCGTACCGTCGAAGCATGACCACACCGACCTCGACCCCCTACGTCCAGCCCGCCCCCACCCCGAAGCGCAAGCTGTTCCGCCCCAAGCACGGCCGCGTGCTCGGCGGTGTCTGCGCCGGTCTCGCCGACTACCTCGGCTGGAGCCGCGGCCTGGTCCGCGTGCTCTCCGTCGCGTCGATCCTCATCCCCGGCCCGCAGGTGCTCGCCTACATCGTGCTGTGGATCCTCATGCCCGACGAGGACAAGGCCCTGCGCACGGCCTGACCTCGCGCCCGCGACCCCACGAGGAGGAACCGTGGAGCTCACCCTCGAACGCGGCGACCTGACCACCGCCGCCACGGACGCCATCGTCAACGCCGCGAACTCGTCGCTGCTGGGCGGCGGCGGGGTCGACGGCGCCATCCATGCCGCCGCGGGCCCGCGTCTGCTGGAGGCGTGCCGCGAGCTGCGCCGCAGCCCCCTGCCCGACGGCCTCCCGGTGGGCGACGCCGTCGCGACGCCCGGCTTCGACCTGCCCGCCGCGTGGGTGATCCACACGGTCGGCCCGAACCGGCACGCCGGCCAGACCGACCCCGCGCTGCTCGCCTCCTGCTTCACCCGGTCGTTGGACGTCGCGGCCGACCTCCGCGCCCGCACCGTCGCGTTCCCCGCTGTGAGCGCGGGCGTGTACGGCTGGGCGCCCGACGACGTCGCGCGGATCGCCCTGGAGGCCGTGCGGTCGTGGGACGACGCCAACCCGTCCGCCATCGACGAGGTCCGCTTCGTGCTCTTCAACGGCCCGGTCCTCGCGGCGTTCGAGGCGGCGCTCGTCACGTCCTGACCTGCACGGACGGTTGTCCACAGGCGGCCGTCCACACCCTTGTCGCGACGGTTCGACCTCGCTAGGGTCGAACACATGTTCGACTCGACGATGCTCGCGCACGACCCCGCTCCGGCCGGGCCGCCGCTCGCGCACGTGTCGGCGGCGATCGGCGACGTCGTGGAGCTCCAGCAGCAGATCGACGCGCTCGAGGCGCGCAGGCTCGTCGCCACCGAGCGTGCCCGGGTCACCGCCCTGCGCGCGGAGTCGGCGCTGCTGGCGCACGACGACGTCGCGCTGAGCCGCGCGGACACGGAACGCCGCCGCGAGCTCGCCCGCCGCGCCTTCGCCGCCGACCTCGCGACCGCGCTGCACCTCACCGAGCAGGCGGCCGCCCACCTGCTCGACACCGCGCGCACCCTGGTGGTGGAGCCCGGGGCGCCCGGGCACGCGACCCTCGACGCCCTGCGCCGCGGGCGCCTCACGCTGGCGCACGCCACCGCCGTCGCAGACACCCTGGCCGACCTCCCGGACCCCGGCGCGCGTGCGCTGGTCGAGGCCGCCGTGCTGGCCCGCGCCACCACCTGCACCGTGCCCCAGCTGCGCCGACACCTGCGGCGCGCCCGGGACGTCGCCCACCCGGAGCCGTTCGTCGAGCGGCATCGCCGCGCGACGGAGTCGCGGGCCGTCTACGTCGACCCCGGCGCCGACGGCATGGCCTGGCTCACCGCGCACCTGCCCGCGCACGTCGCCCACGCCGCCTTCGACCGGCTCACCAGGGGCGGCAGGCGCGCACAGGAGGCCGCAGACGGCCGCACCCTGGCACAGCTGCGCGCCGACGCGCTCGGCGGCCTGCTCCTCGCCGGCGCGGACACCCCCACCGACACCCACGGCACCAGCACCGGCGCGCGGAACACCGACACCACGGTTGGCGCGCGGAACACCGCCACCACGACCGGCCCGCAGGTCACCGATCTCCCGACCGGCGACCGGAACTCCGTGCCCGACCCGGCCTGGATCACGCGCCGCATCGTCCCGACCGTGCGGGTCACGGTGCCGGTGCTGTCGCTGCTGGGCGACTCCGACGCGGCGGCCGACCTCGACGGGCACGGGCCGGTGGACGCGGTGACGGCGTCCACGCTCACAGCCGCTGCCCCGTCGCTGCGGCGGTTGCTCGTCGACCCGGTCGACGGCCGTGTGCTCACCACCGACCCCGGCACGTACACCGTCCCCGCGGCGCTGCGCGACTTCCTCCGCGCGCGCGACGGCGTCTGCCGCTTCCCGGGCTGCACGCGCACGGCGGCGCGCGCTGCGACGTCGACCACGTGGTCGCCTGGTCCGACGGCGGGCGCACCGTCGCGGACAACCTGACCCACCTCTGCCGCCACCATCACGTGGTCAAGCACCAGTCGGTCTGGCGGAGCACGCTCGGTCCGGACGGCGTGGTCACCTGGACCTCCCCGACCGGGCGGACGCACCACGACCCACCAGCAGATCCCGCCGGCCCCGGAATGCTCGATCGTCTCGAGCCCGACCATCCGTCCTCCGAAAGCCCCGAGACCGCACCATCTGACGGTGGCGTACCGGAACCCTGACGGCGCGCCGGCGGACGAGAGGCGGTGCACGCGGACGGCTCCGGGGAGGGCGCTGCAGTCGCCGCGACGCGCGCGCCGAGGCCGCGTCAGCGCTTCGGGTAGCCCGCCTGCGGCTTGTCGGCGTCGAGATCCTCGACGTCCTCGAAGTGGGTCTGCTCGTGCTTCACGGTGCGGTTGTACAGCCAGGTGATGAACGACAGCACGACGCCGACGGCGATGAGCCCGCCGGCGATGACGTACTGCTCCTGCTGCGCCTCGCTGCGCGCCCACGGGCCGGCGAGGAAGGCGCACGTGACGGCGCCGAGCACGGCGATCCACGTCTTGGTGCGGAAGTGCTCGTGCTGCACGGGCTTGCGGCGCAGCACCAGCAGCGCCACGTTCACCACCGCGAACACGGTGAGCAGCAGCAGGGACGTCGTCCCGCCCAGCAGGCTGATCGCGTCCGACCCGGCCTCGGTCGCGCTGGCGCGGACCACGTAGATGATGAGCCCGAACGAGATGAGCGTGGTGACGATGATCGACACCCACGGCGTCTTGCGGGTGCGGTGCACCCTGCCGAAGCTGCGCGGCAGCACGCCCTGGTGCGCCAGCCCGTACAGCAGCCGCGACGCCATGAGCATGTTGATGAGCGCGGAGTTCGCGACGGCGAACATCCCGATGAACGGGAAGATCGTGTCGAACGGCAGTCCCGGCGCGCCGGCCGCCACGACCTGGGTGAGGGCGGACCCCTTCGCGTCGTCGGCCAGGTCGCCCACCGGCACCAGCGCCACGGCCGTGATGGCGACCAGCACGTAGATGAGCCCGGTGATGGACAGGCCCGTGAGCATGGTGCGCGGGAAGTCCTTCACGGGGTCGCGACACTCCTCGGCCATGTTCACGGAGTCCTCGAAGCCCACCATCGCGAAGAAGGCGAGCGTGGTCGCCGCCGTCACCGCGAGGAACACGCTCTTGTCGTCGGCGCTCTCGAAGACGACCACGCGGGAGAAGTCGGCCCGCCCCTGAGTCATGCCCCACAGGCCCACGAAGATCACCATGAGCAGGCCGGACAGCTCGACGAGCGTGAGCACCACGTTCGCCTTGACGCTCTCGCCGACGCCGCGGAAGTTCACCAGCGCCACCAGCGTCATGAACCCGAGCGCGATCAGCAGCAGGCCCGCGCCGCCGGTCTCCAGCCCCAGGCCGAAGCCGTCGTTGAGGAAGCCGGCGAACGCGTTCGACGCCGTCGACGCCGAGGTGATGCCGGAGCACATCACCATGAACGCGATGATGAACGTGACGAAGTGGATGCCGAACGCCTTGTGCGTGTACAGCGCGGCTCCGGCGGCCTGGGGGTACTTGGTCACCAGCTCCAGGTAGGAGAAGGCGGTGAGCGTCGCCACCAGGAACGCGATGAGGAACGGGGCCCAGGCGGCCCCGCCCACCTCGCCGGCCACCTGCCCCGTCAGGGCGTAGACGCCGGTGCCGAGGATGTCGCCGACGATGAAGAGCAGCAGCAGCTTGCGGCCCATCACCCGCTTGAGGCCCGGTTCGGGGGCGGTGCCGCCCGCACCGCCGTCGGCCTGGTCGATCGTCTGGCTCATCGCGACCTCCTGGATCCTGGGTGGACCGTCGTTGGCACCACCTCATGGAACCGCGCCGAGACGTGACCTGCATGGGCGGCGCGCGGGCGGGCAGGGCAGAGTGGGCCCGCAACGAGGTCTCGCACGGTGCGGGTGCAGGGGGCAACCGGACTGACGAGGAGCATGCGGGTGCGACGAACGGTGGTCACGGGTGCGGGAGCGGTCACTCCTGTCGGCGGCACGGTCGACGAGACGTGGTCGGCCCTCCAGGCGGGTGTGAGCGGGGCCGGCGCGATCACGGAGGAGTGGGCCGGCACGCTGCCGGTGCGCATCGCCGCGCGGGCGGACGACGCCTTCGCCGAACGGTTGAGCGTGCCCGAGCGGCGTGCCCGTGACCGGGTGGAGCAGCTGACGCTGGTCGCGGGGCGCGAGGCCTGGGCGTCGGCGGGTCTGGGAGTTGTGGACCCCACCCGGCTCGGCGTGTCCGTGGGCACGGCGCACGGCGGCATCGCCACGACCGTCGCCATGCAGGACACGCTGGGGGCGGCCGGTTACCGCCGCGTGTCGCCGTACACGATCACCATGGCGATGGCGAACGGGCCTGCCGCGTACCTGTCCCTCGACCTGGGAGCCAAGGCCGGGGCCCGCGCGCCGGTGAGCGCGTGCGCCGCGGGGGTCGAGGCGATCGGGCAGGGCCGCGACCTGATCCGCTCCGGGGCGGCCGACGTCGTCGTCTGCGGCGGGGCAGAGGCCAGCATCGTGCCCCTGTCCCTCACCGGGTTCGGCCGCGTCCGCGCCCTGTCGACCCGCAACGACGAGCCCCTGCGCGCCTCGCGCCCCTTCGACGCCGGACGCGACGGCTTCGTCATGGGCGAGGGCGCCGTGCTCCTCGTGCTCGAGTCCGAGGAGCACGCCCGCGCCCGGGGCGCGACCGTCATGGGCTCCGTCGACGGCGTGTCCCTCACCTCCGACGCGTACGACATCGTCGGCGGCGACCCGGACAACCAGGCCCGGACCATCACGCTCGCGCTGCACGACGCCGGTCTCGAGCCCGGCGACATCGGGCTGGTGCACGCCCACGCGACGTCCACCCCGGCGGGCGACGTGACCGAGGCCCGCGCGCTGCGCGCCGCCCTCGACAGCCCGCCTCCCGTGACCGCCACGAAGGCGTCGACCGGCCACCTGCTCGGTGCGTCCGGGGCCCTCGGCGCGCTGGTGGCGCTGCTGGCGCTGCGCGACGGCGTCGTGCCGCCCACCCTCAACCTCGACTCGCTCGACCCGGAGGTCGACCTCGACGTCGTCACCGCGCCTCGTCCGACGACGGCGCGCCACGCGCTCGTCGACGCGTTCGGCTTCGGTGGGCACAGCTCCGCGCTGGTGCTGTCCCGGGAATGAGGCCGACGTAGCGATGCCTCCCCGTCCTGCGGCAGGACGGGGAGGGATCGCTACGTCACCGGAGCCGGACGGTCAGCGGCAGGACTCCGCGTCGTAGGCGTGCGTCGTCGAGACGCCGCCGGCGGTCACGGTCACCTCCCCCGCGTCGAGGGCCCGGCCGCTCGCGGGGAACGGCTGCGTCCAGGACTTCCCCGGCCGCAGGCCGTCCCGCGTCCGCTCCGTGCCCAGCGCGGCGACGGTCACGCCGGTCCGCTCGTCGGACACGTTGGTCACCGTGACCTCGACGAACGGCTTGGCGCCGCGGCACCGTGCCGCGACCTCGACGGAGACCGGGCTCGTCGCCGACGAGAGCGCGGCGCTGAGCGGCGAGACGGTGATCCGGTCGACGATCGGCGCCTCGTCGGCCTCCAGGTTGTAGTCCGCCGGCCACGTCTCGGACGCGTACGACTCCCCGTCCCAGTTGGTCGCCTCCTCGGAGCGCCACGTCACCGTGTTCTCGCCCTCCGCCAGCTCGAGGACGACGGTGCGCTCCCAGAAGTTGTTCGCGTGGAACGTCGGCACGAACATCTCGCGCTGCGGCTCGCCGCCGTTGACGATCAGGTCGGCGTGCCGGGCCACCGGGTTCGGGTTGTAGTGCGTCCCGTCCACCTGCTCCGGGTTGGAGAACCGCACGACGACGGCGTGCGGCCCCGCCTGGTCGGCCGTGACCCGGAACGTCAGCGTGTTGCCGTTGCCCGGCTCCCCGCCGATCCCGGAGACGGCCTTCCCGCCCTCGGCCAGCGGCAGGTCGACGACGGCGGCGTCGCCCGCGAGCTCGGCGTCCTCCGCCTGGTAGGCGGTGGCCGCGAGCGCCCCGGTCCCCGCCGCGACGGTCAGCCGGTCGAGGACCAGCCCGCCGGCGCCGCCGGTGACGACCACCTTGTTGACCCCGCCGCGCAGGTGCGCGGCCGCCTGGCCTGCCCCGTCGAGGTCGAGCACGTCGTGGCCGTTGACTGCCAGCGTGCCCGCGCCCGCGCCGAGCAGGTCCGCGCCGAGGGTCGCCTCGGCGTCGGCCGGCCCGTAGACCCAGAACGTCGCGCTCTCGCCCTCGGCGAGCGCCACCGCACCGGCCCCGGAGACGTCGCCTGGTGCGACGCCGTCGGGCAGGTCGCTCGCGGCGAACACGGTGCGGCCGCCGTCGAGCGTCGCGAGCTCCGCCTCGTAGACGGAGGTCGCGGCGTCGGGGTTCGGCAGTGCCAGGGTGATGCGGTCGACGATGGCGTCGCCCTGCGTCGCGCCGCCGTCCAGCCCCTGCGCGGCGAGGGAGATCGTGTGCGTGCCGGCGGTGAGCTCGACGGTCGTGTCGGCGTGGTCCCAGACCACCCACTTGTAGCCGAGCGGCAGGAACAGCTCCTGCTCGGCCGCGCCGTCGACCCGCACGAACACGTTGGTCGGCCCCTGCTCGGCCACCCTGTCGAACGTGTTGAGGCTGTTGGCGAAGACGGAGAGGTCGTAGGTGCCGTCCTGCGGCACGGTCACCTCGAAGTCGAGCACGCCGTCGGAGCCGGTGCGCAGGCCGCCGACGTCGTACCCGCCGGACGTGTAGAACTTGCCGACGTCCGCGGGCGACCCTTCGGGCCCGTTCTTCGAGTAGCCGGACCCGGTGTAGGTGGCGTCCTCGGCCTCGTAGCTGCCGTCCCACAGCGTGGGGGCGGCGCTCGTCGACCCGCCGACGCCGGCGGGCGTCACGACGATCTCGTACGCGGACGCCTCCCGCAGCAGCGGCAGCCCCTCGCCGTCGAAGGCCACGGAGACCTTCCCGTCGACGACCTCCGCGGTGGTCTCCGCGAGGTGGCGCGGCTGCGTCGAGTCGCCGAGCTGGCCGGTCCACGGGATCTCGCGGACGGTCACGCGGACCTCGTCGCCGAACACGTCCGTCGGCACGTTCACCAGGTCGACCGGCGCGGCGCCGTCGGCCCCGCCCACGATGGTGCGCGAGACGCGGCGCTCCTCGTCGAGGCTCGACACGCCCTGCAGCGTGTAGTTCTCGCCGGGGAACGGCGGGGTGACCTCCACGGTGTGCCCGCTCATCTGCGAGTAGGCGTTGTACAGCCACCACTGGCCGTTGCCGCGGTTCGACTGCACGGCGGAGTCCGACAGGTTCCCGTTGATGTTCCAGAAGGCGATCATCGCGTCGACCTTCGAGTCCTCGATGGCGGACATCCACTGGATCATCTGGCCGGGAACGGACGTGTGGTAGTTGAAGGCGTACTCGTTGACGTTGATCGGCAGCTCGGTGCCCTCGTGCCCGGTGCCGGCGAACGCCTCGGCCTCCCACCCCCGATAGGTCGCGACCGACGTGCGGATCTTCTCCGGGTGCGACAGCTCGTGCCAGGTGATGATGTCGGGCACGGTGCCCGCCTCGACGGTGTGCGCGAGGAAGCCCTGCATCTGGTCGAACAGCACGCTGGTGCCCGGCCCGGCGACCCGCATGTCGGGGTAGCGCTCCTTGATGGTGCGGTACGTGGTGTCCCAGGCGGCGAAGTACGCGGTCGGGTCGTCGAGCCAGGAGGTGCCGTCGAGGCTCCACTCGCCGGTGCCGAACATGTTGCCCTCGGGCTCGTTGAACGGCTCGATGACCAGGTTGTCGCGGACGTCCGGCTCGAGGTCGGCGATCATGTCGAGCTGCCCGTCGAGCACGCGGGCGTAGTCGGCCAGCTTCTCGTCCGGGGTGTCACCCGGCCACTGGTACGGGAACCCGCGGTAGTAGTCCGTCACCCGCAGGTAGACGTCGCCGTCGGTCGTCTCGGCGAGCTGCCGGGTGACCTCCAGCGCGTCGGACCCGGGGTGCTGGGCCCCGTCCTGCGCCTTGGTCGCCACCGAGCGCACGCCCATGCCCTCGACGAGGTTGTCCGTGGGCATCCCGTCCGCGTACAGCCCGTACAGCAGGCCGGACGCGCCGCCCTTGAACGCGCCGGTGTCCGAGCCCAGGTCGACGGTCAGCTCGCCGCGGTGCACCGTCACGGTCGCGGTCACGGGGATGCCCGCCGCGTCGCCGGACACCGCTTCACCCGACACCGTGAACTCGCCGGGCTGGGCGTACTGCTGCGGGTCGACGTCCTCCCAGACGATCGGCACGTCGCGGTCGTAGCCGTCGGAGAAGGTCGCGCGGACGGCGGAAGGCAGGTCGGGCGCGGCCTGCACCATGGTGCGGACCTCGAACGTGTCGGTGGACAGGGCGGTCATGGTCGGGGACTCTCCCACGAGCTCGGCCACCTGGTCGGGCGCGAGCGCGCTGCGGTAGATGCGGAAGTCGTCGATCGCGCCGTCGAACAGGGGGTCCGGGTAGAAGGACTTCCCGAGGAACCCGGCGGACGTCGCGCCGTCGGCCAGGAGCTGGCCGGCGCTGATCGAGGTGGGCGACGACGCGACGGCGACGCCGTCCAGGTACGTCGTCACCCGCCCCGCCGACGTGTCGAGCGTGGTGGTGAGGGTGACCCAGTCCCCGGCCTGGAGCGGACCGTGGCCCGTCACGGTCGCCTCCCCGCCCCCGCCGTTCGTCGTGACGGCGGTGCGCAGGTTCCCGTCGCCGTTCGACGGCGTGGTGAACAGGTAGCGGGTGGTGTCGCTGCCGAGGTCGTAGACCCGCTGCCACGCCCCGCCCTCGCCGTCCCAGCGCACGCGGGCGGACACCGTGAGGTCGGTGGCGCCCTCCAGAGCGCCGCGCGGGATGGTCACGTAGCCGCCGCCCGACCCGCCGGGCAGCTCCAGCGCCTGCGTGCCGCCCTCGGCGTCGACCACGCTCGTGGTCCCGCTGATCGTGCCGTCCAGCCCGTTCCCCGAGGAGTCGGGCACGGTGGCACCGTCGACGTCGTCCATCGTCCAGTGCAGGTCGGGGGCGGGCGGCTCCGCGGCCGACGCCGGGACGCCCACTGCCAGCGAGGTGCCGGCGAGGGCGAGGGCCGTCGAGAGGGCGGCGGCCGTGCGCCGCCGGGCCTTCCTCGGGGTGCGTCGTGAAGGTGTCGTGCTCATCGTCGAGTGCCTTCCTTCTGGGGTTGGTGTTGCTCGGCGGTGGGTCGGGTCAGACGGTGGGTCGGGTCAGACGGTCGGGACGAAGACGCGCATGGTGGACGGGCCGCGCTCCGCCCAGCGGTGGTACGGGATCAGCGGGAGGTCGACGGCGTCGGACGACGCCGCGGGCCCGGGCGGGCCCGCCACGTACGGCGGGGTGCCGCCGGCGGGCTCGGGCAGGGCCACGACGCGCGCCCGCGCGAGGGCGCCGTCGCCGTGCACGCGGGGGGCGACGTCCGGGTCGAGGCGCACCTGCTCCAGCGCGACGCCGTCGGGCAGGTCGACGGACTCCAGCGCCAGGACGAGGGGGCCGCGCTCGACGGCGACGGTGCCGCGGGCCGCGTCGACACGCGCGTCCGGCCAGGTCAGCCGGGGGGCGACGCGCAGGTCCAGCGTGACGGCGTCGCCCGCGCGGAGCGTGCCGGGCACGTCCGCCCAGCCCGGCGCGACCGGCTCCGGCGTGCCGCCGCGCGGGCACACGAGAGTGGCGTCCGCCGCCCAGCGCGGCACGCGCAGGCGCAGGCGGACGGGACCGGCCGGCGCCTCCACGACGGTGACGCGCACGACGCCGTCGGCCGGGTACGCCGTGTCGACACGCAGCGTCAGGGCACCGCCCGCGACGTCGACGCGCACCTCGCCCGCCGCGTACTGGGCGAGGGTGACGGTCGCGCCGCCCGCGTCCTCCTCCACCGTCGCCGCGTACGCCTGCCACGAGGCGAGGGTGCGCGCCACGTTGGTGGGGCAGCAGGAGACGTCGAACCACGGCGCCCGCACGCCGCCCTCGGCGCGCGGGTTGACCTCGTCGGGCCGCACGTCGGCGCCCGGCTCGCGCTGCTGCAGCGGGTTGGCGTAGAAGAACGCCCGCCCGTCCGCGGCCGGGGACGTCGCGACGACGTTGAACAGGGTGCGCTCGATCAGGTCGGCGTAGCGCACGTCGCCGCTGGCGAGCAGCAGGCGCCACGACACCATCACGGACGCCACGCCCGCGCAGGTCTCGCAGTAGGCACGGTCGGGCGGCAGCTCCCAGTCGTCGCCGAACCCCTCGTCCTGGTGGCGCGAGCCCATGCCTCCCGACAGGTAGGTGCGACGCTCCACCGAACGCGTCCACTGGTGCTCGACCGCGGCGAGCAGCTCGTCGTCGCGGGTGTCGACCGCGACGTCCACCGCCCCGGCGGCGAGGTACAGCGCCCGCACCGCGTGCCCGCGCCAGACGTCGGCCTCCCGCACCGGCACGTCGTCCTGGAAGTACGCCGGGCTCAGCAGCGCGACGGGCGCGAGGGTGCCGTGCCCGCGGCGCTCCACGAAGAGCCTGGCCTGCTCGGTGTACCGCGGCTCGTCCAGCGCCCGCCCGAGCTCCGCGAGGCCGACCTCGATCCCGGGGTGTCCGCAGATCCCCGCGCGCCCGCGGGTCCCGTCGCGGCCGCCGTCGCGGAACTCGCGGCAGACGTGGTCGGCGGCGCGTCGCGCGACCTCGACCAGGCGGTCGTCGGGCCCCACGGCGCGGACCCGCGCGACGGCCGCCTGGAGCAGGTGGCCCGTGCAGTAGAGCTCGTGCCCGGACGACAGGTCGGTGTACCGGCCCGGCCGCCCGGGGTGCCCGAAGCAGGTGTTGAGGTAGCCGTCGTCGTCCTGCGCGGCCGCGACCCGGTCGACGAGCTTGCGGAACGTCGCGTCCACGGTCGGGTCGCCCGTGCGGCCGTGCTCCCAGGCCAGGGCCTCGAGCAGCTTGTAGACCTCCGAGTCGGAGAACTGCCAGCCGGGCCGGTCGGGACCGGTGGTGCCGGCGGCGACCCGGTCGAAGTTGGCGACCCAGCCCAGCCGCTCCATCCAGTCCAGGCAGTGCTGGAAGGTGGCGCGCGCGTTGGTCTCCTGGAGGCGGCCCCAGAAGCCGCCGTCGAGCATGAGCTCTCCGACGCCGAGGCCGCGGCGCGGTCCGGGCGCGTCGACCGGGCGGGCGGGGGAAGGGGTGGCGGTCATCTGGCTTCTCTCGTCAGTCCTTGACGGCGCCCGCGGTGACGCCCGCGGCCACGTAGCGCTGCGCGACGACGAGGAGGATCGCCGCGGGCACGGAGGCGACGACGGCGGTGGCCATGATCGCGTTCCACTGCGTGGTGTTGTTGCCGATGTAGTGGTAGATCCCGAGCGTGATCGGGATGAGGTCGCCGTTGCGGTTGAGCGTCGAGGCGAAGATGAAGTCCGACCACGCCCACAGGAACGCGAACAGCGACACGGTGATCGTCGAGTTGCGGCTCAGCGGCACGACGACGGACCAGAACGTGCGCCAGGCGCCCGCGCCGTCCACCCGCGCCGCCTGCAGCAGCTCGCGCGGGATGCCCGACATGAACGCGGTGAACAGCAGCACGCCGAAGGGCACGGCGATCGTGGAGTCGGCGACGATCAGCCCGCCGACCGTGTTGAGCAGGCCGAGCCTGTTGTAGATCGCGTAGAAGCCCATCGCCATGACGACGGCGGGGATCATCTGCGCCACCAGCAGCAGGAAGTTGAGCGTGCGGCCGCCGCGCAGGTGCAGCAGCCCCAGCGCGTACCCGGCCGGCGCGGCGATGACGACCGTGAGCACCACGCACCCGAGGCCCACGAGCAGGCTCGTGCCCAGCGCGGGGAGCTGCTGGTCGAGGACGGCCGTGTAGCCCTCGAACGTCGGCTCCCAGGGGAACCAGTGCGGCGGGTCGGAGCGCAGGTCGCCGGTCCGCGTGAGGGAGACGTTCACCATCCAGTAGACGGGGAACAGCATGATCGCGGTGAAGAGGAGGCCGAGCGCCGTCTTCCACCAGGCTCTGTGAGTCGTCATGAGTCCTCCTGTCGACGCTGGAGCTGCAGGTGCAGGAACCCGAAGACGAGCGCGACGAGGATGAGCACGTTGCCCACCGCCGCGGCCGGGGAGAAGTCGGGCTGGCCGGTGCCGAACGCCTCGCGGTACGACCAGACGGCGAACGTCGTGGACGCGTCGCCCGGCCCGCCCGTCGTCATGATCCAGATGACGTCGACGACCTTGAGCGTGTAGATGAGGCCCAGCAGGATCGTGATGAGGGAGACGGGGCGCAGCAGCGGGAACGTGATGCTCCAGAACTGCCGCCACGCGCCGGCGCCGTCGAGCGACGCGGCCTCGTAGACGTCGCCGGGGATGTTCTGCAGGCCCGAGTAGAGGATGACGAGGTTGAACGGGATGCCGAGCCAGATGTTCGCGATCGTCACCGACAGCAGCGCCGTGTCGGGCGACGTGAGCCAGTTGATCTGCTCCGCGCCGAAGGCGCCGAGCACCGAGTTCACGATGCCGTTGTCGCTGTTGAGCATCCACGCCCACGTCGAGGCGGAGACGATGAGCGGCAGCAGCCACGGCACGAGGAACATCGCCCGCAGCGCGCCCGAGAGCCGGAAGCTCGACCGGAAGAAGACCGCGAGGGCCAGGCCGATCGCGAACTGGAACACGATCGAGCCCACCGTGAACAGGACCGTGTTCGTCAGCGCGGTCGGGAACGTCGACGAGGCGAACACCTCGGCGTAGTTCTCGAACCCGACGAACTCGGCGTTGCCCTGCACGAACGCGCGGATCGTGTAGTCGTGCAGGGACAGGTCGACGTTGCGCCACAGCGGGTAGGCGTAGAAGAGCACGAGGTAGACCAGGAGCGGTGCGGCGAAGCCGACGGCCGCCCACTGGCTCGCGCTCGGGCCGCGTCGTCGCCGCCCGGTGGGCGCGGCGGGCCGGATGCCCGCCGCGCCACGCGGCGCTCCGTGCGTCCCGACCGCGGTCGGGGTGGTGGTCATGGTGCGTCCTTCGTCCGTGTGCGCGCTCACATGGCGCGAGCGCGTCGGGCGGTTGCGGTCAGTTCGTGCCCGACTCGGCGTCGGCCTGGGCGGCCTTCAGCGCGTCGGCCGGGGTGGCCGACCCGGACAGCGCGTTCTGCACCGCCGTCCACAGGGCCTCGGAGATGATCGGGTAGTCCGTGCCGAGGCCGTCGCTGGTGCGGCCCTTGGCGTTCTGCACCGCCTCGACCCACGGCTCGAGCTCCGGCTTCTCGTCGAGCAGCGCCTGCTGCCCGTCCGCCGTCGGCGGGATGTAGTAGGCGAACGTGTTCGCCGTCTCGACGAAGCCCTCGGGCGTCGTCATGCACTCGACGATCTGGCGCGTCGTCTCGTAGCGCTCCGTGTCCTGCTGCACCGGGGCCACGATGAACTCGCCGCCCGTCGGCGCCGGGGCGACGCCGCCGTCCTTGGCCGGCAGCTGCACGATGCCCGTCTCGAAGTCGGCCTCGGCGGCGCTGTTGACCTGCCAGGTGCCGTTCTCGACGAAGCCGAAGTCGCCCGTGAGGAACTCCTCCCAGGTGGTGTTCTGCGAGTTCTGGATGACGGAGTTCGGCGCGTAGCCCTCGTCGAGCCAGCCCTTCCACAGCTCCAGCGCCTCGACCGCCTCGGGCGAGTCGAGGTCCGTCAGGTCGGCGCCCGAGCCCCAGAACCACGGCAGGAACTGGAACGAGCCCTCCTCCGTGCCGATGCCCGCGAACGTGATGCCCTTGTGGCCGGCGTCGGTGACCTTCTTCAGCGCCGCGGTCAGCGAGTCCCAGTCGGTGACCGACGCCGGGTCCACGCCGGCGTCCTTGAGCACGTCGGCGTTGTAGTAGAGCGACAGCGTGTTGGCGCCGATCGGGATGCCGTACGCCGCGCCGTCGACGACGCCCGCGTCGAGCAGGTTCTGGTCGATCGCGGAGGTGTCCAGGCCGAACTCGTCGACCGTGGTGAGCATGCCCGTGTCCGCGAGGGTCGAGACGGCCGGGTTGTCGAGCAGGATGACGTCCGGCGACGTGCCCTCCTGCGCCGACAGGAGCGCCTGGTTGGTCAGTGCGGTGGTGTCGTAGGCGGTGCGCTCGATGGTGACGCCCGCCTCCTCACCGCACGCCTGCACGCGCTTGGTCCAGTCCGAGCTCTCGTCGTGCTGGGGGTACGGGTCCCACCAGGTGTAGGTGTCGTCGCTCCCGCCCGACGCCCCGGTGCCGGGCGAGTCGGACGACGAGCAGGCGGCGAGCGATCCTGCGGCCGCGAGGGTGGTGAGCGCCGCCAGGGCGATGGTCCTGCGCGGGGCGGAGCGGGTGAGGTGGTGCATGGCGGTTCCTCCTTGAACGGTGCCTCGGTTCGACGGGTTCAGCCCGTCGAACCGGTTCGACGACGAACGTTGGCGATAGGTGACGTCCTGATCGGTGGTCAGTTCTGGCGGGGGGCGTCCGTGCTGCCCCGGTCGACGAGCTCGGGCGAGACGAACCGCACGACGTGCGGCTCGGCGGGCCCCGCCTGACCCTCGATCCGGCGCACCAGCTCGCGCACGGCCATGCGGCCGAGGCGGTCGGGCGCGCTCTCGATCGACGAGTACGGCAGGGAGAACGTGCGGGCGAACTCGTCCGAGTAGCGCCCGACGACGGACAGGTCGGCCGGCGCGGCGAGGCCGCGCTCGTGCAGCACCGTGGGGAGCGCGGCGGCCGCCGCCTCGTTGTTGATGAGCAGGCCGGTGGCGCCCGGGTGCGCGTCGAGCAGCGCGTGCAGCTCGCGGCCGACGTCGGGCTGGCTCGACGGCGCGAAGACGGCGTGCAGCGTGATCCCGCGCGCCCGCGCCGCCTCGAGGGCCGCGTTCTGCAGGCGCCACACGTAGGCGCCGCCCCGCTCGACGACGTGCTCCGGCTGGGAGACGAGCGCCAGCTCGCGGTGCCCCAGGCGGTGCAGGTGGTCGACCATGAGGCGGCCGGCCTCCTCGAAGTCGAGGTCGAAGACGTCGACGCCCGTGCAGTCGGCGGGGAGGCCGACCAGCGCGCCGGGCTGCGGCGCGTCGCGCAGGATCGGCAGCCGGTCGTCGTGCTCGGCGACGTTGAGCAGCACGATCCCGTCGACCATGCGCGAGTCGGTCATGCGCCGCAGCGCGTTGCGCCCGTCCGACTCGGTGGCCAGCAGGATGTCATAGCCGAGCTCGCGGGCCGTGTTGGAGACGCCGAGCATGTACTGCAGCATCGCGGGCGCGAACTCGTCCTCGAGGAACTGCGCGAGCAGCCCGATCACCCGGGTCTGCGAGGTGGCCAGCGCCCGGGCCCCCGCGTTCGGGGTGTAGCCCAGCTCGCGGACGGCGTCCTCGACACGGCGGCGCACGTCGACCGAGATCGCACGCTTGCCGGACAGCGCGTACGACGCCGTGCTGCGCGAGACTCCCGCGACCCGCGCGACGTCCCCGATGGTGGCCACCGTGCCTCCTGATCGTCCTCGTACCGTCCACATCCTTGCGAACCGGTTCGACAGTAGCGTGCGCGACGACAGAGGCACAAGGGGGAGCGAGGGACCATTTTCCGCCACCTCGCGACGGCGGCGCTGGCGGATCGTCGAACCGATTCGCTCCTGATCGGCGCGGCGCCCGGCCGACGTAGCGATCCGTCCTCGTCCGGCGCCACGACGGCGACCAAGGGCTACGTCACCGGCACGGGAGGCCAAGTTCACCCGACCGTGACGTGCCGGGTCGACCCCCCGCCACCTCTCTCCTGGCACGTCGACGACGAGGTCGACGCCACCGCCCGCACCACCGGACGGCGCCCACGTTGCAGACAGGCGGAGGGTGACATGCACGCACCACCGATCGAGGCGCCCGCGCCGACGGCCAGGAAGCCCCGCAGAACCAGCTGGACGGTGGTGGTGCTCGTCGCCCTGCTGTCCTTCATCGCCCTCGTCCAGGGAGTGATGCTCTCCGAGCAGGGCGCACGGATCACCGCGCTCGAGAACTCCGGGACCCAGCAGGGCCCGGCAGGGCCGCAGGGACCGCCGGGTCCTGCCGGAGCACGGGGCGAGCCCGGCCCGCAGGGACCGGCCGGGCAGGACGGCAAGACCGGCCCGCGCGGCAAGGCTGGGCCTGCGGGAGAACCGGGCGAGCCGGCGCCGGGCGCGGGGACGGACACGCCGGCAGACCCCTCCGAGCCCGAGCCCGAGCCGGAGGCCCAGGACGAGACTGCTTCCACCTTCTACGAGAACTGCGACGCCGCACGTGACGCCGGCGCCGCACCGGTCCACGTCGGCGACCCCGGGTACGGCAGTCACCTGGACCGGGACGGCGACGGGACCGGGTGCGAATGACAGACCGCGCACCGGGCCGGGTCAGCGCAGGCCGAACGCCTCGGCAGCTCCTTCTGCTCGCCGGCCAGACCGACGAGGCGGGCGTACGCACGCGGGTGACATCCGGTCACGATTCGGGCGAAGGTTCCCCGGGCGCCTTGACACCGTGACCGCGCCGGTCGTGCGATGAGAGCGAAACCGGGGCGCAAGGACGCGCCAGGCCGGTGACGCGCCCTGCGCGCACCGACCCCCCACCGGCCCGAGGGCGTAGGGGTGAGGCAGATGCGAGGAGCTCGCAGGACGTCGACGATCGCCGCGGTCGCGGCCGTGGCGGCGTTGGCGTTGGCCGCGTGCGGCGGCGACGGCGGGGAACCGGAGAGCAGCGGCAGCGGCGGCGCGGACGAGGTGGAGGTCTTCACCTGGTGGGCCGCCGGGTCGGAGAAGGCCGGCCTGGACGCGCTGGTCAAGGTGTTCGACGAGCAGCACCCGGACGTCACGTTCGTCAACGGGGCCGTGGCCGGTGGGGCGGGGTCGCAGGCGAAGGACCTGCTGCAGACCCGCCTCCAGGCGCAGGACCCGCCGGACACGTTCCAGGCCCACGCGGGCGCGGAGCTGCAGGACTACATCGACGCCGCGCAGATCGAGCCCGTCACCGACCTCTACGACGAGTTCGGCCTGACCGACGCCTTCCCGCCCGACCTCATGGACCGGCTCACCGCCGACGACGGCGAGATCTACTCCATCCCGTCGAACATCCACCGCGCCAACGTGGTGTGGAGCAACCGGCAGGTGCTCACCGACGCCGGCATCGACCCCGACGCCACGTACGCCGACCTGTCCGCCTGGATGGACGACCTGGAGAAGCTCAAGGCTGCCGGGGTCACACCGCTCGCCGTCGCGCAGGCGTGGACGCAGGTGCAGCTGCTCGAGACCGTGCTGCTCGCGGACCTCGGTGCCGACGGCTACTCCGGCCTGTGGGACGGCTCGACCGACTGGGCGGGCCCCGAGGTCAAGGCGGCGCTCGAGGACTTCCAGACGCTCATGGGCTACACCAACACCGACCGCGACGGCCTGGACTGGCCGGAGTCGCAGCAGCTCGTCATCGACGGCAAGGCCGCGTTCACCGTGATGGGCGACTGGGCCGAGGCGTCGTACGAGGAGCAGGAGCAGGAGCTCGGCACCGACTACTCGGCGTTCCCCGTGCCGGGCACGGACGGCGTCTTCGACTTCCTCGCCGACTCGTTCACGCTGCCCGTGGGGGCGCCGCACCCCGACGGCGCGAAGGCGTGGTTGGAGACGGTCGGGTCGGCCGAGGGGCAGGAGGCGTTCAACAAGGCCAAGGGCTCGATCCCCGCGCGCACCGACGTCGACATGTCGACCTTCGGCGAGTACCAGCAGTCCGCGGCGGAGTCGTTCCAGGGCGACACCATCGTGTCCTCGCTGGCGCACGGCGCGGCGGTCCCGGTGGCGACGCTCACCGCGATCACCGACGCCACGAGCAAGTTCACCTCGGGGGCGTCCGACCTGGCGGCGTTCCAGTCGGAGCTGGCCGCCGCGAACGCCGGCTGAGGCGCCGATGGCCACCGCCACGCGCAGGCGGGCGGGGGTGCGCCGGGCGGTCCGCCGCGCCGGTGCACCCCTGCTCCTGCTGCTGCCCTCGCTGATCCTGGTCGGGGTGTTCGTCTACGGCCTCATCGTGGCGAACGCCCGGCAGTCCGCCACGGACAACCACACGGCCGCCCAGGCGACGGGTCAGGCGCCGACGACCGGCGTCGGGCTGCGCAACTACCTCGACCTGCTGGGCAGCGAGGAGTTCCAGCACTCGCTGACCAACCTCGTGCTGTACACCGTGGTGTTCCTCGTGGGCACGATGGTCGTCGGCTTCCTGTGGGCCTGGCTGCTCGACAAGCCGCTGCGTGGCGAGGGGTTCTTCCGGTCGATCTACCTGTTCCCGATGGCGGTCTCGTTCATCGCGTCGGGCGTGGTGTGGCGGTGGCTGCTCAACTCCAACCAGGGCGAGCAGGCGTCGGGCCTCAACCGGCTGTTCCAGATGATCGGGCTGGACGCGCTGCAGAACAACTGGTGGAACAACGTGTCGGTGGGCATCGTCGCCATCGCGATCCCCGCGATCTGGCAGCTCTCCGGCTACGTGATGGCGCTGTTCCTCGCCGGCTTCCGCGGCATCCCCGTCGAGCTGCGCGAGGCCGCGCGGGTGGACGGCGCGAGCGAGTGGAAGCTGTACCGGCACGTGCTGTTCCCGCAGCTGTCGCCGATCGCGCTGTCCGCGCTCATCATCATCGGCCACATGTCGCTCAAGGCGTTCGACCTCATCATGTCGATCTCCAAGCCGGCGAACTACCAGACCAAGGTGCCCGCTGTGGACATGTACGTGTTCAAGTCGGCCTTCGACTACGCGAACGCGGCCGCCGTCGGCACGATCCTGCTCGTCATCGTGGCGATCGTCATCGTGCCGTACCTGGTCCACACGCATCGGCAGGACAAGCGATGACCGCCGTCGTCGAGGAGGCCGGGCGCCCCATCGACCTCGGCCGCCGCGCCGCGCCGCGCGGCCGGTTCACCGTGGGCCGCACGCTGCGCTACCTGGTGCTGCTGCTCTTCGTGCTCGTGGTGCTGGTGCCGGTGTACGTGCTGCTCGTGACCAGCTTCAAGGGCCCGGGCGACGCCGCCCCGACGCGCGCGTGGAACCTGCCGCAGGTGTGGACCACCGCCAACTGGGAGACGGCGTGGAGCACGCTCTCCCCCGCCATCGCGCGCACCGTGCAGATGGTGGTGCCGGCCGCCCTGATCTCGGCGTTCCTCGGGTCGCTCAACGGGTTCGTGCTGTCGCGGTGGCGGTTCCCCGGCGCCGACCTGGTGTTCACGCTGATCCTGTTCGGCATGTTCATCCCGTACCAGGCGGTGATGATCCCGCTGAACCAACTGGTGCTGGGGCTGGGCGTGCCGAGCGGCGTCCCCTCGCTGATCCTGCTGCACGTCGTCTACGGCATCCCCATCACGACGCTGATCTTCCGCAACTACTACATGACCGTGCCGCAGGAGCTCATCGAGGCGGCGCGCGTCGACGGCGCGGGGATGCTGCGCACGTACGCCTGGATCGTGCTGCCGATCTCCGTGCCGAGCTTCGTCGTCGTGCTCATCTGGCAGTTCACCTCGGCGTGGAACGACTTCCTCTTCGCCGTGTTCTTCTCCTCCAGCCAGAACGGCCCCGTCACCCTCGCGCTGAACAACCTGGCCAACGGCGCGCTGCTGCAGGACTACGGCGTCTCCATGGCCGGCGCCCTGTTCGCGTCGCTGCCCACGCTGCTCGTGTACGTGCTGCTGGGGCGGTACTTCATGGGTGGCCTGATGTCCGGCTCGGTCAAGGGCTGAGCGGGACCGCGCGGGCCTGTGGACAACCGGGGTCGGGTGTCGGGAGCAGCGGGCAGGCTGGGGGCATGACGACGACCACCGGCCAGGAGCCCGCAGCCCCGCCCGTCGCCGCCCGCTGCTTCGGCGACGGCGACCCCCTGTACGAGGCGTACCACGACACCGAGTGGGGCGTGCCCGTGCACGGCGAGGCCGCCCTGCTGGAGCGCATCGCGCTGGAGGGGTTCCAGTCCGGCCTGTCGTGGATCACCGTGCTGCGCAAGCGCCCGGCGTTCCGGGAGGTGTTCGCCGGGTTCGAGCCGGAGAAGGTCGCCGCCCTCACGCCCGACGACGTCGAGCGGCTGCTCGGCGACGCCCGGATCATCCGCAACCGGCAGAAGATCGAGGCCACGATCGGCAACGCGCGCGCCGTGCTCGCCCTGCACGACGACGGACGCACGCTCGACGAGCTGTTCTGGTCGTTCGCTCCCCCGCCCCGCGAGCGCCGGCTGGGCGCCTGGGACACCGTGCCGGCCAGCACCCCCGAGTCGGTGGCCCTGGCCAAGGCGCTCAAGAAGGACGGCTTCCGCTTCTTCGGCCCGACGACGGCGTACGCGGCCATGCAGGCCTGCGGGCTCGTGGACGACCACCTCGCCACGTGCCCGGTGGTCACGGGCCGCCGGTCAGCGGCGGGCGGCGCGGCGTAGGGCGCCGAACGCGCCCGTCGACCACAGCGCGAGCGCGACGAGAGCCGGCTGGAAGAACAGCCGGACGAACCGCTTGGCGTCGGTGTCGAGGCCGAACCCGTCCTTGCGTTCGAGCCACTGGCCGACGTTCCCCGGGAAGATCACGACGAAGAAGGCCGCGACGGCCAGCCCCACCGCGACCTTCCACCGGGACAGCACGACCAACGAGCCGCCCAGCACGATCTCCACGACCCCGGACGCGAGGACGGTGACGTCCTCGTCGACCGGGAACCAGGCGGGGACCTGGGCGCGGAACTCCTCGCGGGCGACCGTGAGGTGGGTGATCCCGGCCCCGGCGAGCGCCACGCCGAGCGCGACCCTCCCGATCCGCCGAGGCGTCGACGTGGGCTCCGGTCGCACGAGCTCCTGCAGGTCCATCCGGCGATGGTCGCAGCGCTGCGCGGGCGTCGCACCTGAGAGCCAGGCCGGGCGACGCCGCCATCCCGACCAGGGTCGAGCCCAGCACCGCGGACGGACCCGTCACCCGGCTCGCTCGCCACGGTGCTCGGCTCCGCCACCGCCTTCGGGCTGTCGGCTCTGGACTAGCCGTTTACCGGCGCCGAGAAGATGAGCCGGACCTCGGTGTTCCGGTAGCCGGTCCGCGTGAACGCCGCCGCCATCGGCCGGTTGCCGAGGTCGGTCGTGGCGGTCACGCGCTCGGCGCCGTCGGCGGCGTGGAAGCGGGTGATGTCGGCGAGGATCTCCGACACGTAGCCGCGGCCGCGCGCCTCCGGGACCACGCCGAGGTAGCCGACGTTGCGCGCGTAGGGCGTGGCCGACGGGATGGCGAGGCCGGCGAGGGCGCCGTCCGAGGTGCGCGCGAGGCGCCACCACTCCCGCTTGCCGGGCCGGTCGAGGTAGAACTCCAGGCTCTCGCGGGCGGTGGCCTCGGCCCCGTGCGCCGCCTCGCCCTCGATCGTGTGCGCGTCGAGGGACCCCACGGCCACCCGCCGCATCGCGTCGAGGAAGACCTCGTCGTCGGGCTCGGGCGTGAGCACCAGCCGCTCGGGGGCCGCGGGCAGCGGCGCCTCGGGCGTCCACTCGAACTGCAGGCGCTCGACCTCGACGCTCAGCCCCGCACGGCGCGCGGCGTCCTGCCGCCAGCCGACGGCGGCGACGTGCGCCGGGTCGTCCCGCCACCCGCCGGGCAGCTTCATGAGGTTGTACAGCGGCGGCGCGGCGGCGCCGGCACCGCGGAAGGCCTGGGCCCCCGCGCAGAGGAGCGCGGCCGCGAGACGCGCGCGGTCGTCGACGGGGACCTCGTCCGCGACTGCGAGGCAGTCGAGGGCGAGCGGGTGCGCGCTGTCGCCCTGCCCCCACCAGAGGGCGCGGGCCAGGACCTGTCCGTCCGAGCCCCAGGCAGCCCACGTCCACTCCGGGCGGTACTGCCGCTGGGCGGCCTCCGCGCGGTAGGCGTCGGCGGACAGCCGCCACACCGGCTCGGAGGAGGTCAGGGCGAGGACCCGGTCGAGCTCGCCCCCTGGACCGGGGACGGCCGACAGGCGAGGGACGGCACTGCTCGGGATCATCGAGACACCTTTCGGGCGTGGGGCCCTGGTCGCCAGCACCCTGGCGGCACGACCGGAGATCACGGCGGCGTCCGGCACGCGACGCCGGAAGCTCTACCAGGGTCGGACGCGATCGCACCGGCCAGCGGTGATCCTGCCAGGCCTGGGCGGGGGGCGACGACGTGTCTCGACCGAGACCTGGTCCGGATGGGCTCTAGGGTCGGCATCGTGATCACCCTGACCGCCCACCGCCCGGAGTTCGCCGCCGAGTTCCGCGCCGAGGCCGCGCGGCTCCGGACCGCCCTGGGCGACCGCGTGACGGCGGTCGAGCACATCGGCAGCACCGCGGTGCCGGGCCTCGTGGCCAAGCCGATCCTCGACCTGGCCGCCCGCGCGGCGCCCGGCGTCGACGTCTTCGGTCTTGGCGACGACGTCGCGCCGCTGGCCTACTGGCGGATCGCGCACGGGCCGAAGAACCACGGCGTGTACGTGCGGGAACGGGACGGCGCGCGCACGCACATCCTGCACGTCTTCGCGGACGACGTCTGGGAGACCTGCCCCCAACGGCTGTTCCGCGACAAGCTGCTCCACGACGCGACGGCGCGGCGCCGGTACGGCGAGCTCAAGACCCGCCTCGCGGCCGAGCTCACCGACGGCCGGGAGTACACCGCCGGCAAGCGCGCGCTCGTCGAGGAGCTGCTCAACGAGGAGCGCGCGGCGCGTGGCCTGCCGCCGACGACGGCCTGGGACAAGTAAGCCCGGCCGCCGCCGGGCGACGACGGCGTCAGACCGTCGAGCGGTCGGCTTCCTCGACGGCGGCGACCTGCTGCTGCACCTCGCGGACACGGGCGACGTCGAGCTTCTCGGAGCGGTCGAAGCGGTACACGCCGTTCTGCTCCTGGAAGACGTCGGTGAGCTGGGTGTAGCAGTAGCCGAACATGAGCGGGTCGCCGAGCAGCACGTCGGTCAGGCCGCGGAACCGGGCGTGGAACTCCTCCTCGTCGGCGACGCGCTGGCCGTAGCCCCACGACTCGGCGGTGTCGTTCCCCGCCGCCGCGGCGGCCGCCTCGGGGTTCCACCAGATGCCGCCGTACTCGGAGACGAAGTACGGCTGCCCCCGGTACGGCAGGGACATCGCCGCGTCCGGGCGCCGGTTCTCGTACGGCGCGCCGTCGGCGAGGCCGGCCTGCTGGCGGGCGAAGGCCGCCGGGTCCTGCTCATAGCTGTGCGAGTCCCAGACGTCGGTCTCGAGCACGCGGTGCGAGTAGCCGCTGGCATCGATCACGGGGCGCGACGGGTCGGCGAGCTTGGTGGCGAGGAACATGCCGCGCGTGACGTCGTCGAGCACGGTCAGCCGGTCGTGCAGGTCCTGGTGCGTCTCGTTGAGGGGGCACCAGCCGACGATCGACGGGTGCGAGTGGTCCCGCTCCAGCACCTCGAGCCACTGGGTGGTGAACGACGCGGTGGGCTGCTGGTTGTGGCCGACGGTGCCCTGCCCGCTCACGCCCCAGTCGCCGAACTCGCCCCACACGAGGTAGCCGAGCCGGTCCGCGTGGAACAGGAACCGCTCCTCGAAGACCTTCTGGTGCAGGCGCGCGCCGTTGAAACCGGCCTGCATCCCGAGCTCGATGTCGCGCACCAGCGCGGCGTCCGACGGCGCGGTCATCAGCGACTCGGGCCAGTACCCCTGGTCGAGCACCAGCCGCTGGAACACGGCCCGGCCGTTGATCCGCACAGCCTGGCCGTCGATCGCGACGGACCGCAGGCCCGCATACGAGTCCACGGCGTCGACGAGCGCGCCGTCGCCGTCGCGCAGCTCCACCCGCAGGCCGTACAGGTGCGGGTCCCCCGGGCCCCACGGGCGCACCCGGTCCTCGGGGACGACGACGCGCAGCGCGGGCGCGAGGTCGACGTCGGCGCGCGCGGTGTCGGAGGCGACGACGCCGTCGGCGTCGGTGAGCGTCGCGGTGACGGTGTGGCCGGGCCGGTTCGCGGTCAGCGGCAGGACGACGTCGAAGGAGCTGCTCGCGACGTGCGGCGTGACGCGCGGGCGGCGCAGGTGGGCGCCCGGCACCGGCTCCAGCCAGACGGTCTGCCAGATGCCGGTGGTGCGCGTGTACTGGCAGTGCGTGTTCGCGTACCAGGTGGCCTGCTTGCCGCGCGCCTGCCGGGCGTCGCGGGGGTCGCGGGCCCGCACGACGACGGTCACGGTGTCGCCGGGCGCGGCCAGGCCGTGCAGGTCGGCGGTGAAGGGCGAGAACCCGCCGCGGTGACGCACCACCTCGGTGCCGTCCACCCACACGGTGGTGTCGTGGTCGACGGCGCCGAAGTGCAGCAGCACGTGCGTGTCGTCGCCGTCGACGGCGGCCCACTCGGCCGGGACGGTCACCTCGCGGCGGTACCAGACCGCCTCGAGGAAGTCGGTGTCCCCGATCCCGGACAGCTCCGACTCGGGGGCGAACGGCACGGTGATCGTGCCGGCGAGCTCGCGGTCGCGCAGCCCGCGCTCCAGCCCCGAGTCGCCGCGGTCCAGCTCGAACTGCCACGTGCCGTTGAGGTTCAGCCAGCGCTCGCGCACCATCTGGGGGCGCGGGTACTCCGGTCGGGGCACCGCCGCGCCGGTGGGCGCGGACGGCGGGTCGAGGTGGGTGAGGTGGTCTGCCATGGCGGCTGCTCCGTCGCGGTCGGCTGGTCGATGGTCCGGGGCTGATTCAACCTCCGTGACCCGAAAAGCGCAACGTTGTACCACCGGGAGTCTGCGGGCGACGCCGTCAGCCCGGCCTGCGGGAGCTCTCCCGCACCAGCAGGCGGTGCGGCGCGACGACGTCCTCCGCCTCCCCCGCACCACCCTCCACCTGCGCGACGAGCCGCGCCACGGCGCGCTCGGCGATGCCGCGCACGTCGGGCGCCACGGTGGTCAGGCCGGGGTTCGCGTACCGGCCGTCCTCGGTGTTGTCCCACCCGACGACGCCGACGTCCTCCGGCACCCGGACGCCGTTCGTGCGC
Organism: Isoptericola sp. NPDC019482; assembly: GCF_040632295.1. Classification (NCBI taxonomy): domain Bacteria; kingdom Bacillati; phylum Actinomycetota; class Actinomycetes; order Micrococcales; family Promicromonosporaceae; genus Isoptericola; species Isoptericola sp. NPDC019482. The sequence goes on from NZ_JBEYBQ010000001.1 coordinate 59,029, forward strand.
AGCACGTGCATGGCGCCGAGCGCGAGCAGGTCGTTGCCGCACACCAGGCCGTCGATCTCGCCGACCCGGGCGAGCACGTCCTCGACCGCCCGCGCCCCGGCGGCGCGGCTGTAGTCCGGCACGGGGAGCAGCCAGTCCGGGCGGGCCTCGAGCCCGGCGTCGCACAGCTCCTCCACGAAGCCGCGCAGGCGCGGGGCGCCCGAGCGCTCCGGCACCCCCGGCTCGGCACCCAGGAACGCGAGGCGGCGACGCCCGGTCTCCAGGAGGTGGCGGGTGGCCTCCCGGGCGGCCGCGACGTTGTCGATGCTCACGTGGTCCGTGGTCAGCGGCGCCCCGGGCGTCCAGGGCCGCTCGCCGAGCAGCACCATCGGCGTCGCGCCGCGCAGCTCGTCGACCTCGCCCAGGCTGAGGTCGAGCGGGCTGAACACGATGCCGTCGATGAGCCGCACGTCGAAGCCGCGGGCCACGAGGCGCTCCGCGTCCGCGTCCCCCCGGGTCTCGTCGATGAGCACCCGGTACCCGCGGGCCGCTGCGACCTCGATGGTCTCGTGGGCGAGGGTCGAGAAGTAGGGCGAGTCGATCTGCGGCACCGCCAGTGCGAGGATCCCCGTGCGCCCCTGCCGCAGCTGGCGGCCCGCGAGGCTGGGGCGGTAGCCGAGCTCCGCGATGACGCCCTCGACGCGCTCGCGCGTCGCCGCGCCCACCCGGCCGGTGCCGTTCACCACGTTGGACACGGTCTTCCAGGACACGCCCGCCGCGGCCGCCACGTCCTTGATCCCCGGCGGCCTGCGCCGCGCGCCCCCCGTCGGCGTCCCGTCCGCCGCGACCTGTCCGCTCACCCGTCCACCTCTCGTCGCCCGGCGCAGCGACGCGCCGTGCGCCACCCCTTGACGGGCGGCGCCTCCGTAGTCCATCGTGATCCAACGTTAGACCGCAACGTTGCACCACGGGTCGAGGACGACCCCCGAGAGATCGGATGCGCAGTGACCGTGACCGGTGAGCCGATGACGGCGACACCCGACGCGCCCCGCCAGGACCGCGCCCGAGGCGCGGCCAAGCGTCGCCGCGAGGCGGGTGCGGGGTTCGCGTTCTTGTCGCCGTGGTTGGTGGGTTTTGTGGTGTTGACGGCGTTCCCGATGGTGGCGTCGTTGTATCTCGCGTTCACGGATTATGACTTGTTCCGGCCGCCGTCGTGGGTGGGGCTGGAGAACTTCACGAAGCTGTTCGAGGACCCCAGGTTCTGGACGTCGGCGAAGGTGACCGCGATCTATGTGCTGGTGGGGACGCCGATCAAGCTCGCCGCGGCGTTGTTGGTCGCGATGGTGTTGAACATGAAGCACCGGGGTCAGGGGGCGTATCGGTCGATCTTCTACGCCCCGTCGTTGATCGGTGCTTCGGTGTCGATCGCGATCGTGTGGAAGGCGATGTTCATCGATGACGGCATCGTGGACCGGATCCAGCAGCTGTTCGGGCTGCCGGCCGGGGGCTGGGTGGGTGACCCGTCCAAGACGATGCCGATGTTCGTGCTGCTCGCGGTGTGGACGTTCGGCGCCCCGATGGTCATCTTCCTCGCGGGCCTGAAGCAGATCCCGGCCGAGCTGTACGAGGCCGCGAGCGTTGATGGTGCGGGCCCGGTCAGGAAGTTCTGGCGGATCACGATCCCGATGCTGTCCCCGGTGCTGTTCTTCAACCTGCTGCTGGAGACCATCGGCGCGTTCCAGGTCTTCGGGTCCGCGTTCATCATCTCCGGCGGTACCGGCGGTCCCGCGGACTCCACGTTGTTCTACACGCTGTACCTGTACATCAAGGGCTTCGCCCAGTTCGACATGGGGTACGCCTCGGCCATGGCCTGGGTCCTGGTCGTCGTGGTCGGTGTGATCACCGCGATCTTGTTCAAGACCTCGAACGCCTGGGTCCACTACTCCGGAGACAACCGATGAGCGCGCACATCACGACGCCGCCGCTGTCGAACCAGGCGGCCGCCACAGGAATCGCTACCGGGGGCGGGTCGTCCCGCCCGGCCGGCCCGATCGACACGTCCCTGCGCCAGGCCGCGCGCCGTCGTAAGGGTGTGCGGTCGGTCGGGTTCCACGCGTTCATGATCATCTGCACCGTGGTCGTGCTGTACCCGGCGGCGTGGATGCTGATGTCCTCGTTCAAGCCGTCGAACGAGATCATCGGGAACATCAGCCTCTGGTCGGACCATCTGTCGCTGGGCAACTTCGCGACCGCGTTGTCCGGCATCGGCGGGGTCGGGTTCTGGACCTTCTTCGGCAACTCCATGATCCTCGCCGTGGCCTCGGTGGTCGGGGTGATCCTGTCCTCCACCGTCGCGGCCTACGCGTTCGCCCGGATCGACTTCCCCGGCCGGGGCATCTTCTTCGCGATCATGATCGGCACCCTGCTGCTGCCGTTCCACGTCGTGATCATCCCGCAATACATCATGTTCAACGAGCTCGGCATGGTGAACACCTTCATCCCCCTGCTGGCGCCGAAGTTCCTCGCCGGCGAAGCGTTCTTCGTCTTCCTCATGGTCCAGTTCATGCGCAACCTCCCCCGAGAGCTCGACGAAGCCGCCCGCATCGACGGCGCCGGCCACGCACGCATCTTCGGCTCCATCATGCTGCCCCTGATGCGACCCGCGATCATCACCAGCTCGATCTTCGCGTTCATCTGGTCCTGGAACGACTTCCTCGGCCCCCTGCTCTACCTCAAGAAGCCCGACCTCTACCCCCTGCCCATCGCGCTACGCCTCTACGTCGACCAAACCTCCGTGTCCGACTACGGCGCCCAGATGGCCATGGCCGTCCTCGCCCTGCTGCCCGTGATGCTCTTCTTCATCCTCTTCCAGCGCTACATCGTCGACGGCGTCGCCACCCAAGGCCTCAAGGGCTGACACCCGCCGCGTTCTCGCACGACCCACCACCACCGACCAGCCCGCGGCGGGCACGACCGCCGAGGCCCGACCCCGCAGAGCTGCGGGACGGAGGAACCACCATGAAGCTCGCACGACTCTCCGGCGCGGTCGCCGCCATCGCCGTCACTGTCGGCCTGACCACCGCCTGCGGCAACGGCGGCGCCGACGCCGGCCCGGCCGCCAAGGTCTCCACGGACGAGGACATCACGCTCTCGTTCGCCTGGTGGGGCAACGACGACCGCGCCGCGCGATACGAGAAGGCGATCGACGCCTTCGAGGAGAAGTACCCGAACATCACCGTCCAGACGCAGTTCCAGTCCTGGGACGACTACTGGACGGCGCGCTCCACCGAGGCCGCGGGCAGCGCCCTGCCCGACGTCGTCCAGATGGACGCGGGCTACGTGCGGCAGTACGGCGCCACGGGGCAGCTCGCCGAGCTGGACGGCCAGGTGGGCGTCAACCTCGACGTCGACGGCGTCGACGACACCGCGCTCGCGTCGGGCCAGATCGAGGGCACGACGTACGCCGTCCCGGTCAGCCTCAACACCCAGTCGATCATCTACAACGCCAAGCTCCTCAAGGAGCTCGGCATGGAGCCCCCGGCCGAGGGCTACACCTGGGACGACCTGGTCGCCTGGTTCGGTGACGTCGCCGAGGCCGGCGCGAAGCACGACCCGCAGGTGTACCCCATCGGCGACATGACGGGAAACAGCCCGTGGTTCCAGCAGTGGCTGGTGCAGCAGGGCAAGGCCCCGTTCACCGACGACGGCCAGATCGCCTTCACCCAGGAGGACGTGCAGGCCTGGGCCGACCTGTGGGCACCGCTGCGCGAGTCCAAGGCGTTCTTCCCCCCGCAGCGCGCGGCGCAGCTCGAGCCCAAGACCGGCCTGAACTCGAGCGAGGTCGTGGCCGAGGCCAACTGGGACACGCTGATGCCCAACTACGTGGCCGAGCTCGGCAGCGACGACCTCGACCTCATGCCCATCCCCACGGGTGACGACGGCAAGAAGATGTACTGGCATTCCGGCGTCATGCTCTCGGCGTCGGCCAGCTCCTCGCACCCGGACGCGGCGGCCGCGTTCATCGACTTCATGACCAACGACCCGCAGGTCGGCGAGATCTTCGGCACCTCCAAGGGGGTGCCGGCGACGGACGCCCAGAAGGACGCGATGAAGCTGGAGGACGGCTCTCCCGACTCCCGCCTCATCGGCTACGAGGACGCCAACGCCGACGACGTCACCGAGCCCGCGCCGGTGCCGGTCGAGGGCTATGGCGAGATCGAGGCCGAAATGGCCCGTCTCTCCGAGGAGATGCAGTACGGCAAGCTCACCGAGGACCAGTTCGTGGAGCAGTGGTTCGCGTACGTGCAGGACACCGTCAAGGCGCAGTGACCCCGCGGTGACCGGGGGTGCCGCGCGCCCGCCGCGCGGCACCCCCGCCGAGCAGGGACGATCGGGGCATGCCCGGCCCGCACGCCCCCGCCACGCAGCCTCCCGCCCCCCGACCCACGCAGCGACCCCACGTCGCGGCGCTGGTCGAGGACTGGTGGTGCTCCGTGGCGGGGGCGTTCCTGCGCCGTCGCGGCTGGGTGCCGCGCGTGCTCGCCTACACGGGGTACGGCACGCCGCACGACGTCCGGGTGCTGGCACGCGTGCTGCTGGTGCCGCCGTCGCGCGCGCGAGGCCCGCTGTCCTCGGTGCAGCACGCCGACCGGCGCCCGCTGCGGAGCTACCTCACGCTGCCGGCGCCGGGCGAGCCGATGCGCGTGGCCGTGGGTGACACCCTCGTCGACGTGGTCACCGACCGCGCCGGGTACGTGGACGTCGAGGTGCCCCTGCCCGACGACGCTCCCCTGCCGGCCGGCCGGCACGACGCGACCGTCACCGCCCTCCGCGCCGGGGCCGCCACCGCGCCGACCGTCGCCCCCGTCGTCGTGGTCGGCGACGACGCGGCGTTCGGCGTCGTGAGCGACATCGACGACACGGCGATGGTCACCGCCGTCCCGCGGCCGTTCGTCGCGGCGTGGAACACGTTCGTCACGCGGGCGAGCGCCCGCCGCCCCGTGCCCGGGATGCCCGAGCTGTACCGGCGCCTCGCCGCCGAGCACCCCGACGCGCCGTTCGTCTACCTCTCCAACGGCGCCTGGAACACCGCCGGCACGCTGGCCCGGTTCCTCGACCGGCACGGCTTCCCGCCCGGCCCGCTGCTGCTCACCGACTGGGGGCCCACGCAGACCGGCTGGTTCCGCAGCGGCCCGCGGCACAAGGGCGAGAGCCTGGACCGGCTCATGGTCACGTTCCCCCGCGTGCGATGGCTGCTGATCGGCGACGCCGGCCAGCTCGACGAGGACGTGTATGTGCGCGCGTCCGCGCGCTGGCCCGGGCGGGTCGTGGCCATCGCCATCCGACAGGTCGACGGCGCCCGTCCGCGCGCCTCCCGCGGCCGACCGGCGCCGGGTGCGCCGCTGGTGCACGGCGCCGACGGCACCCAGCTCGCCGACCGGCTCGACGACGTCCTGGGCCGCTGAGACCACCGGACGTCCGGCCCCTGTCGTCCTACGCGCTCGGCTCCCAGGTGCGGGACTGCAGCTCCGCGGCCAGGGCACGGACTCGTTCCCCCGCGGCACGCCACCCGACGACGGGCTCCGCGAGGACCACCGTGCGACCGCTGACCACCTCGACGATCCACGGCTTGCCGAACGCGACCCTCGCCAGGACGAACGCGGGCAGCAACAGCAGCAGCACCAGGATCTCGCCGAGCAACAGCAGCAGGAGCACGATGAGGGGCAGCAGCACCACGATCGCGATGCCGAGCAGGATGACGGCGACGACCGGCAGCTCCCCGTCGGCGTCAGGGAGGTCCCAGGGCGAGGCCGAGGTCGGGTCCACCTCGCGCAGGCGTGGCCGCCACGGCAGCAGCCGGCGGTGCACGCGGAACGTGGCGCCGCTCGGCGTCGTGATCTTCACGGCGCGAGAGTACTGCCCCGGCCCTGGGGGCTCGGGCCTCAGGGCCGAGCCAGCGGCACGAACCCCGACTCGTAGGCGCGGACGACGGCCTGGGTGCGGTCGCGTACCCGGAGCTTGGCGAGCACGTTGCCGACGTGCGTGCGCACCGTCTCCACGCCGAGGTACAGCTCGCGGGCGATCTCGGCGTTGGACATGCCCGCGGCGACCAGCCGCAGCACCTCCGCCTCGCGATCGGTGAGGCCGACGGAGCGCAGCCGGTCGCCCTGCGACGTGTCGGGGCCGTGCGCGGCGACCAGGCGCCGGACGGCGTCCGGGAACAGCAGCGAGTCCCCCCGCGCCACGACGCGCACCGCGTGCACCAGCTCCTCGGGGCGGGCCCGCTTCAGCAGGAAGCCCTGGGCGCCGGAGTGCAGAGCGTCGAGCACGTGGTCGTCGTTCTCGAACGTCGTCAGCACCAGCACGCGCGGCGCGGGGGCGTCGGGCCGCGCGGACGCGACGACGGCGCGAGTGGCCGCGATCCCGTCCACCTTCGGCATCCGCACGTCCATGAGCACGACGTCCGGCCGGGTCCGGGCCACGACCTGCGGCACCTCGGACCCGTCGCCCGCCTCCCCGACGACCTCCAGGTCCGGCTCCGCGTCGAGGATGACGCGCAGGCCCGCGCGCACCAGCGGCTCGTCGTCGACGAGGACGACACGGACGACGGCCTCGACGTTCTCGGGCGGGGTCACCCGCACGATCCTGCCGCACGTCCGGTCCGGCGTCGCCCGGGGAACCCGTTCACCCGAGCGGGAACCGTGCCCGCACGACCCACGCGCCGCTACGCGGGCCGGCGTCGAGCTCGCCCCGCAGCAGGCGGACGCGCTCGGCCATGCCGTGCAGCCCGCGGCCCCCGCGGTGCGCCGGTGTGGCGCGCGACGGCGCGGCGGGCAGCGGGTTCGTCACCGCGACGTCGAGGGCGCCGTCGTCGACGGACACCCGCACGGTCACGGGGCGACCGGGGGCGTGCCGGACGGCGTTGGTGAGCGCCTCCTGCACCACGCGGTAGGCCTCGTGCGACGTCGCGCGCGGGAGCGACCCGGCGGTGCCGGGGTCGAGGTCGAGCCGCACGGCCGTCCCGGCGCGCCGTGCGTCGTCGACGAGGGCGGGCAGGTCGTCCAGCGACCGGGCGGGGGCGCGCCGCGCAGACGCCGCCCCCGCGTCGTCGCCCGCACGCAGCAGCCCGAGCACGTGGTCGAGGTCGGCCATCGCGGACCGGCCGGCGTCCTCGATCGCCGCCAGCGACCGGCGGGCGGCCTCCGGGTCGGTCCCGACCTGGCGGGCGGCCGCCGCGGCCTGCAGGGTCGTCACCGTCAGGGCGTGGCCCACGGAGTCGTGCAGCTCGCGGGCGAGGCGGCCCCGCTCGGCGAGCCGGTCGGCGTGCGCCTCGAGCTCCGCGATCCGCGCCGTCTGGTCCGGGCCCAGCAGGGGCTCGGCCGACTGCCGCAGCACGCGCCGTGCGAGCGCCGTGCCGTACGGGAGCGCGAGCAGCGCCAGCACGGCGAGCGCCAGCCAGCCGGCGGTGTTGCGGGCGAGCGCCGACCCCATCTGCACGAGGAACGCCCGCTCGACGCCGAACGCCGACAGCACGAGCTGCGTCGCCAGCGGCACGGCGATCAGCAACCCCAGCGTGACCAGTGCGCCGAGCGCGAGGTGCAGCGCGAACCAGGCGGCGCCGCGCCAGCGCGTGGCGACCGTGGGCGCGCCGACCGGGTCGGGGAGGGTGCGCGCGTCGACGTCGAGGAACGTGCGCACGGCCGCGATCTCCAGGGCCCGCACGGGCGCCAGGAACGGCGGCGAGCCGACGATGACCGCGGTGACCAGCGCCAGCACGCCGACGGCGACCCGCGGCGTCGCCGGGTCCGCGAACATCTGCACGAACCCCGCGGCGAGCACGAAGTACGCCCCCGCCAGCACGCCGCCGATGACGAGGTACACCCCCGCGCGGACGGTCGACGCGCTGGTCAACGGCGACAGCGCCCAGCGCAGCGTGCGCCGCCTGCTCCCCGCCGTCGCCGTCATGCCCGCCAGTCTGCCCACCGGGCCGGCCGGGCGCCTCCCCCGCCAGGGGGGTCTCCTGCGACGTAGTACCTGATGATGCTTCCGTGGGAGTAACCATCAACGGGGACTACGTCACCACCGTCAGACGGGCTTGCGGGCGCTCACAATCATGTGGGTGCCGAGGAACCGGCGGCGCCAGGTGACGTCGTCGAACCCGAGGCGCCAGAGGATCGACGCGACCTGCTCGGGGGACATGAACCCGAGGGTGGTCTCCTCGAGGTAGGTGTACGACTTCTTGTCGCGCGCCACGAGCTGCCCCAGCAGCGGGATCACGACCTTCACGCCGAGCGCCACCGGGTACTTCAGCAGCCCGCGCGGGGGGCACGTCTCCAGCAGCGCGAGGCGGCCGCCCGGCTTGAGGACGCGCAGCTGCTCGGCGAGCACGCGCTCGGCGTCCTCGACGTTGCGCAGCAGGTAGCCGTGCGTGACGGCGTCGAACGACGCGTCGTCGTAGGGCAGGGCGTTCGCGTCGGCGAACTGCCAGGTCACGGCGTCGGCGCCGGTCTTGGCACGCGCGCCCTCCAGCATCCCCTCGGAGAAGTCGACGCCGTGGATCGTGGCGCCCGGGTACTGGCGCGCGGCCTCGAGGGCGATGACGCCGGTGCCGGTGGCGATGTCGAGCAGCGACCCGCCCGCGGGCAGCTGCGCCCGGCGTGCGACGTCGCGGCACCAGGCCGCGTGCCGCCCCAGCGTCATGAGGCGGTTCATCCGGTCGTAGTAGCCGGGGACCGTGTCGAAGAGGCGCTGCACCTCCTCGCCGTGCGGCGAGGGGGAGGTCACGCGGCGAGCTCCTGGCCGCTCATCTTGTGGATGGACGACATGACGTGGTCGGTCAGCTCACGACGCACCTGGGCCGGGCGACCACCGGCGGTGAGCTGGCGCGACGGGTCGATCGGGGCGCCGAAGTGCACCTGGATGCCGCGCGTCGGGCGCGGCAGCCGCTTGCCGACGGGCTGCACCTTGTCCGTGCCGCGCAGCGCCACCGGGACGACGGGCGCAGAGCCCGCGAGCGCCAGCCATGCCACGCCGGTGTGGCCCTGGTGCAGCTTGCCGTCGCGGGAGCGGGTGCCCTCCGGGTAGATGCCGAAGGCGCCGCCGCGCTTGAGCACGACGAGGGCGTCGTCGAGCGACCGCTGCCCGGCGCGCGGGTCCTCGCGGTCGACGGGGATGTGGCCCATCGTGGTGAAGAACCAGCGGGAGAGGCGGCCCTTGATGCCGCGGCCCGTCCAGTACTCCGCCTTCGCGATGAAGGTGACGTGCCGGGGCACGACGAGCGGGATGATGATCGAGTCGATGAACGACAGGTGGTTGCTCGCGAGGATCACCGGTCCACGCCGCGGGATGTTGTGCAGCCCGGTCACCTGGGGGCGCAGCAGCACGTACACCAGGAGCGACAGGACGAGGCGCAGGAACCGGTAGGTCACCGCACCATTGTGCCCCCTGCTCCGGCGGGGTTCGCCGAAGCAGCTCCCGCGGGCGTGCGATCAGGGCGTTCACGCCGCCGAGGCTGCGAGCAGCGACGCGGCGGCGCGGCGTGCCTCGCGCGCCACGTCGGCGTCGTGCGTGATGGCGGCGGTGGTCTGCGCGCCCTCGGCGAGGAGCACGACCTGCAGGGCGACGGCGTCGGGCAGGCCTGCCTCGCGCACGAGGGCCAGCACGTGCTCCCGGAAGGCCTCCTTGTGCCCGCGCACGGCCTCCGCGATGCGGGGCGACGTCGCGCCGAGCTCGCCGAACGAGTTGATGAACGCGCACCCCCGGAACCCGTCCTCCCGGAACCACGCGTCGAGGAAGTCGAAGACGCTGAGGATCCGGTCGCGCGGCGTGGCCGCACCGGCGGCCGCGCGCTCCACGCCCTCCGTCCACTGCCGCGTCCGGAGCGCGAGGACGGCGACCACCAGGTCCTCCTTCGACTGGAAGAGCCCGTAGATCCGCTTGAGCGACACGCCCGCCTCGGCGCGGACGGCGTCCATGCCCACGGCCTGCACGCCGCGCGCGTAGAACAGCCGGTCGGCGGCGGCGACCACGGACTCCCGCGCTGCCTGCTCGTCGAGCATCGTTCACCCTCTCGTCGCCGTCCCTCCCCTTGCGGGGAGAACCATCGTTCTCTACTGTAGCGAACAGCGGGAGAACGATCGTTCTCCCCTCCTTCGGAAGGAGCACGACCATGGGCCACATCACCGTCGGTCAGGAGAACAGCACGGCCGTGGAGCTCTACTACGAGGACCAGGGCTCGGGGCAGCCGGTCGTCCTCGTGCACGGGTACCCACTCGACGGGCACAGCTGGGAGCTGCAGACCCGCGAGCTCCTCGCCGCCGGGTACCGCGTGATCACCTACGACCGCCGCGGTTTCGGCGCGTCCAGCAAGGTCGGCTCGGGGTACGACTACGACACGTTCGCGAAGGACCTCGACACCGTCCTGACGACGCTCGACCTGCGGGACGTCATCCTCGTCGGTTTCTCGATGGGCACCGGCGAGCTTGCCCGGTACGTGCGCAACCACGGCCACGAGCGCGTCGCCAAGCTCGCCTTCCTCGCCTCGCTCGAGCCGTTCCTCGTGCAGCGCGACGACAACCCCGAGGGCGTGCCGCAGGCCGTCTTCGACGGCATCGTCGACGCGGCCCGCGGCGACCGCTATGCCTGGTTCACGCAGTTCTACAAGGACTTCTACAACCTCGACGAGAACCTGGGCACGCGGATCTCCGAGGAGGTCGTGCGGGCGAACTGGAGCACGGCCGTCGGCTCCGCGCCCGTCGCTGCCTACGCCGTCGTCCCCACGTGGATCGAGGACTTCCGGCCCGACGTCGAGGCGGTCCGCGCCGCGGGCCTGCCCACGCTGATCCTGCACGGCACGAAGGACAACATCCTGCCGATCGACGCCTCGGGCCGGCGCTTCCACGCCGCCGTGCCGGACGCCGAGTACGTCGAGGTCGAGGACGCTCCCCACGGCCTGCTGTGGACGCACGCGGACGAGGTCAACGCGGCGCTGCTCGCGTTCGTCGGGCGCTGAGCGCGCCCCCGTGGGCACTCAGCTCGCGGTGAGCAGGTAGTCGTCGGCGTCGTCGTCCCACGCGAGGGCGACGGCGCCGGCTGCCGCGGCGCCCTTCGCGAACTGCAGGAACCCGCGGTAGCCGAGCGCCTTCTCGGAGAAGTCGGGGCGGCGCTTGCGCACCTCGTTCTTCAGCCCGGACAGCGGCGCGCTGCCGCCGGCGTCGCGCACCACCTGGCGCAGCAGGTCGAACGCGCCCTCGGTGTCCTGCTGCGCGGGCAGCTCCACCTCGGGGTCGCCCGTCGACGGGCCGGGCGAGAGCACCACGAAGCCGCGGTCGGCGAGGAAGCGCAGGAACTCGCCGAACGTGCGGAAGCCGTAGTCCGACTCGCTGAACGTGGGGTCCTTGCGCACCATCGTGCGCTTGAGCATCGACGCCGTGACCGAGCCGCTGGTCGAGGCCTGGAGGTCGGCGAGGGTCTGCGCGACCTTGACCTCCATCGTCGCGTCCTCTCCGGCGGGCGCCGCGTCCTCCTGCTCGAGGTCCGTCTCGACCACGGACTCGACGGGCTCTGCCGCGGGCTCGACGGCGGGCTCGGCCGCGGGCGCCTTCTTGCGGCGGCGGGTCCCCGACGTCGCGCCGGACGTCGCGGGCGCGGGCTCCTCGGCGGGAGCGGCGGACTCCGTCGCCTCTGCGGGGGCCTCGACCGGGGCGGGGGCCTTGGCCCTCCCCCCGCGGCCACCGCCGGACCGGCCGGTGCCCTTGCCGCCGCGGCCGGACCGCTTGGGGGCGGGGGCCTCGGACTCGTCGGGCACGTCGACGCCCTCGAGGCGGTCGTAGAAGAGGAACTCGTCGCAGGCCGGCGGCAGCAGGCGGGACGTGGAGTTCTCCACGCCGACGCCGATGACCTTCTTGTCGAGCTCGCGCAGCTTGTGGACCAGCGGGGAGAAGTCGGAGTCGCCGGTGCACATCACGAACGTGGTGATGTACTCGCGCTCGAACGCCATCTCGATCGCGTCGACCACCATCTTGATGTCGGCGGCGTTCTTGCGGGACGCGCCCATGCGCTGCGTCATCTCGATGAGCTCGACCTGGTGGCGGGTGAGCATCCGCCGGTCCTCGTCGAAGTACGACCAGTCGGCGTACGCGCGGCGCACGACCACGCGCCCCCGCACGGCGAGCGCGTCCGCGATGGGCTTGAAGTCGAACTGCATGCCGCCCAGGTGGTCGCGGGCGCCGAGCGCCAGGTTCTCGTAGTCGAGGAAGACGGCGAGGCGCTCTTCGGTGTCCATGCACGTCAGGCTACGGCGTCGAGTGCTCCACCGCGGGCCCAGAGCCGGTTACCACGGCCGTCAGCACGCCGTCCAGGTTCCGGGCGTTCCGTCACCCTTTCTTCACCCCCTATCCTGTGTCGGGTCCCGACGACGCGACGCCTTGGAGGCTCACCTTGTCAGCAGATCCCGGAGCCACCACGGCGACGGACGAGATCGTTCCCGACCCCTCGCTCCCCCCGACGGCCGTCCCGGCCGAGGACCTCAAGCCCCGCTGGACGCCCGCGAAGATCGCACTCTGGGCCGCGATCGCGCTCCTCGGCGGCGTCGCGTGGGTCATGATCGCGCTGGTGCGCGGCGAGACCATCAACGCGATCTGGTTCGTCTTCGCCTCGGTGTGCACGTACCTCATCGGGTACCGCTTCTACTCGAAGGTCATCGAGCGGTACATCACGCGCCCCGACGACCGCCGCGCCACCCCCGCCGAGACGCAGGAGGACGGCAAGGACTTCGTCCCCACCGACCGCCGCGTGCTGTTCGGCCACCACTTCGCCGCCATCGCCGGCGCCGGCCCGCTGGTGGGCCCGGTCCTCGCCGCGCAGATGGGGTACCTGCCCGGCACCATCTGGATCATCGTCGGCGTGGTGCTCGCGGGCGCCGTGCAGGACTACACGGTGCTGTTCTTCTCCATGCGCCGCGGCGGGCGCACCATCGGCCAGATGGCGCGCGAGGAGCTCGGGCGGATCGGCGGCGTCGCCGCGATCGTCGCGTCCCTGCTCATCATGATCATCATCGTGGCGATCCTCGCCCTCGTGGTCGTCAACGCCCTCGGCGAGAGCCCCTGGGGCGTGTTCAGCGTCTCCATGACGATCCCGATCGCGCTGTTCATGGGCGTCTACCTGCGGTACCTGCGCCCGGGCAAGATCACCGAGGTCTCCCTCATCGGCTTCGTGCTGCTGCTCGCCGCGATCATCGGCGGCGGCATGGTCGCCGACACCGCGTGGGGCGCCGACGTGTTCACCCTCGACCGCACCACGATCGCCGTCGGCATCATCGTCTACGGCTTCGTGGCCGCCGTCCTGCCCGTGTGGTTGCTGCTCGCCCCGCGCGACTACCTGTCCACCTTCATGAAGGTGGGCGTCATCGTGGTGCTCGCCGGCGCCGTCGTCATCGTGCGGCCCGAGATCAACGTGCCCGCGATCAGCGAGTTCGCGAGCGGCGAGACCGGCCCGGTGGTCTCCGGCAGCCTGTGGCCCTTCCTGTTCGTGACGATCGCGTGCGGCGCCCTGTCCGGGTTCCACGCGCTCATCTCGTCGGGCACGACGCCGAAGCTCGTGGAGAAGGAGCGCCAGACGCGCTTCATCGGCTACGGCGGCATGCTCATGGAGTCGTTCGTCGCGATCATGGCGCTGGTCGCCGCGATCTCGATCGACCGCGGCGTGTACTTCGCGATGAACTCCTCGGCGGCCGCCACGGGCGGCACCATCGAGGGCGCGGTCGCGTTCGTGAACTCGCTCGGCCTCGCCGGCGTCAACCTCACGCCCGACACCCTCAGCACCCTGGCCGGCCAGGTGGGCGAGCCGTCGATCGTGTCCCGCACCGGCGGCGCGCCGACGCTCGCGCTCGGCCTCGCGACGATCATGCACCAGCTCGTCGGCGGCACCGCGATGATGGGCTTCTGGTACCACTTCGCGATCATGTTCGAGGCGCTGTTCATCCTCACCGCCGTCGACGCCGGCACCCGCGTGGCCCGCTTCATGCTGCAGGACACCATCGGCAACGTGGCACCGAGGTTCAAGGACGTGAGCTGGCGACCAGGGGTGTGGATCTGCACCGCGATCATGGTCGCGGGCTGGGGCACGATCCTCTACCTGGGCGTCACCGACCCGCTCGGCGGCATCAACACGTTCTTCCCGCTGTTCGGCATCGCGAACCAGCTGCTGGCCGCGATCGCGCTCGCCGTCGTGCTCGCGATCGTCGCCAAGCGCGGCCGCGCCTACTGGGCCTGGCTGTGGATCGTGGCCGTGCCGCTCGCCTTCACGGCGCTCATCACGATCTGGGCGTCGTTCGAGAAGATCTTCTCGGACGTGCCCCAGGTCGGGTACTGGGCGCAGCACCGGGCGTTCCAGGACGCGCTCGCCGCCGGGGAGACGTCGTTCGGCACCGCGCCCGACGTCGCCGCGATGGAGGCCGTGGTCCGCAACACCTTCGTGCAGGGCACCCTGTCGATCGTGTTCGTGGTGCTGTCGATCATCGTGATCGCGGCGTCGGTGGTCGTGACGATCAAGGCGTTCCGCGACGGCGGCGGCGAGAACCATGAGGACGCGCCCGTCGCGTCCCGGCGGTTCGCCCCGGCGAACCTCTTCGCGACGGCCGAGGAGAAGCGGATCGAGAAGGAGTGGGCCGACGCCGGCCTGCGGGAGACCAGCGGTGCCGGGCACCACTGACGCCCGCACCGTCGGCGCCACCGCGCGCGACGCCGCCCGGGCACTCGCCCGGGCGGCGTCGGCGGGGTGGTCGAACCTGCGCTGGTACGTGCGGCAGGTGATGGGCGAGGGCGCCTACGCGACGTACGTGGCGCACGAGCGGTCCGCCCACCCGGACCGGGAGCCGATGGGCGAGCGCGAGTTCTGGCGGGAGCACTACGCGGCCCAGGACCGCAACCCGGGCTCGCGCTGCTGCTGAACGGTGCTGAGCGGGCGGGCACGACGGCGCCCGCCGCGCCAGGATGGGCGCGTGCGCGCGATCGTCTACGAGTCCCACGGCGGGCCGGAGGTGCTGCACCTCGCCGCCGTCCCCGACCCTCAGGCCGGGCCCGGCCAGGTGCGCGTGCGCGTCGAGGCCGCCGCCGTCAACGGCTGGGACGTGAAGTCCGGCGCCGGGGCGACCGGCGCCCCGGCGCCGACGTCGGCCGTCGTGCCCGGTCTGGAGGTGGCGGGGGTCGTCGACCAGGTCGGCCCGCCCGGCGGGGACGGCGCGACCGGCGTCGCGCCCGGCGACCGCGTGGTCGGGTTCGCCGTCGGCGGCGGGTATGCCGAGCTCGCCCTCACCTCGGTCTTCGCGCGGGTGCCCGACGGGCTCGCCGCGGCCGACGCGGTGACGCTGCCCGTCGCGGCGGAGACCGCGACCCGCGTGCTGCGCCTCCTCGACGTCCGGTCCGGCGAGACGCTGCTCGTGCACGGGGCGTCCGGGTCGGTGGGCGAGCTGGCCGTCCAGCTCGCCGTGCGCCGCGGCGCCCGCGTGATCGGCACGGCGTCGCAGCGCAACCAGGACCGGGTCGCCGCACTCGGCGCGACGCCCACCACCTACGGCGCGGGGCTCGTGGAGCGGGTGCGCGCCCTCGCCCCCGACGGCGTGGACGCCGTCCTCGACGCCACCGGCGCGGGCGTGCTGCCCGACTCGATCGCCCTGCGCGGCGGCACCGACCGGATCGTCACCATCGCCGACGACGCCGCGGCGGACCTCGGGGTCCAGGCCAGCTGGCGGTCCGAGCGCGACGCCGGCGAGCTCGCCGAGGCCGTCGACGCCCTGGCCCGCGGCGAGCTGACGACCACCGTCGGCGCCGTGCTGCCGCTGGCCGACGCGCCGCGGGCGCACGAGCTCGTCGAGACCGGACGCGCGGGCGGCAAGGTCGTGCTGGTGCCCTGAGCAGGGCGTTCCCGCCCGATCCGCATCAGCGATCGTCTCACCAGGCGGTCTCATCCTCGCTCGTATCGCGGATGCTGCGTACGATCGCGTGACAAGCCATCCAGAGCGGCCGAGAGTCCTGGCTCGACGACGCCGCAGCAACCCGTTCTCCGACGGAAGCCTCCCGAGGACGAAGGTGCTCACGCCAGGATCGATGGAGTGACGCATGGTCGCAGAGGCATCCCTTTCGCCCACCCCGGTGCTGCCGGCACGCCCGACGGTCTCGTTCGAGCTCATGCCGCCGCGCCGGCCGGACGCCGCCCCCAAGTTCTGGGAGACGGCGCGCCGGCTCGTGGCCGCGCGCCCGGACTTCGTGTCCGTGACGTACGGCGCGGGCGGCGGTGACCGGGCGACCGCCCGCCAGGTCGTCGCGACCCTGCTCGAGGGCACACCCGTCCTGCCCGTGGCGCACCTGACCTGCGTGGGCGCGCACCGCGAGGACGTCTCCGCCGTCATCGACGACTTCCTCGACGCCGGCACCCGCGCGTTCCTGGCCCTGCGCGGCGACCCGCCGAAGGACCAGCCGGACTGGGCGCCGCCCGCCGACGGCGTCGCGTCGTCGATCGAGCTCGTGCACCTGCTGCGCGAGGTCGAGGCCCGGCGCTGCGCGACCGACCCCGGGGCCGCCCTGCGCGGCGCCGCCCGCCCGATGACGATCGCCGTCGCGACGTTCGTCGACGGCAACGTGCAGGCGGGCACCACCCGGGCCCAGGAGGTCCGGCGCCTCAAGGAGAAGCAGGAGGCGGGGGCGGGCTTCGCCATCACGCAGCTGTTCTACGAGGCCGACTCCTACACCGACTTCGTCGCCGAGGCCCGCGCGGCCGGGGTGACGATCCCGATCCTCGCCGGGCAGCTGCCCACGACCGAGCCGCGCCGGCTCCGTCGCGTCGAGGAGCTCACCGGCGTCCGCGCGCCCCGGCAGCTGCTGGACGCGCTCGACGCCGCGGGGGACCCGGAGGCCCAGCACGCCTACGGGACCGCGCGCGCCGTGGAGCTCGCCCAGCGCGTGCTCGACGCGGGCGCCCCCGGCATCCACGTGTACACGTTCAACAAGTACCGTCCCGCTCTGGACCTGCTCGAGGGTGTCCACCTCGGCGGACCGGCGCCCTCCGACGCCACGTCGGACGGCGCGGACCTGGCCAGAAGGCCGTGGGTACCGAGCATCCCGACCCAGGCTCCCGTCGTCTGACGGGCGCCCGAACTCTGGAGTGCTCATGTCCACCACACCGACCAGCCCCACCCCCGCCGCCTTCCCGGGCGGCACGATCCTCGGCTACCCGCGCATCGGGCGGCGCCGCGAGCTCAAGAAGGCCGTCGAGTCCTTCTGGGCCGGGCGCACCGACGCCGTCGACCTGGAGGTCGCGGCAGGCACGCTGCGCCGCGAGACGGCACGCCGCCTCGTCGACCTCGGCCTGAACCCCGACGACGGCTCCGTGCCCGGGTCGTTCTCCTATTACGACCAGGTGCTCGACGTCGTCGCGCTGCTGGGCGCCGTCCCCGCGCGGTTCCGCGACCTGCTCGACGACGAGGACGGCTCGCTCGAGCTCGACGGGTACTTCACCGTGGCCCGCGGCCGCGGCGAGGACGCCCCGCTCGAGATGACCAAGTGGTTCGACACCAACTACCACTACCTCGTGCCGGAGATCAGCGAGACGACGCCGGTCTCGTTCGCCGACCACCGCATCGTGCGCGAGTACGCCGAGGCCAAGGAGGCCGGCGTCACGACGCGCCCGGTGCTCGTGGGCCCCGTGACGTTCCTCGCCCTGTCGAAGGCGGCCGACGAGGCGGGCGAGGGCTTCCACCCGCTCGACCGGCTCGACGACGTCGTCGCCGCGTACGCCGACCTGCTGCGCGCGCTGGCCGCCGTCGGCGTGCCGTGGGTGCAGCTCGACGAGCCCGCGCTCGTCACCGACTCCCTCGACGTGCCCGCCGAGCGCCTGCACGCGGCGATCGCCTCGGCGTACCGCACCCTGGCGACCGGCCTCGCGAGGGAGACCGACGACGACACCGCCTCTGAGGACTCCGCGGGCGAGCGGCCGGCCATCCTCGTGACCGCGCCGTTCGGCGGCCTGCACGAGGACGCCCTCGCGCTCCTCGCCGCGACCGACGTCGACGCGATCGCGATCGACCTGGTCAAGGGTGCCGTGCCCGCCGGCAGTCTCGACGGCGCGGTCCCGGGCCTCGAGGGCAAGACGCTCGTCGCGGGCGTGATCGACGGGCACAACGTCTGGCGCGCCGACCTGGCCGCCAAGCTCGACGTCGTCGAGTCGCTGCGGGGCCTCGGCGCCGGGGCCCTCGCCGTCGGCACGTCGACGTCGCTGCTGCACGTGCCGCACGACGTCGAGGACGAGGTGTTCGACCAGCAGGCGGCGGGCACCACGCTCGACCCGCGCCTGCGCGACTGGCTCGCGTTCGCCGACCAGAAGGTGGGCGAGGTCGCGACCCTGGCCCGCGCCCTCGCGGACGGCCGTGGCGCCGTCGCGGACGCGCTCGCCGCGTCGTCCGCGGCCGTGGCCTCCCGCGCGACGGCGGCGGGCGTCGTCGTGCCCGCGGTGCGCGACCGGGCCGCGGCCCTCACCGACGCCGACTTCGCCCGCGGCCCGTACGCGGAGCGCGCGGCCGCGCAGGCCGCGCGCCTGAACCTGCCCCCGCTGCCCACGACGACGATCGGCTCGTTCCCGCAGACCCCGGAGATCCGCAAGGCCCGGGCCGCGTGGACGAAGGGCGAGCTCGCCGACGCCGACTACTCCACCGCGATGCGCGAGGAGATCGGGCGCGTCGTGGCGCTGCAGGAGGAGCTGGGCCTCGACGTGCTGGTGCACGGCGAGCCCGAGCGCAACGACATGGTGCAGTACTTCGCCGAGCAGCTCGACGGCTTCGCGGTGACGGCGAACGGCTGGGTGCAGTCGTACGGGTCGCGCTGCGTGCGCCCGCCGATCCTCTGGGGCGACGTGCAGCGCCCGGCGCCGATCACGGTCGAGTGGTCCGCGTACACGGCGTCGCTCACCGACAAGCCGGTCAAGGGCATGCTCACCGGCCCGGTGACGATCCTCGCGTGGTCGTTCGTCCGCGACGACCAGCCGCTCGGCGACACCGCCAACCAGGTGGGCCTGGCCCTGCGCGACGAGATCGCGGACCTGGAGGCCGCGGGCATCGGCATCGTGCAGGTGGACGAGCCCGCGCTGCGCGAGCTGCTGCCGCTGCGCCGCGCCGACCAGCCCGCCTACCTCGACTGGTCGGTCGGGTCGTTCCGGCTCGCGACGTCGGGGGTGGACGCCGCCACGCAGATCCACACCCACCTGTGCTACTCGGAGTTCGGCGAGGTCATCGGCGCGATCGACGGCCTCGACGCCGACGTGACGTCGGTCGAGGCGGCCCGCTCCCGCATGGAGATCGTGCCGGAGCTCGCCGACGCCGGGTACTCCCGCGGCATCGGGCCGGGCGTCTACGACATCCACTCCCCGCGTGTGCCGTCGTCCGACGAGGTCACCGAGCTGCTGACGCTCGCCGTCAAGGCGATCGACCCGGCGCTCGTGTGGGTCAACCCGGACTGCGGGCTCAAGACCCGCCGGTACGCGGAGGTCGAGCCGGCCCTGGCGCATCTGGTCGCCGCCGCGCGCGAGGTCCGCGCGGCCCTCTGACCACTGCCGAGCATGCAGTTGCGCACCTTCTGAGCGTTCAGAAGGTGCGCAACTGCATGTTCGGCGACGGGGTGACGCAATAGACGTCGACCCGGGCGACGGTCCCGTGCCACCATGGAAGGGCCGGTCGTGCCCTCGGGGCGCGAGCGGACCACCATCTTTCACGAGCGAGGAGCGAGCGATGCCGGGCGTCGCAGGGAGCGGGGTGGGCCACCAGGCCTGCTCGGGCAGTCCCGCCTGCCCCGGCACCGTCCCCCGCTGATCGTTCACGCTTCTCAGGCTGATCGGTCCGGCGGACCGGGCGGTGCGGGGCTTCGTCGCGCCCACCCCCGCTCATCCGAAAGCCGATCCTCATGAACCCCCTGACCGAGAAGCAGCTCCGCGACAGCCTCGTCAACGCGACGCGCAGCGAGCGCCAGCGCATGATCGTCCCCGACCTCGACGAGGTCGACTGGGACCGCCTCGACTACCTGGGCTGGCGCGACCGCAAGCAGCCCCTGGCCGCGTACGTCGTCATGACCCTCGACGACGAGCCGGACGCCGAGCCCGTCGGCGTCCTCCTGCGCGCCACCGAGCGCACCGGCCCGCGCCGCGCCGCCATGTGCGCGTGGTGCGAGGACGTCGTCGAGACCCGTGACGTGCAGCTCTTCGTCGCCAAGCGCGGCGGCGCCGCCGGCCGCAAGGGCGACACCATCGGCACGCTCGTCTGCGGCGACTTCCGCTGCTCCCGCAACGTGCGCCGTCGTCCCACCCTTGCCGAGGCGGGGCGCGACGACCCCGGCGTCCGCGAGGCGATCGTCGAGCGCCGCGTCGCTGCGCTGCGCGAGCACACCCGCAAGTTCCTCGACGAGGTGCGCCGCACCGCCTGACGCATCCGACCCCTGCCGAACAGGCGGTTGACACCGTTATCGCGGGCGAACACCCCCGATAACGGTGTCAACCGCCTGTTCGGCGGCTCCGGGCCTACCGGTAGAAGCCGTCCCTCAGGTTGATGCCGTGCTCGACCCACGCCTTGAGCGCGGCGAGCATGCCGGTCCAGCCCTCGCAGTTGCCGAACGCGTTCTTCGCGCCGCCCGGGCTGAGGGCCCAGGACGACTCGGTGATGGTGACGAGCGTGCGGGTGTCGTCGTCGAGCGGCTCCAGCTCGAACGTCGTGGTGGTGGAGCCGGACCCGTCGGCGGTGTCCGCACCCTCCCACCGGATGACGATGCGGCGCGGCGCGTCCGCCTCGACGACGGTGACGGGGAAGCGGCCGGGGAAGTCCGCGAAGTCCCAGGACACGTCGGCCCCGGGCTCCAGGCGCCCGCGGGCGCCGCCGGTCGTGAAGTACTGGGACAGCTGTGCGGGGTCCGCGATGGCCTCGTAGACGTCACGGCACGGGCGCGAGACGCGGCCCGAGACCGTGAAGGTGAGCTCGGAGAGTGCCTGCTTCTCGTTCATGTTGTATTTTTATCACATGAACTCTCCGGCGCCCAGGGATGACGGCGACCCCGCCGACGACGACGCCGTCTTCAAGGCCCTCGCCGCGCCGGTGCGGCGGCGCATGCTCGACGCGCTCAAGGAGTCCACCCGCACCACCGGCGAGCTGTGCGCGCTGTTCCCCGAGCTCGACCGCACCACCGTGCTGCAGCACCTGCGCGTGCTCGAGCGTGCGGAGCTCGTCACCGGCCGCAAAGTGGGCCGCGAGCGCCACCTCGCGCTCGCGCCGCTGCCCATCAAGCGCCTCCACGACCGGTGGATCGGCGACTACGCGCGCGCCGCCGTCGATCTGCTCGGCCGGCTCGACGACGACGCCTGACGCCCCCGACACGACGAAGACCCCCGCGACGCCGTCGTCGCGGAGGTCCGTCAGGGAGGTGCGGGGTCAGCCGCGCTCGTGCGCGCCGATCATCGGGAGGCCGAAGGCCAGCCCGACGAGCAGGATGCCGCCGACGACCATGTACGGGTCCAGGGTCGGGTTGCCGCCCGAGGCGCCGGAGCCGAACAGCACCAGGCCGGCGGCGAAGAGCACGAACGCGCCGAGGAAACGGCCGAGGACGGCACCGGTGGGCTCGGACTTGACGCGCGGGTTGACCTGGAAGTCGCTCATGCTCCGAGGATAGGCCGACGACGGCGGGCACGGCGAACGGCCCCGGCGGCTCCCGTGCCTGTGCGACGCCACGTGCCTATCGTCCGGACATGGGGTACGCGACGAAGCACCTGACCACCGACACGTGGGACGACTTCGCGGCGCTCGTCGAGGCCCACCACGGCGTGTGGGGCGGGTGCTGGTGCATGGGTTTCCACCCGGAGGGCATCGGCCGGGACAGCACGCCCGAGGGCAACCGCGCCGCCAAGCTGGCGCACACCCGCGCGGGGACGGTGCGGCAGGTGCTGGTCTACGACGGCGCGGACTGCGTGGGCTGGTGCCAGTACGGCACGCCGGCCGAGCTGCCGAACATCAACAACCGCAAGGCCTACGAGCGCGAGGCCGGGGAGCCGCCCACCTGGCGCATCGGCTGCATATTCACCGCGGGGAAGCACCGGGGGCACGGGGTCGCCCGGGCCGCCGTCGGCGCGGCCCTGGACGCCATCGCTCAGGCCGGCGGCGGGGTGGTGGAGGCGTACCCGGAGCAGACCGCCGACCGGCCGCCGCAGCGCGGCGCCTACCTCCACACGGGCCCGGAGGCGCTCTACGAGCAGCTCGGCTTCGTCCGCGACCGGCGGATCGCCAAGTGGCGCTGGGTGATGCGGGCCGACGTGCCCGCCGTCTGACGATCCACAGGAGCGTCCGGGCGGGCTGTCCTTCAGGCGCACACCGCCGTCCCGGACACGCAGACCGTCCGTCGCCGGCGTGTCACCCGTGGTGTGGTGGTCAACCGACATCGAGACCCGGTCCCGGAGCAGACCGCGTCCAGGTCCTGCGTGACGCGCATGCACAGGAGGTGCCCGTGGACCCCCGTCGCACGCCGGCCGACACGCCCGAGACTCCGTCGTCCCCCGCACCAGCGCGGGAGAGGTCCGCCCTGGAGCACACTCTCGGCATCCCGAACACGCCGCTCACCGGCTCGTATGGTTGCCTGCTCCCGGAAGAGACCTGGTGGTGGTCGGAGGGGACGTTCCTCGTCCACGGCTTCGAGCCGGGCGAGGTGGTGCCGTCCACCGCTCTCGTCCTGGCGCACCAGCATCCCGACGACCGCGAGCGAGTGCAGCGGCTGCTCGCCGCGGCCCGGCGCACCGGTGCCCCCTTCGCCAGCGTGCACCGCATCATGGACGCACTCGGCCGGGAGCGCACCGTCGTGCTCACCGGTCACGTCCAGCCCACCGAGCACGATCCCTTCACGACCGTGCTGGAGGGCTTCGTCACGGACGTGACGGACGAGATCCGGGAGCGCGCGTCCCGCACGGCCTCCCAGCAGGTGGCCGAGTCGGAGCAGAGCCGGTCCGCGATCGAGCAGGCCAAGGGGGCGCTGATGGTGCTCTACGGCGTCACGTCCGACGACGCCTTCGCGATGCTGCGCACCGCCTCCAACGACCACAACGTCAAGGTGCGGGACCTCGCGACAGCGGTACTGGCCGCCGCGAACACGCACGGGACGGCCGGGCGACATTTCGTCGAGCGTCTGCTGCGCTCCGCCCCTCTCGCGACCGGACGGTCCACGAGCGCGCGCTGAGAACCGGCGCTCACCGGTGCAGGGTCGTCGACGGCAGCTCGTCGTGCTCCCGCCGGTAGGCGGCGGCGAAGTGGCCGAGGTGCAGGAATCCCCACCGGTGCGCCACCGCCGCCACGGTGACGACACCCGGGTCGGCGTCGAGGAGCTCGCGTCGCGCACCGTCCAGCCGGGCCCGGCGCAGCACCTCTCCCGGAGTCGCGCCCAGGGAGCGACGGAACGCCGCCTGCAGGCCGCGGGTGGAGACATGCACCGCGGCGGCGACGTCGTCGACCGTGATCGCCTCGTGCGCGTGCTCGTCGATGAACGCCGACGCCCGCCGCACGACCGCCGGCAGCACGCTCCGAGTGGCCGGCCCCCGGTGATCGAGGGCCACGTTCGGGAACGTGTGCAGGAGCGACAGAACGACGTGGTGCTCCAGCGAACGCTGCAGGACCGGCGACGACATCGCCTCGGCGTCGACGGTCAGCGACCGCGCGGCATAGCGCGCCGTCGCCTCCCACGCGCGCGCCTCCGCCGGACCCAGCGGCGAACCCGCCTGGAAGAGGCGGCTCGGCTGCTCGCGCCCCGTGAGGCGCGACGCCACCGCGCGCACGTACCCCCGGTCGACGGTGAAGCCGCTCGTCCTGGCCGTCTCCCAGGTCGCCGTGGCCTGGTCCCGCGCGTCGAGCAGCACCGGGCCCGGCCCGAAGGTCTGTCCGGCGTGCTCCAGCGCGATCTCGCCCCGCAGCTCGAGGATGACGAGCGGCTCCGGCTCGTCCAGGGCGGAGCGGCCGGGCATGGGCAGCGTGTGGTCCGTCCAGGCCAGGTGACCGACCGCGGCGGAGCGGATGGAGAACTCGAAGGCCTGCTTCGGCGCTCGCAGGTGCACGCGCGGGAAGATCCTCTCGAGCGCCTGCTCGGCCTCCTGGGCGTCGGAGGTGCGCAGCTCGAAGCCCGCGACCGATGTCGTCATCCGCCAACAGTCGCGAGTACGACACCGGTGCGCAAGGGGTCGGCTGAGCGCCCCGTCCCGCCGTCTCGCGGCGTTCGGCGGGCGTCCGACGGCGTTCTCCGCCACTGTGGGAGGAGCCGCACCCGGGACCCGCACCCGCCACAGGAGACACGCATGGACCAGCGCCGCTCCAGCACCCGCCCCGCAGTCCGCACCCGCGCCGTCGCCGCGCTGGGTGCCGTCGCCCTCACCGCGACGACCGCCGTCGTCGGCGCCACCGCCGCGACCTCGGCGAACGCCGCCCCGCGCGACGACGTCAAGGTGCCGACCGCCGTCGGGTACGGCGGCGCGATCAGCACGGTGGACCCGGAGGCGAGCCGGGTCGGCCTGGAGGTGCTGCGCAAGGGCGGCAACGCAGTCGACGCGGCGGTGGCCGCGGCCGCGGCGCTGGGGGTGACGGAGCCGTACAGCGCCGGCGTCGGGGGCGGCGGGTACTTCGTGTACTACGACGCCGACAGCGGCGAGGTGCAGACCATCGACGGTCGGGAGACGGCGCCGGCGGACATGCCGAACGACGCCTTCATCGACCCGGCCACCGGGAGGCCGTACCCGTTCACGCCGGACCTGGTGACCAGCGGCGTCTCGGTCGGCACGCCGGGCACGCCCGCCACGTGGCAGACGGCGCTCGACGAGTGGGGCACCTACTCCCTGAAGAAGGCGCTGAAGCCGGCGACGCAGCTGGCGCGGCGCGGGTTCGTCGTCGACCAGACGTTCCACGACCAGACCAAGAGCAACGCCGAGCGGTTCGCGGCGTTCCCCGCGACGGCAGAGCTGTACCTACCGGGCGGGCAGCCGCCGGCCGTCGGCAGCGTGTTCCGCAACCGCGACCTGGCGGACACGTACGACCTGCTGGCGAAGCACGGCACGGACGCGTTCTACGGCGGCGACCTCGCGGCCGAGATGGTGGACGTCGTGCAGGACCCGCAGACCTCTCCGGACACCGACCTGCCCGTGCCGCCGGGATTCCTCGACCTCGACGACCTCGCGGGCTACGAGGCGCTGCTCCAGGACCCGACGGTGTCCGACTACCGCGACTTCGACGTCTACGGCATGGCGCCGTCCTCCAGCGGCGGGTCCACCGTGGGCGAGGCGCTCAACATCCTCGAGACGTTCGACCTCGCGGCCATGGACGACGCCGCCTACCTGCACCACTACCTCGAGGCGAGCGCGCTGGCGTTCGCCGACCGCGGCGCCTACGTGGGCGACCCCGCGTTCGTCGACGTCCCGCTCGACACCCTGCTGTCGGACGACTTCGCCGCCGAGCGCGCGTGCCTGCTCGACCCGGAGGCGGCGGCGACCAAGCCCGTCGCGCCCGGCGACGTGGACGCCGACGACGCGGCGTGCGGCGAGACGATCGCCCCCGCCGACTCGGACACGGAGAACGTCTCCACGACCAACCTCACCGTGGTCGACAAGGACGGGAACGTCGTCGAGTACACCCTGACGATCGAGCAGACCGGCGGCTCGGGGATGCTCGTGCCGGGGCGCGGCTTCCTGCTGAACAACGAGCTCACCGACTTCTCCACCGTGTGGGCGGCGGACGACCCGAACCGCATCGAGCCGGGCAAGCGGCCGCGGTCGTCGATGGCGCCGACGATCGTGCTGCGCGACGGCGAGCCCGTGCTGGCCCTCGGCTCCCCCGGCGGTTCGACCATCATCACGACCGTGCTGCAGACGCTGACGAACCACCTCGACCGCGGCATGCCGATCGGCGACGCGCTGGCGGCCCCGCGCGCCGCGCAGCGCAACACGGCGTCCGTCACCGCCGAGCCGGAGTTCATCGAGGCCTACGGACCGGAGCTCGAGGCCTACGGGCACACGCTCGTGCCGTCGGGCGACGCGTTCACGTCCGCCGCGGAGATCGGCGCGGCCACCGCCGTGCAGATCGGCGACGACGGCCTGCTCACGGCCGTCTCCGAGCCGCGCCGCCGCG
Organism: Isoptericola sp. NPDC019482; assembly: GCF_040632295.1. NCBI lineage: Bacteria > Bacillati > Actinomycetota > Actinomycetes > Micrococcales > Promicromonosporaceae > Isoptericola > Isoptericola sp. NPDC019482. Next base: position 85,175 of record NZ_JBEYBQ010000001.1, read on the forward strand.
GCGGCGGCGCGGCGATGGTGGTGGAGCCTTCCGACGGCTGACCCGGCGCCGGCCTACCCGGCGACGAGCTTGCGCAGCAGCGCCTCCAGCTGCTCCCGCTCGCCCCGCGAGAGGGGGGCCAGCAGCCCGTCCTCGAGCTCGAGGTGCGCGGGATACGCCTCGTCGATGAGGCGGCGGCCCTCCGGCGACAGGGTGACGACCCGCCCGCGCCCGTCGTCGGCCCGCGCCTGCCGGGCGACCAGTCCGGCGGCCTCCAGCCGGTCGACCCGCTTGGACGTCGCGCCGGCCGTCACCATGGTGTGCTCCGCGAGCTCCCCCGGGTGGAGCGCGAACGGTGCGCCCGCGCGCCGCAGCGCGCACAGGACGTCGAACTCGCCCTCCCCGATCCCGAACCGGCGGTAGTTCGCGACCAGGGCGGCGGTGAAGTCGTCGGAGATGCGGCGCATCCGTCCGATCACCGCCATGGGGCTCGGGTCGAGGTCGGGGCGTTCCCGGCGCCACTGCTCGACGAACGTCGCGACGCGATCGACCTCAGCCATGGAAACCACTCTACTTTCCACGGAAAGTAGAGTGGTTTCCATGGAAAGTATGTCGTGGGCACGCCGGACCTGGCTCCGCGTCCGCTGGCCCCTCGTCGCGGCGGTCGGGCCGGTCGCGTTCGGGTCGAACTACGTCGTGACCCACCACCTCCTCCCCGAGGGCACGCCCCTGTGGGGGTCGGCGATCCGCGCGCTCCCTGCGGGCCTCGTCCTGCTGCTGGTCGCGCGCCGGCTGCCGCGCGGCGCCTGGTGGTGGCGCTCGGTCGTGCTCGGCACCCTCAACATGGGGATCTTCTTCTGCCTCGTGTACGTCGCGGCCCAGCTGCTGCCGTCCAGCGTGGCCGCCTCGCTCATGTCGCTCAGCCCGATCGCGATCGCCGGCGCGGCGTGGCTCCTGCTCCGCGAGCGCCCCACGCCGCGCGTCGTCGTCGCGGCCGCCGTGGGCGGCGCCGGCGTCCTGCTGATCGTCGGCACCGCGACCGGCGCGCTCGACGGCTGGGGCATCGCGGCGTCCGTCGCCTCGATGGTGCTCTCGTCCGTCGGGGCCGTCCTCACCAAGCGATGGCAGGACGGGACGCCGGTGCTCACGGTCACGGCGTGGCAGCTCGTCGTCGGCGGCCTCGAGCTGCTCGTCGCCGCGATGCTCGTCGAGGGCGCGCCGCCCGCCCTGACCGTGTCCGAGACCCTCGCGTTCGCGTACGTGAGCCTCGTCGCCACGGCGCTCGGCTTCGTCTGCTGGTTCAGCGGGTTCCGCCATCTCCCCGCCGGGGCCGTGGGCGTGATCGGCCTGCTGAACCCCGTCGCGGGCGTCGCCCTCGGCGTCCTCGCGGGGGGCGAGGTGCTCACCGGGCTCCAGGCCCTCGGCATCGGGCTCGTGCTGGCCAGCGTCGCGCTCGTGAACGCGGCACGCCGGACGCCACGCCCCGCACCGCCCCGGGACGAGGGCGGTCAGGGCAGGGCGGCGCCGCGGGTCGCCGCCTCCAGCAGCTCCAGGACGTGCACGTAGTCGCGGCCGGTGGCGCGCGTCATCCCCATCTCGCAGGTGCGGTTGTTGGAGACGTAGGCGTCGTACCGGCCGCCGGGCCGGGCCCGCTCCCCCGCCGCGACGTCGGCGGCCTCGGCGTGCGTCGCGGCGGCGGTGAGCTCGGGGTGCAGCATGCCGCGGTCGCCGGCGAAGCCGCAGCAGCCCCATGCGGCGGGCACGACGGCGTCCTCCGCGACGGCGGCCGCGACGGCGCGCAGGTCGTCCATGGCGCCCAGGTGCACGGTCGCGCAGGTGGGGTGCACGACGACGCTCCCCTGCCGCTCGACGTCGACGCCGCGCGCCGCGAGCGCCGGCAGGACGTCGGTGCGCACGAACGTCACGGCGTCGACGACCCGCAGCCGCGCGAAGCGCTCGGCGTCCTCCCCGGAGAGGTGGTGCGGCGTCTCGACGAGGCCGTGCGTGCAGCTCGACGCGTCGCCCACGACCGGCAGCTCCCCGCCCCGCGTCGCCGTCCACAGGGCGTCGAGCACCTGCCGCGCCATCAGCGCCGCGCCGTCCGGCAGGCCCTTGCTCGCCCAGGGCGTGCCGCAGCACAGGCCCCCGATGCCCTCCGGGACGGCGAGCTCGATCCCGGCGCGCTCGCACAGGGCCCGGAGGGCGTGCTCGGCCCCGAGCGCGCTGCCGTCGAAGTCCGGCAGGCCGCGCGGGGCGGGGGCGAACAGCTCGCCCATGCACGACGCGAACAGCACGGCCCGGGGACCGCCGCCGTCGGCCGCCGGGAGGTCGTCGGACTCGCGCCGGGGCCCCGGGCCGGGCAGGTCGGCGTCGACCCGCGGCACGACGTCGGTCCCGACGACGCCGCGCGCGACCTCCGACGCGACCCGCACCACCGGCGTCGGCACCTTCTCCACCACGCCCAGCGCACCGCGCAGCACGTCCACGACCGGCCCCCACGACCCGGCGAGCGCCTCGCCGCCCCGCTGCACGAGCGCCGGGTTCGACCGCGCCCGGTGCCCCTTCATCACGGTGCCGGTGTCGATGCCGACGGGGCACGCCTCCACGCACAGGGAGTCGGCGGCGCACGTCTGCACGCCCCAGTACCGGTATGCCTTCGCCAGCTCCTCGCGCTCCCCCTCGGGCGCGACGGCGAGCTCCTTGAGCAGCGCGATGCGCTGGCGCGGCGTCGTCGTGAGGGTCCGCGAGGGGCAGCCGGGCTCGCAGTAGCCGCACTCCACGCAGCGGTCCACCAGCGGGGCGTCCTCGCCGCCGGCGGAGGCCTCGACCTTGAGGTCGCGCAGGTGCTCACGCGGGTCGTCGGTGAGGAGAACACCCGGGTTGAGCAGGCCGCGCGGGTCGAACAGGCTCTTGATCTCGCGCATGACGGCGTACAGGTCGTCGCCGTACTGGCGCCGCACGAACGGCGCCATGATGCGGCCCGTGCCGTGCTCGGCCTTGAGCGAGCCGCCGCGGCCCAGGACCAGGCCCACGAGGTCGTCGCTGAACGCCGCGTACCGGTCGAGCTCGGCGGCATCGCCGAGGCGCGGCGTGATCATGAAGTGCAGGTTGCCGTCCTTCGCGTGGCCGAACGTCACGGCGTCCTCGTAGCCGTGCCGGGCGAACAGCCCGCCCAGGTCGCGCACCGTGCCGGTGAGGTCGGGCACCGGGACGACGACGTCCTCCAGCAGCGCCGTCGCCCCGGCCGGACGTGCGCCCGCGACCGCCGTGTACAGGCCCTTGCGGACGTGCCACAGGCGTTCGCGCGTGGCGGGATCGGTCGTCAGCACCGCGGGCAGCTCCAGCGCGAGACCGTCGACGACGGCGCGGGCGGCGTCCTGCAGCGGCGCGAGCGCATCGTCGGTCGCGGCGCGGTACTCGACGAGAAGCGCCGTCTGGCCCGTGATGCCGGCACCCTGGGCGAGCGACCGCATCGACACGTCCGCCCTCGGGTCGGCCGCCGCGACGCGCAGCGAGGCGGCGTCCATCAGCTCGATCGCCTCGGGGCCGGACGCCCCCAGCGGCACGAGCGCGTCGGTGGCGCGCTCCAGCGAGTCGAAGACGAGCAGCGTCGTGGCCGCCTTCGTCAGCAGGGGCACGGTGCGGAAGGTGACGTCCGCGACCCAGCCCAGCGTGCCCTCGCTGCCGATCATCAGGTGCTCGAGGATCTTCACCGGGCTGTCGTGGTCCAGCAGCGCGTTCACCGAGTAGCCCATGGTGTTCTTCATCGCGAACTGCCGCTCCACCTCCGCGCGCATCGTCGCGCTGCCGCGCACCCGGTCGCGCAGCCCCGCCAGGCCGCGGTGCAGGTCGGGCTCCAGGGCTGCGAGGCGCGCGTCGGCGTCAGGGGTCCCCGTGTCGAGGACGGTGCCGCTCGCCAGCACCACCGTCATCGACTCGACCGTCCGGTACGCCGTGCGCGTGGTGCCCGACGACATCCCCGAGGAGTTGTTGGCCACCACTCCCCCGACCGTGCACGCGACCTCGCTCGCCGGGTCGGGCCCGAGGCGCCGGCCGTGCCGGGCGAGGTGCCCGTTGACCAGCCGCAGCGTGGCCCCGGGCTGGCAGCGCACGCGCTCCCCGCCGTCGAGCACCTCCACGCGCGCGAACCGCGTGCGGGTGTCGACCAGCATCCCCGCGCCCGACGCCTGCCCCGACAGGCTGGTGCCGCCCGACCGGAACGTCACCGGCAGGCCCCGCCGGCTCGCCTCCCGCATCGCGGCGACCACGCCGCCGACGTCGTGCGCCCGCACCACCACCTCCGGGCGCAGCAGGTAGTGCGACGCGTCGTGCGCGTGCGCCACCCGCGTCAGCAGGTCGGCGCGGAGCTCGAAGCCCGACGCCGGGCGGTCGCGATGGCTCGCCGGTGAACCCATGCGCCCAGTTCAGCAGCCCGTCCCGCCCCGCGCGACCCCCGCCCACGGCGTCGTCCGGCTTGCGAGCCTGGCACAGCGGCCGGAGCGTGGCGGAGACGCCAGGACACCAAGACACCAAGACCGGACGCACGGCGCGGAGAGGCGGGTGAGGTCGATGCAGCTGGCTCGGACGGTGGGCCGGGTCACGATCGGCGGACTGTTCGTGGCGCACGGCACGCAGAAGCTGTTCGGATGGTTCGGCGGTCCCGGTCTCGACGGGACCGAGGGGATGATGACCGCGCTCGGCTACCACCCTCCGCGGCAGCAGGCCATGACGGCAGGCGTGGTGGAGGCGGGCGCGGGCGCGATGCTCGCCCTCGGGCTCGGCACGCCGCTCGCGGCGGCCGGCCTGACCGGGGTCATGGCGTCCGCGGTCCGCGACGTGCACGCCTCGAAGGGCCTGTGGAACTCCGACGGGGGCTATGAGTACAACCTGGTGCTCGTGGCCGCCCTCGCGGACCTCGCCGAGAACGGCCCCGGCACCCTGTCGCTCGACCGGGCCCTCGGGATCGAGCGACGCGGCATCCGGTGGGGAGTGGGCGCCGTCGTCCTGGGCGTGTCCGCGTCGTTCCTCAACGCGGCGCTGAGCCGGCGGCTGCGCGAGCGGGAACAGGCGGGTCGCGAGCTCGACGACGCCGCGACGGCCTGACCGCGCCGTACTCTCGGCGGGTGCCCCCCGACGCTCCCGCGCCCGCCGTCACCGCCCGCCGGATCCTCGTCGCCGGCACGTCCGGCGCGGGCAAGACGACGCTCGCCGGACGGGTGTCGGCCGCGCTCGGCCTGCCGTACACGGAGCTGGACAGCCTGTATCACGGGCCCGGCTGGACGCCCCGCCCGGAGTTCGAGGACGACGTCTGCGCCGTCGTCGCGCAGGACGCGTGGGTCAGCGAGTGGCAGTACCGGGCGGTGCGGCCGCTGCTGCTGGAGCGCGCCGAGCTGCTGGTGTGGCTCGACCTGCCGACGCCGCTCGTGCTGTGGCAGGTCGGACGGCGGACCGTGGGGCGCAGGCTGCGGCGCACCGAGCTGTGGAACGGCAACGTCGAGCCGCCCCTGCGCACGATCCTCACCGACCGCGACCACATCCTGCGGTGGGCTTGGCGCACCCGCCGCACGCTGCGCGGCCTCGACGAGCGACTGGCGCGCGAGGCGCCGCACGTGCAGGTCGTGCGGCTGCGCAGCCACCGCGCCGTCGAGCGCTGGGTGCGCACCCTGGGTCCCCGTCCTTAGGAGCCGAACGTCTCCAGCAGCGTCGCGCGCTCCGCCTCGGTGAGGTTGGTGGCGATGAGCCTGGCGTGCAGGCCCTGGAACCGCTCGCCGACCCGGTCGACGTCGCCGTCCTCGGTCACGGCGAACAGGGCCGGCATGAAGTAGAGCGCCCGGGCCTCGCGGTTCGCCGCGGCCGTCGCGGGAGTGGCTTCCTGGGCGTGTACGAGATCGGCTCTTCTCGTCGGCCGTCGGTAGGGAGTAGGTCAGAGCGTCGAGATGCCGTCGCCGAGCATCTTGGCACCGATCACGAGCAGCAGGACCGCCATGATCACGGCGTTGTGGTGCACCATCCAGGTCTTCAGGTCGTCGAGCACCTTCGCGGCCCGCTCCCCCATCGCGAGGTAGATGACCAGCGGGGTCACGACGCCGGCGCTGGCGATCAGCGCGAAGACGACGGCGGCCACGACCTGCGCGTTCGTGTCCCCCGGAGCGGCCGCGGCGATCGCGGCGCCGCCGGACACGACGAGCAGCAGGTTCTTCGGGTTGACCGCGGACAGCAGGACGGCGAGCCCGAGCGCCTTGCCGGGCGTGAACTGGTCGATCGCCGCCATCCACTTCGGCGTCTCGGGCGCCACGCCCTCGCGGGGGCGCCCGCGCCACTGCTTGACGGCGAGCAGGAGCAGCAGCACGCCGAGCACGATCTTGACGACGCTCGCCCACGCGGGCGGGCCGCCGTCGTCCGGCGAGGACGAGCCGGCGAGGACCGCGACGAGCGCGACGACGACCAGGACCGCGACGAACCAGCCGATCAGGAACGCGGCGGCGTTGGCCTTGGCACGCCGGCTGACCAGCATCAGCACCACCGCGACGATCGGCAGCGGGCTGATGAGGACGCCCACCGCCACGGGGAGTGACTGTCCGATCGCTGCGCCCACCTGTGCTCCTTCGTCCGGGTCTGGTCCGAACGTAGGCGCGGCCGGGCGAGACCGCCTGTCGAGTCGCCCGTCGAGGTGTCAGCGCGAGGTGTCAGCGCGAGGTGTCGACCCGGTCGTGCAGGACGGCGTCGAGCGCCTCGACGATGCGGACGTCGCCGTCCAGCCAGTCGACGTCGAACAGGGTGGACCGGTCCAGCCAGCGCAGGTCGTCGTGCTCCACGAGGGGGCGCGGCTCGCCGTCGGTGACGACCGTGAGCCAGAGCCGCAGGACGTGCCGGTCGGTGATGATCCAGCCGCCGTCGTCGGGGCCGGGGAGCTCGTCGCCGAGCTCGACCCGCACCCCCAGCTCCTCCATGAGCTCGCGGTGCAGCGCCTCGACCGGCGTCTCCCCCGGGTCCACCTTGCCGCCGGGGAACTCCCACCGGCCCACGAGGTGCTCGGGCCGGCTGCGTCGTGCGGCGAGCAGGCGCGCCGGACGGTCGAGGTCGTCGACGATCGCGGCGGCGACCACGAGGCGGCGTGCTGTCATGGTCGCGAGTCTGCCATCCGGGGCCGCGCCGCCGAGGGTCGTGACCGGTGCCCGGACGTGCGAGAGCCCCGCACCGACGACCTCCCCTGTCGTCGGGCGGGGCTCGCACCTCCCGCGCTCAGCCGACTCCCACGCCGGCCTGTCGCGCCCATGCGACGGCCTCGGCCCGGTTGGAGACGCCGATCTTGCGATACACGCTGCGCACCTGCGACTTCACCGTGTTCCGGGTGACGAACAGCTTCGTCGCGATCTGCTCGAGGGTGACGTCCTCGGACAGGTTGGACAGGACCACCCGCTCGCGCCGCGTCAGCAGACGGTTCGTCACCGGGGCCATTTCGATCGTGCTCATCGTTCTTCCTCCGTCGACGGCCGTCGACCGAAGGTCGACCAGGGGAAGCCGTCATGGATGAAGATGCGAACGGGCCCCGGTCATGACGCGAAATCTCGCTGATCGCTGCCGCGCCGGGACGGCGACGGCCGGCCGCGCCCCGTCGGAGGGCACGGCCGGCCGTGTCGTCGCAGGTCAGCGCGGTTATCCCAGGCAATCAACGCATTTCAGGCCCGATGGTCACGATTCGGTCACGGGTCCCGGGAAAGCGTCAGCCCGCCTGGGCGGCGTACTCCTCGGCCGTCAGCAGGGCGCCGCGGGACGTCACGTCCACCTTGAAGAGCCAGCCCGCGCCGAAGGGGTCGGAGTTCACCACGGCCGGGTCGTCCACCGCCGACTGGTTGACCTCCACCACGGTGCCGCTCACCGGCGAGTACAGCTCCGAGACGGACTTGGTGGACTCGATCTCGCCGACGACGGCGCCCGCCTCGATCGTCGCGCCCACCTCCGGCAGCTCGAGGTAGACGACGTCGCCCAGCGCGTCGGCGGCGACGGACGTGACGCCGATCGTGGCGGGCGACGCGTCGTCCACCCACTCGTGCTCGGCGGAATAGCGGAGGTTCTCGGGGAAGTCGGCCATGGGGACTGCTCCTTCGGGGCTTTCAGGCGGATGGTCGGGACGGGTCGAGGACGATCGTCCTACGAACGCTTGTGGAGCTCGGCGGACGAGGACGATCGTCCTACGAACGCTTGTAGAACGGCAGCGGCACGACGACGAAGGGCTCCGCGCGGCCGCGGACGTCGACGGCCAGCTCGGTGCCCTCGGCGGACACCTCGGGGGTCACGTACGCCATCGCGACCGGGTAGCCGAGCGTGGGTGACGGCGCGCCCGACGTGACACGGCCGACCACGGCGCCCACCGCGCCGTCGAGACCGCGCTGCACGACGTCGTACCCCGCGCGGGCGGGGCGGCGCCCCTCGCCGCGCAGGCCGACGAGGACGCGCGCCGGCGCACTCTGGGCGCGCGCCGCGAGGGCGTCGCGACCCACGAACGGCAGCGGCGCACCGTCGGCGTCGGCCTTGTCGAGCTTCACGACGCGGCCGAGGCCCGCCTCGTACGGCGTGGTGGTCTGGTCGAGCTCGTGCCCGTAGAGCGGCATGCCCGCCTCGAGCCGCAGGGAGTCGCGCGCGGACAGGCCGGCCGGGACCAGGCCGCGCCCCTCCCCCGCCGCGAGCAGCGCCCGCCAGAGCTCCGCGGCCCGGTCAGCGGGCACGAACAGCTCGAACCCGTCCTCCCCGGTGTACCCGGTGCGCGCCACGAGCACGCCGATCCCGGCCACCGTGGCCGGCGCGGAGGCGTAGTACTTCATGCCGCGGACCGTGTCGACGTCGTCGTCGGCCGTGAGCGAGGCGACGATCTCCTCGGCCTCCGGGCCCTGCACCGCGACCAGCGCGGTCTCGGCGGACCGGTCGGTGACGAGGGTGTCGAACCCGGCCGCCCGCGCCACCAGCTCGGCCGCGACGCGCGGCGCGTTGCCCGCGTTCGCGACGACGAGGAAGTGCTCGTCGGCCAGGCGGTACACGATGAGGTCGTCGAGCACGGAGCCGTCGTCGGCGCAGATCATCGAGTACCGCGCCCGGCCGACGCCGATCGCGCTCGCGTTGCCCACGAGGGCCTGGTCCAGCGCCGCGCCGGAGCCCGCGCCCTCCAGGTGGATCTCCCCCATGTGCGACAGGTCGAACAGCCCCGCCGCCTCGCGCACGGCGCGGTGCTCCGCGAGGTCGGAGGTGTACCGCAGCGGCATCAGCCACCCGCCGAAGCCGGTGAGGCTGGCGCCCAGCGCGACGTGCTCGTCGTGCAGCGGCGTGGTCTTGTCCTGCGTCTCCTGCTGGTCCTCGGCCATCGAGGCTCCCTTCGGTGTTGTGAGCGCGATTTCGGGGACAATTCGGGGCTGCAAAGTCCCCGAAATCGCGCTCACAGCGGTCAGTGGGTGGGGGTCGGCTCCGCGTAGGACTCCAGCGGCGGGCAGGCGCACACGAGGTTGCGGTCGCCCTTGGCGCCGTCGATGCGGCGCACCGGCGACCAGTACTTCGCGCCCCGCAGGCTGGGCAGCGGGAACGCGGCCAGCTCACGGGAGTACGGGTGCGTCCACTCGTCGGCGACGACGCTCGCCGCGGTGTGCGGGGCGTGGCGCAGCGGGTTGTCGTCCACGGTCCACTCCCCCGCCGCGACGCGGTCGATCTCGCCGCGGATGGCGATCATCGCGTCGACGAAGCGGTCCAGCTCGGCGAGGTCCTCGCTCTCGGTGGGCTCCACCATGAGCGTGCCCGCCACCGGGAACGACATCGTCGGCGCGTGGAAGCCGTAGTCGATGAGCCGCTTGGCCACGTCCTCCGCCGTCACGCCCGTCGCGGCGGTCATCGGCCGCAGGTCGAGGATGCACTCGTGCGCCACCAGGCCGTTCTCGCCGGTGTAGAGCACCGGGAAGTACGGGTCCAGGCGCTTCGCCACGTAGTTCGCGGTGAGGACGGCGGCCTTCGACGCCTCGGTCAGCCCGTCCGGGCCCATGAGCGCCAGGTACGCGTACGAGATCGGCAGGATGCCGGCCGACCCGTGCGGTGCTGCGCTCACCGGCGCGATGCCGTCCTGGGCGTCCACGCCGGGCGTCGGGTCCGCAGGCAGGAACGGCACCAGGTGCGCCGCCACCGCGACCGGGCCCACGCCGGGGCCCCCGCCGCCGTGCGGGATGCAGAACGTCTTGTGCAGGTTGAGATGCGACACGTCGCCGCCGAACTCCCCCGGCCGCGCCAGGCCCACCAGCGCGTTGAGGTTGGCACCGTCGATGTACACCTGACCACCAGCATCGTGTACAAGGTCGCAGACCTCGCGCACGTGCTCCTCGTAGACGCCGTGCGTCGACGGGTACGTGATCATGATCCCCGCCACCTGCGGGCCGTGCTGCTCCAGCTTCGCCCGCAGGTCGTCCAGCTGGATCTCGCCGTCGTCCGCCGTTGCCACGACCACCACGCGCAGGCCCGCCAGAGCCGCGGATGCCGCGTTCGTGCCGTGCGCCGACGCCGGGATCAGCACGATCTCGCGGTGCTCCTCGCCCCGCGACCGGTGGTACCCCTTGATCGCCAGCAGCCCCGCGAACTCGCCCTGCGAGCCCGCGTTCGGCTGCACCGACACCCCCGCGTACCCCGTGATCTCCGCGAGCTGCGCCTCCAGCGTCGACACCAGCTCCGCGTAGCCCAGTGCCTGGTCAGCCGGCACGTACGGGTGGATGTCCGCGAAGCCCGGCCAGCTGATGGCCTCCATCTCCGCCGTCGCGTTGAGCTTCATCGTGCACGAGCCCAGCGGGATCATCGTGCGGTCCAGCGCCAGGTCCTTGTCGCTCAACGACCGCAGGTACCGGAGCATCGACGTCTCGCTGCGGTGGATGTGGAAGATCGGGTGCTGGAGGTACGGCGTGCTCCTGGTCACGGCCGCGGGCAGGTCGGAAACCCCTCGCGCGGACGCGTTCACGGGCGCCTGGGCGCCCTCCACTTCGGGAAGATCTACGTCCGCGCGAGGGCTTTCCGACCTCCCCGCTCCCTGCACCGTGTCGGCGTTCGTCAGCACCCGCGTGAAGACGGCGAGGACGGCGGTCACGTCGTCGGCGGTCGTAGTCTCGTCGCACGCGATCTGTACATGGTCGGCGTCGGGGTTGTACAGGTTGTAGCCGGCGTCTGCGGCTGCTGCGACGACACGCCCTGCCTGGCCGGGGACGACGGCGCGGACGGTGTCGAAGAAGACGTCGTTCTCGACCATGACGCCCGCCTCGCGCAGGCCGGCCGCGACGGCGGCGGCGCGGGCGTGGGTGCGCTCGGCGATCGCGCGGAGGCCGTCGGGGCCGTGGTACACGGCGTACATCGAGGCGACGATGGCGAGCAGCGCCTGCGCGGTGCAGATGTTGCTCGTCGCCTTCTCGCGGCGGATGTGCTGCTCGCGGGTGGCGAGGGCCAGGCGCAGGCCCGTGGCGCCGTCGGCGTCGGTCGAGACGCCGACGAGACGGCCCGGGAGCTGTCGCTCGAGGCCCTTGCGCACCGCCATGAACGCGGCGTGCGGGCCGCCGTAGAACAGGGGGACGCCGAAGCGCTGGGCGGAGCCGACCGAGACGTCCGCGCCGAGCTCGCCGGGAGAGGTCAGCAGGGTGAGGGCCAGGAGGTCCGCGGCCACCGTGACCAGCGCGCCGCGCTCCTTGGCCTCCGCGACCACGCCGCGCGCGTCCAGCACGCGGCCCGACGCGCCCGCCTGCTGCACCACGACGCCCACCAGGTCGCCGTCGGGAAGCGTGCCGCCCGCCGCGACGAACGCGTCGAGCCCCGCGGCCAGGCCGCCGTCGAGCCCGACGACGACCACCGGGAGGCCGATCGCCTCCGCGCGGCCGCGCGTGACCGACAGGCTCTGCGGGAACAGGTCCGCGTCGAGGACGACGTAGCCGCTCTTCGCCCGCGAGGCCCGCCACATGAGGGCGACGGCCTCGGCGACGGCCGTGGCCTCGTCGAGCAGGGACGCGCCCGCGATCCCCAGGCCGGTGAGATCCTCCACCGCCTGCTGGAAGTTCAGCAGCGCCTCGAGGCGGCCCTGCGAGATCTCCGGCTGGTACGGCGTGTACGCCGTGTACCAGGCGGGGGACTCGAGCACGTTGCGGCGGATGACCGGGGGAGTGGCGGTGCCGTAGTAGCCCAGACCGATCATCTGGCGCTTGACCTGGTTCTTCCCCGCGAGGTCGCGCAGGTGGGCGAGCACCTCGGCCTCGGAGCGGGCGGCCGGCAGGTTCAACGGGCGGTCCGTGCGGATCGACGCGGGGACGGCGGCGTCCACCAGCGCGTCGAGGCTCGCATGGCCGAGGGTGTCGAGCATCGTGGCGACCTCGCGGCCGCGCGGGCCCACGTGCCGGTCGGCGAAGACGTCGGGGTCGACGCCGGTGGGGGTGGTCGAGTGGTCCGGGAGGGTGGTCACGTCGGTGCTCCGAGGGTCGGGCCGGGCAGGCGGGGGACTGGCAGGTCCTCCCCGCTCTGTCATCGGACGCGCGCGCGTCGACCTGAGAGTTTTGCCGGTCCGCCATGGCGTCGTCGCAGACGTGACCTACGACGTCGACGGGGCGCGCCGACTTGCACCGTCGGTGGGCCCGCGCCTGCCACAAGGCGAGCGGGGCCGCTTTCCAGAGTTGCCTCGCCACGACGGTACGGATGCCTGAGAGATTCCCGGGGAGGGTTGCTCCTTCGGCGCCGGCCGGCCACCTTGCGGCGCACGGCGCGAGCTCTCCCGTCGCGGTTCGAGCGGCTATGTGGCAACCGCACCCGGGGGCGAGGCCGCGTTGTGGGGGCAGCCAGGGCTGCCGTGTGACGTGGCCGATCCTACCCGGCCGCCGCGCCGTCGCGGGCCTTGCGGGCGTCGTGGTCCCGGGTGCCCGTGGCGAACGCACCCACGACCAGCACCGCCCCGGCGAGCACCAGGTAGAGCGCCAGCAGCTGCGCCCCCGTGGCGACGTCCGCGCTGGGCCGCAGCAGCATGACCAGGCCGAGCACGATCCACAGCACCGCGTTGACGAGCTGCCAGTCCCACGACGTCGTGCGCAGCGCACGGCCGCGCAGCGCGCCGATGACGCCGACCACGCCGGCCGCGCACGCCCACACCGCCACGATCAGGTACATCACCGGGCCCGTGAGGGACGGCCACACGATGATGAGGACGCCCGCGACCAGGCTGACCACGCCCGCGATCAGGCGCCAGCTGATCTCGTCGCCCGTGCCCTGCGGGCGGCCCGACCGCTTGGTGGGGGCGCCCTCGAGCGTGAGCAGCACACCCTGGACGACGATCACCAGGCCGACGAGCCACCGCACCCACACGAGCCCACGGTCGGGGTTCGCGAACAGCACGATCCCCGCCGCGAGGTACATCAGCGCCCTCAGGTACACCAGGCCCCAGAGGCGGCGCGCGACGCCGAAGGTGCGGTCGGACAGGGGCGCGGCCCCCGACGAGCCGGCCGGCCCCGACGTCGTGTCGCTCATGCTCGCGATGGTAGGAGGGGTCCCGCCAGGTCGCGCGGCGGAGACCTGCGACGACACGGGCGGGAGCGACCCTCAGGCGAGCTCGAGGTCGCGCGTCACCTCGACCATCGCGTCGACGACGGCACGCACGGCCGGGCCGGGCTCGTGCCGCGTGGCACGGTGCCGCGCGACGATCCGGCGGGTACCGAGGCCCGCGAGGCGCGCGACCTCGACGCCCTCCGGCACGTCCCCGCCCTGGAGCGCGAGCGCGGGCAGCATGGCCACGCCCTGGTTCGCCGCGACGAGCGCGAGCGCCGTGTCGAAGTCGAAGAACCGGTGCCGCTGGCTGACGGTCGTGCCGAGCGTGCGGGCCAGGCGGCGCAGCGCGCGGTCGGACGCCGTGTCGGCCTCGGCGCCGACCCACTGCAGGTTCGCCAGGTCGTCGAGGCGCTCGGGCATGGGCAGCCCCGCCGGTACGACGACGCACCACGGCTCGTCGAGCAGCGGGACGTCGTGCACGCCGCGGGGGGCGGGGGAGTCCATGTCGGCGTCGCGCTCGAGCAGGATGACGTCGAGGTCGCCGGCGCGCAGCATGCGGATCGCCTCGGCCGGCTCGTGCTCGCGCACGTCCACCTCCACGGCCGGGTACTGCTCGGCCAGGTCGAGCAGCATGGGCGCCACGACGGCGCGGATCGCCGTCTGGAAGGCGCCCAGCACGACCGTGCCGCTCACCCCCTCGCCGAGCCCGGCGATCGCCTGCCGGGCCTCGAGCAGCTCGGCCTCGATCCGCTCGCCGGCCTCGGCCAGCACGCGGCCCGCCGGGGTGAGGGTGACGCCGCGCGGTCCGCGGTCGAGGACGGCGATGCCCTCCTCGGCCTCGAGGCGGGCGATCTGCTGGGACACCGCGGACGGGGTGACATGCAGAAGATCTGCTGCCGCGAGCACGCCTCCGGCACGGTGCACGGCAAGGAGGAAGGCAAGTCTCCGTGGGTCTGTGGCCATGTAGAGATACTAACTGCCGGTCGGAGAAGGATTTGATTGTGCTGAAGGCAGATCGTGCTGCAGAATCGTTTCGACGCCAGCCGGAGCTCTCCGGTTCCCGGGTCTCGGGAGCGGCGTCCCCCACATCCTCAGTTCTTCCTTCCCGTGGCACACCTGTGCCACGCCGACCCCCCGGAGGTGCCCGTCATGACGATCTCCCTGCTGACCGTGATTACCGCCCTCGGCTGGGCCGGCGCCATCGCCGGGCTGGTCGCCTACGGGATGGTGAGCAAGGGCCGCTGGACCGCCAACTCCTTCGCGTTCCAGATCACGAACATGGCCGGCGCGGTCGTGATGACCGTCGTCGCCGGGGTCAACGGCGTCTGGCCGTCCGCCGCCGCGAACGTGGCGTGGATCGTCATCGGTGCGCAGACGCTCATGACCGTGAGCAAGGCGCGTGCCGCCGCCCGCCGCGAGGCCGAGGCCGTGCGGGTCGAGTCGCCGGAGCAGGTCGACCTCGCCGCCTGACCGGCTCCGCCGTCGCCCGCCGCGTCAGCTGCGGCGGTGCACGACGACCGGGACGACGACCCAGAGCAGCAGGAGCACGCCGAGGACCGACGCCCCCACGACCAGGCCCGCAACCCGGTCGACGACGACGTCGAAGACGAGCATCACGGCACCCGTCATGACCAACGCCATCAGGACGATCGCCACCCTCGTCATCCTGTCGCCGCCGGTGACGATCTCCTCCTTGAGGCGGCGGCGGAACAGCGCACGGTGCAGCGCGACGGGGGACGCGAGCATCCCGGTCGTCGCGACGGACAGCACCACCAGGACCAGGTAGAGGGTGATCTGGTAGTCGTCCAGCTCCGCGAAGCGCTGCTGGAACGGCAGCGTCAGCAGGAAGCCGGTCAGGATCTGCACGCCGGTCTGCATGACCCGCAGCTCCTGCAGGAGCTCGACCCAGTTCCGGTCCGAGCGCTGCTCCGGCGTCTCTCCACGACCGTGGTCGTGCTCGGACACGTCCGTGGCGTCGTCGCTCATCCTGCCCCTCCTTCGTGGCGGGCGTCGTCGTGCCTCCGCCCGAGCTCGACGTCGACGACGACCGCGCGGTGGTCGCTGACGCCGAGGTCCACGGCGCGAGCGGCGGACGCGGCCGTCACCGGGCCGTCGGCCAGCACGTGGTCGATGCGGATCCAGGGCCGCGTGCGCGGATAGGTCTGCACGTGCACGAGCTCGCGCCAGCCCGTGCGCCGGGCCGGTAGGTCGCCGCGCGTGTTGAGGTCGCCCACCAGCACCAGCGGGCGCGGCGCGTGCCGCACCCGCCGCCGCAGCCGCCGCAGCTGCGCGGCCTTCCACGGCTCGCGCTGGGACAGGTGCGTGGCGACGACGGTCAGCGGTCCGTCGGGGGTCGCCACGGCGGCGACGACGGCGACGCGCGGCTCGTCCACGCCGAGCGGCGGCACCCCCGGGAGGTTCAGGCCCGGCAGCCGCATGGCGCGCCACGCACGGACCGGGTGGCGGCTCAGCAGCGCGATGCCGTAGCCCGCCGGGGCGGGCAGGCGTCCGTCGTCGCCCTCGGCCGAGCGCGGGGCGCGACGACGACGCCACCCGGGGTCGAGCGGCCCGCGGACCGCGGGGACGAAGCGGTGTTCCCGCATCCCGAGCGCCGCGGCCAGCCGGTAGGCCTGCGCCTCGCCGTCGGACCGGGCCTGGCCGTGGTCCACCTCCTGCAACGCCACGACGTCTGCGTCGAGGGCGGCCAGCGCGGTGCCGAGCCGATCGAGGTCCACGAGCCTCCCGTCCACCAGGGCGTGCTGGATGTTCGCCGTCACCAGCCGGATCATCCGTCCTCCGTCCACGAGGCAACCCCGCCCCGCCGAGGTAGTTCCAGGAGCCGCGAGGTAGTGCGAGCCTCCCGCAGGACGCCGTGTCTCGCACCCACGAGCGGACCTCCGGGAACTACCTCGCGGAGGAGGGACTACCTCGCGGGGCCTGGGACTACCTCGGCGTCAGAGGGTGCGGTGCCAGGCGACGATGCGGTCGACCGCGCGGGAGACGACGTCCGGCGCCGCGGCGAAGGAGAGGCGCACCCAGTCGCCCCCGCCCACGGCGTCGAAGTCCGCGCCGGGGGTGATGGCGACGTCGGCCTCGGCGAGCAGGCGGCGGCAGTAGGCCACCGAGTCGCCGCCGACGGCGTCGCGGAAGCCGGCGACGTTCCCGTACAGGTAGAACGCGCCGTCGGCGGGCGCGACGGGGCGCCAGCCGAGCTCGTCGACACGGTCCAGCAGGGTGGCGCGCGACGCCGCGTACCGTGCCACGTTCTCCGCGGCGGCGGCGTACCCGGCGGGGGAGAAGGCCGCGACGCCCGCGTGCTGGGCCAGCGCCGGGGGCGAGAGCGCGACGTTGCCGGCGAGCGCGTCGACCGGGCCGACCAGCTCGTCGGGCAGCACGAGCCAGCCCAGCCGCCAGCCGGTCATCGCCCAGTACTTGGAGAACGAGTTCACCACCACGGCACCCGATCCCGTGTACATCGCAGCGGTGGCCTGCTGTACATCGGCCGAGTAGGCGATGCCGTGGTAGATCTCGTCGCTGATCAGGCGGACGTCGTGCTCCTCGCACCAGCGCGCCAGCGCGGCCAGCTCGGCGGGCGGGAGCATCGTGCCGGTCGGGTTGGCGGGGGACGCGACGACCAGCCCGTCGAGCCCGCCCTCGTAGTACGCCTCCATGAGCTGCGAGACCGTGGGCTGGTACCGGGTGTCGGGCCCGCAGTCCAGCTCGACCACCTCGCAGCCCAGCGCGGCGAGGATGTTCTTGTACGCCGGGTAGCCCGGCCGGGCCAGCGCGACCCGGTCGCCGACGTCGAACGCGGCGAGGAACGCGAGCAGGAACCCGCCGCTCGACCCGGTCGTCACGGCAATGCGCGCGGGGTCGACCTCCACGTCGTACCAGCGCCGGTAGTGCCCGGCGATCTCGCGCCGCAGCGCGGGCACACCCATCGACTCCGTGTAGCCGAGGTCGGCCGTGCGCAGCAGCTCCGCCGCCTTCTCCCGCACCACGTCCGACGCCCCCGTGGACGGCTCGCCCGCGCACAGGTTGAGCACGTCGTGCCCGGCCGCGCGGCGCTCGTTGGCCTCCGCCAGCACCTGCATGACGGCGAACGGCGGCACATGGCTGCGACGGGAGACCTTCATACGGCCCATCATGCCGGGTCCCGCACCGCCCGCGACGGACGGTCCGCCCTAGTCTGGGAGCACACGAACCGGAGGGATGCCGATGTTCCGACGCCGCCGTGACGACCAGGGCGACCCGGCCCGCCGGGCCGCGCAGTACCAGGTGGACCGGGAGGCGGCAGCCGATGCCGCGGCCGCGGAGGAGGCCGGTGACCCCGCACCCGAGGAAGCGGGCGCCGGGCCGGGACGGGCCAAGCGCCGCATGGACGACCGCGCCCTGTGGGTGGACACGGTCGTCGACCAGGCGATCCGCCGGGGCGAGTTCGACGACCTGCCGCTGGAGGGCAAGCCGATCCCCGGGCTGCGCGGCACGCACGACCCGGACTGGTGGCTCAAGAACCTCGTGGAGCGCGAGCAGATAACCGGCGTCCTGCCTGCCGCGCAGCTGCGCCGCGACGACGCCGAGCTGGACGAGACGCTCGACCGCGAGCCGGAGGAGAAGCGGGTCCGCGAGACCGTCGAGGAGTTCAACGCGCGCGTCGTCGACGCCCGCCGACAGCTCATGGGCGGGCCACCGGTCGTGACACCCACGCGCGACGTCGAGCGCGAGGTGCAGCGGTGGCGCGAGCGTCGCCGCGCTCGCGGGATCTTCTGAGGCCGCCGTGGGCGACGTCGTCGTGGTGACCGGCCCGCCAGGCTCGGGCAAGTCCGCCGTGGGGTCGGCCCTGGCCGACCTGCTCGACCCCTCGGTGCTGCTGGAGGCCGACTGGTTCTTCGGGCGGTGGCGGACCGGCGCCGTCGACCCCTGGCGGCCAGAGGCCGCGCCCCAGACCGCGCACGCGGGCCGGGCCGCGCTCGCCGCGACCGTCGAGTTCGCGCGCTCCGGCGCCTGGGTGGTCTACGACGGCGTCCTCGACCGCGCGGCGACGACCGACCTCGCCGCCCTCGCCCGGGAGGCCGGCGTCGCCGTGCACCGCGTCGTCCTGCTGCCGCCGGTCGACGCGTGCCTCGCCCGCGTGGCGGCGCGCACGGGGCACGGCTTCGACGACCCCGGCGCCACGCAGGACATGCACGCGGCCTTCGCGGCGGACGCCGAGAGCACGGGAGACGCCGCCGTCCTGCGGGACGACGGCGCGCCGGCCGACCGGCTCGCGGAGCGCGTGCGCGACCTGCTGCGGGCCGGGGCGTTGCGGGTGCAAGTCCGGGTGCCGACCGGGGGAGCGCGGCCATGACGCGGCACGCCGTCCTGCTCGACCTGCAGGGCACCGTGCACGAGGGCGACCGGCTGGTCCCCGGCGCCGACGCCGCGGTCACCGCGCTGCGCGACGCGGGACACGCCGTCCGCTTCGTCACCAACACCGACTCGCAGGACTCGGCGTCGATCGTCGCGCGCCTTCGGCGGATGGGTCTCGGCCTGGACGCGGCGGAGCTGTTCACCCCGGTGGATGCCGCGGTGGCCGATCTCGAGGCCACCGGCGCGCGGGTGCACGTGCTCGCCACCGCTGCCGTCCGCGACCAGCTCGCCGCGCGCCTCGACGTCGTCGGGCCGGAGGCCGACCCGACGCACGTGCTGGTCGGCGACGTGCACGACGTGCTCGACTACCCCGCCCTCGACGCCGCGTTCCGCGCGGTCCTCGGCGGCGCGGAGCTGCTGGCGCTGCAGCACGGACGGTGGTTCCTGCGCGACGGCCGGCCCGCGCTCGACACCGGGTCGGTGGTCGCCGCGATCGAGCACGGCGCCGAGGTGACGGCGCGCACCCTGGGCAAGCCGAGCACGGAGTTCCTGCGGCTCGCGCTCGGCACCGTCACCCCGGCGCCGGAGCCCGGGCGCACGTGGGTGGTGGGCGACGACCGCTCGTCGGACGTCGCGATGGGGCGCGCCGCGGGCGTCCGCACGGTGCTGGTGCGCACCGGCAAGTTCGCCCGGCAGGCCGACGACGACTCCCTGCCGCGGCCCGAGCACGTCCTGGACGACGTCACCGCGCTGCCGGGGCTGCTCAGCGACGCCTGATCGCGCCGGGCACGGGAGCGTCAGCGCCGGCGGTTACCGTGACGCCGTGACGACGCGCCCGCACGACCCGACCCTCACCGCCGCGTGCCTGGTCTCCCGCGCGGCGGCGGCGCTGGCCGTGACGCCGCGGCCGACGACGGTCGACGGCCTGATGGCCGGCGACCCCGGCACCCTGGTGCGCGGCGTCGCGGTGACCACGCTGGCCACGTTCGAGGTGCTGGAGCGCGCGGTCGCGGCGGGCGCGAACGTCGTCGTCACGCACGAGCCGCCCGACTACGACCACACGGGCGCGGCGGTGCCCGACCTGGAGGCGGAGAACGACCCCGTGCTCGCCGCCAAGCGCGCGTTCGTGGCCGAGCACGGCCTCGTCGTGTGGCGCGCGCACGACGCCTGGCACGACCGTCGCCCGGACGGCGTCGACGAGGGCGCGGCCCGCGCGCTGGGCTGGTCGCTCGACCCGGCCGCCGAGGGAGCGTCGGTGTGCGACGTCGGCCCGACGACGCTGGGCGAGCTGGCCGCGCACGTCGCGACGGCGCTCGGTTCACGCACGGCCCGCCTCGTCGGCGACCCGGACCAGCGGGTGCGCCGCGTCGGCCTGGACCTGGGGTTCCGCGGCTTCGCGCGCAACCGCGCGCTGCTGCGTCGCGACGACGTGGACGCCGTCGTCGTGGGGGAGGCGCACGAGTGGGAGACCCAGTCGTACGCGCTGGACGCCGCGCACCTCGGCGCGACCGGTCGGGGCGCGCCGAAGGGGCTGGTCGTGGCCGGGCACGTGCCGGCCGAGCAGGCGGGGATGGCGTTCTTCGCCGACTGGCTGCGCGACGTCGTGCCGGAGGTGCCGGTGACGTTCCTGCCCGCACCGGACCTCGGCCGCCCGGCCGCGGTTCAGCCCACGTAGGCGAGCGCGTCGATCTCGACGAGCATCTCCTCGCGGGGCAGACCGACCATGATGGTGGTGCGCGACGGCAGCACGGCGTCCGGGCCCAGCCGCTCGGTGAGGAACGCGCCGTACGCGTCGTTCATGGCGCCGAAGTCGTCGCGCGTCGTGAGGTAGACGCGCAGCATGACGACGTCCGCCATCGTGCCGCCGCCGGCCTTGACGATCGCCTCGACGTTCTGCAGCGTGCGCGTGGTCTGCGCGGCGACGTCGCCGGGGTAGAGGTACTCGTTGGTCGCCGGGTCCACGGGGCCCTGCCCCGAGACCTGGAGCAGGTTGCCGACCCGGACGCCCTGGTGGAAGGTGTGCGCCGGGGCGGGGGCCTGGTCGGTGGAGATCGCGGTCTTCGGGGTCTGCTCAGGCATGTGCTCGTCCTTTCGGGGTGGGGCGGCCACGTCGGACCCGGTGTGCATCTCGGCGGCGGGTGCGGCATCGTCGCACCGTCGACGGGGAACGAGGAGGGCCTGACGATGGACGGTACCGGAGCCGAGGACACCTGTCGGATCGACCACGAGAAGGTCGCCGCCCGCGACGGCGAGCGCGTCGGCTGGCGGCACAAGGCGATCCCGCCCGAGCTGTGGGGGCTGACCGTCGCGGAGGTCCGCGAGCGCCGACCCCGCCTGTCGCAGCTGCCCACCCCGCTGCTCACGCTGTCCCGGTCCGCGCTCGACGCCAACCTGCGGGTGATGGCCGACTGGTGCGCCGCGCGCGGCCTCGACCTCGCCCCGCACGGCAAGACGACGATGGCGCCGCAGCTGTGGGCTGAGCAGCTCGACGCAGGGGCGTGGGCGATCACGGTCGCGAACCCGTTCCAGCTGGCCGTGGCGCTCGAGTTCGGCGTGAGCCGCGCGATGGTGGCGAACAGCGTGATCTCGCCGCTCGCGCTGCGCTGGATCGCGGACGAGCTGGCCGCCGACCGCGACCTGCGGGTGCTGGTCTGGGCGGACTCGCCGGACACGGTGGACCTCATGCACGACGCGCTCGCGGCGCACGTGGGCGCGTCGGGCTCGCGCCCGCCGATCGACGTGCTCGTCGAGCGCGGCGGCGCCGGCGGCCGCACGGGCGCCCGGGACCTGGACACGGCGCTCGCGACGGCGGAGCGCGTCGTCGCGTCCCCGCACCTGCGCCTGGCCGGCGTCGGCGGGTACGAGGGCGCTCTGGCGCACGACTCTGACGCGCACAGCCGGGACGTGGTGCGCGGCTACCTGCGCGACATGGTCGAGGTGCACGAGCGGCTCGCGGCCGACGGGCGGTACGAGGTGGAGGTGCCGGTCGTGACGGCGGGCGGCAGCGCGTACTTCGACGTCGTCGACGAGGTCATGTCGCCGCTGGTCGCGACGGGCACGCGGGTGGTGCTGCGCAGCGGCGCGTACGTGGTGCACGACGACGGCTTCTACCGGCACGTCTCCCCGCTGGGCGAGGAGCCGCGCAGCGGCGGGCCGGGGTTCCGCAGCGCGATGCACGCCTGGGTCCGCGTGAGCTCGCAGCCCGAGCCGGGCCTCGCGCTGTTCGACGCCGGCAAGCGCGACCTGCCGTTCGACGAGGGCCTGCCGGAGGTGCAGCTCCGCCGCCCACGGGCGGCGGGCGACACGCCGTCCCCGGTGACCGGCGTCCAGGTCACCGCCCTGAACGACCAGCACGGCTTCCTTCGGTGGGACGGCGACGCCGACCTGCGCATCGGCGACGAGCTGCGCCTGGGCCTGTCGCACCCGTGCACGGCGATGGACAAGTGGACACTCGTGCCGGTGGTCGACGACGCCGACGCGGCCGACCCGGTCGTCGTCGACCTCGTGCGGACCTGGTTCTGAGGGGCGGGGCATGGCCGCCGACCTGCTGATCCGCGACGCGCTGGTGCTCGACGGCACGGGCGCGCCCGGCGTCGTCGCCGACGTCGCGGTGACCGGCGGTCGCATCACCGCCGTCGACGACGGTCGCTCCGAGGCGCGCTCGGCGGGCGCCCACCGCACGGTGGACGCCGCGGGCCGCGCGCTGACGCCCGGCTTCATCGACATGCACGCGCACTCCGACGTGCAGATCCTGGCGAGCCCGGACCACACGGCGAAGGTGAGCCAGGGCGTCACGCTGGAGGTGCTGGGCCAGGACGGGCTGTCGTTCGCGCCCGTCGACGAGCGCACCCGCACCGCGATCCGCGCCCAGATCGCGGGCTGGAACGACGACCCGCCCGGCTTCGCCTGGGACTGGGAGTCCGTGGCGGGCTATCTCGACCGCCTCGACCGCGGGATCGCGTGCCACGCCGCCTACCTGGTGCCGCAGGGCACGCTGCGCCTGCTCGTCGTCGGGCCGGACGAGCGCCCGGCCACGCCCGCGGAGGTCGCGCGGATGGGCGAGCTGCTCGCCCAGGGGATGCGGGAGGGCGCGCTCGGCATGAGCAGCGGCCTCACCTACACGCCGGGCATGTACGCCGACGACGACGAGCTCGCCGCGCTGCTGCGCGTCGTCGCCGCGCACGACGGCTACTACAGCCCGCACCACCGGTCGTACGGCAAGGGCGCGCTCGAGGCTTACGCCGAGATGATCGACCTGGCCCGGGCGACGGGCTGCGCGCTGCACCTCACGCACGCGACGATGAACTTCGGGCCCAACAGGGGCCGTGCGGGCGAGCTGCTCGCCCTGATCGACGGGGCGCTGGACGACGGCGTCGACATCACGCTCGACACGTACCCGTACCTGCCCGGCTCGACGACGCTGAGCGCGATCCTGCCGAGCTGGTCGTTCTCGGGCGGCCCGGACGCGCTGCTGGCGCGGCTGGCCGAACCCGCCGACCGCGAGCGCATCCTGTACGAGCTGGAGCACGTCGGCACGGACGGCTGCCACGGCTGCGTGGCCGAGTGGGACACCATCGAGATCAGCGGGGTGCAGAACCCCGCGCTGGCCGGCCGCGTCGGCCGCACCGTCGAGGCGATCGCCCGCGACGAGGGCCGCGCGCCGGGCGACGTGTTCGTGGAGCAGCTGATCGCCGACCGCCTCGGCACGACGATCCTGCAGCACGTGGGCCACGAGGAGAACGTGCGCGCGATCATGCAGCACCGCACGCACACGGGCGGCTCGGACGCGATCCTCGTGGGCGGCCGCCCGCACCCCCGCGCGTGGGGCACGTTCCCGCGCTACCTCGCGCGGTACGTGCGCGAGCTCGGAGTCCTCACGCTCGAGGACTGCGTGCACCACCTCACGGGCCGTCCCGCGGCGCGACTGAGGCTGGTCGACCGCGGCCTGGTCCGCCCCGGCCATGCCGCGGACCTCGTGCTGCTCGACCCCGACACCGTCCAGGACACCGCCACGTTCGAGGACCCGCGCCGGCAGGCGACGGGCATCGACCTGGTCCTGGTCGACGGCGTCGCCGTCATCGACGACGACGGCGTCCGCACCGACGCCCTCCCCGGCCGCGCGCTGCGGCGCACCGGGAGCGGCACCCGCTGAGACAGGAGAAGCGCGGGCGGGCCCGGCGCGGCCCGGTCGCGCAGGCGCGCCGGGTTCCTTACCTTCGGGTCGTGGAACAGTCCGGCACGAGCAGCGCGTGGGAGCCCGACGTGCTGCCCGGCTTCGAGCGGCTGACCCTGCCGCTGGAGCCGGACTTCGAGGGCGACGTCGTGGCGACGCTCGTTCGCCGCGCCCCCGAGCCGGGCGGTGACGAGGACGCGGCGCCCGACGCGGGCATCGACGTCCTGTACGTGCACGGCTGGGTGGACTACTTCTTCCAGACCCACCTGGCGGCGTTCTGGGAGCGGCAGGGTGCGCGGTTCTACGCCCTCGACCTGCGCAAGTACGGCCGCAGCCTGCGCGAGCACCAGACGCCGGGCTTCGTCACCGCGCTGGCGACGTACGACGAGGACATCGAGGCCGCGCTGGCCGTGCTCGGCCACGGCCCGAAGGCGTCGTCGGGCCGCCGGCTGGTGCTCATGGGCCACTCGACGGGCGGGCTGGTGCTCAGCCTGTGGGTGTCGCACCGGCCGGGCCGCGCGGACGCGCTGGTGCTCAACAGCCCGTGGCTCGAGTTCCAGACCCGCAGCGTGGGCCGGTGGATGCTGGAACCGGGTCTGCGCGCCCAGGCCGCGCTCGCGCCGCGCAGCCACCTGGTGAACGTGGACCTCGGGTTCTACACCCGCAGCGTGTCCCGGCGGTTCGACGGCGCGTGGGACATCGACCAGGCCTGGCGGCCCGACATGGGCTGGCGCACCACCCCGGCGTGGCTGTCGGCGATCTTCCAGGGGCAGGAGCGCGTGTCCCGCGGGCTCGGCATCGACGTCCCGGTGCTGGTGCTGCTGTCCGCCCGCTCGACGGCGCCCGTGCGGTGGAGCCCCGAGATGATGACCACCGACTCCGTGCTCGAGGTGGGCGGCGTCGCGCGCCGGGTGCCCGCGCTGGGCAGCCTCGTCACGCTGGTGCGCATCGACGGCGCCATGCACGACGTCACGCTCTCCGCCCCCGCCGTGCGCGACGTCGTCTGGCGCGAGATCTCCCGCTGGACCGGCGCCTACGTGCCCGCGGCGCCGCCGGCGGCCGAGCCGGAGCCGCAGCGCGCGGCCGCCTGGTGGCGCCGCACCTTCGGCCGTGGCCGCCGGTCGCGACGGGCGGTCACAGCGCCCGCACCAGCTCGATCTCCTCGCCCTGCTCGAGGACGAAGCGCTCGCCCGACGGCGTGAACCCGAGCTTGCCGTAGGCGGCCCGGGCGCGCGGGTTGTCGACGTGCACGCACAGTCGCGCCCGCTCGACGCCGCGGCTCCGCGCCCAGTCCTGGGCGCCGTCGAACAGCTGCGCCAACAGTCCGGCGCCGCGGTGCTCAGGCCGCACGAACACGCCCACCAGGTGCACCTGCCGCTGCGTGACCGGCCCACCCAGGACATCGGTCGCGCCCGGCTCCTCGACCAGGCCGGTCGTCGTGCCGACCCAGCGACCGTCGGCGTCGACGGCGACGAACGCCGCCACCGCGGCGCTGGTCGCGTTGCCGCGCGCCCGCTCCTGCCAGAACGCGTCCGGGCGCGCCGCCGCGACGTCGTGCGTCTCGAGGAACGCCACCGGGGCCGCCGGGTCCTGCAGCGCCGCCAGGCGAAGGTCGCGGGTCTCGCGCCACTCGTCCTCCCGGGCGCGGCGGACGGTGATGGGGGGCTGCGGCGTGGTCATTCCTCGATCCTTCCATCGCCCCCGGGTCCCCGGTCAGGGCTTTTGCCGACCCCGCCCGCGGCCCGGCGCGCCGCTCGGCGTGTCGCCCGGCGCGCCGTCAACCGGATCGGGTTGTCCTTTCGGGGTCCGTCCGCAGACCAGGAACGACGTCCGCACATCAGTCACCGTTCCGCGTGGGCACGAGCCGCGGTCTCAGCCGGAGCGGCGCTCGGAATCCAGGACCGAGTGCGGCTCCGCCGACAGGGCCGAGAGTGACAACCCCCGGGCGGCGACGACACGCCGGGGGACACGCCGGGTCAGCGCTCCAGCCGCGTCCGCACGTGCGCGACGACACCGTCGGAGGCGGCCTCGACCTCCGCCAGCGTGGTCTCGAAGCCGGACTGGTCGCCGTACCAGGGGTCGTCGACGTCGAGCAGGTGCTCGTCGCCCCCCGGCTCGACGACGGGCGCCTCGGGGTCGAACGAGCGGTACATCCGGATCTCGGCCAGCCCGGGGGCGCCCGCGGCGCCGTCGGCCAGGCGGCGCAGGCGCCGCGCGTGCTGGGCCGTCATCGCCAGCACGAGGTCGTGGCCGGCGAGGTCGGTAGTGGTCACCTGGCGGGCGCGGTGTCCGTCGCCGGTCGGGTAGCCGTGCGCCGCCAGGGTGCGGCGGGCGCGGCTGTCGACGGGGTTGCCGTGCTCCTCGTCGCTCACGCCGGAGGAGTCCACGACGACGCGGTCTCCGAGCCCGGCGGCCTCGAGGCGGTCGCGCAGCACGATCTCGGCCATGGGGGAGCGGCAGATGTTGCCGGTGCAGACGGTCATCACGCGGTACGGGGTGGCGGTCACCGGGTCATTCTCGCCTCTCGCCGAGCCCGGGCCCCGATCCGTGCCTACCGTGAAGCATGGCGAGATGGGCGGCGGACGGGCTGGTCGCCGTGACCGGGGCGAGCGGGAGGCTCGGGTCACGGCTGGCGTTCCGACTCGCGGCAGAGGGCGCGCGACAGCGGCTGGTCGTGCGGGACCCGGCGCGCGCCCCGCGCCTGTCGGACGGGCGGGCACTGCCGGAGTGCGAGGTCGCCGTCGCCGACGGCTACCGCGACACCGCCGCGATGCGGGCCGCCTTCGAGGGAGTGCGCACCGTGTTCCTGGTCAGCGCGCGCGAGGCCCCCGGCCGCGTCGCGCAGCACGCCGCGATGATCGACGCCGCGGCCGCGGCCGGCGTCGAGCGCCTCGTGTACACGTCGTTCGCCGGCGCGGCGCCGGACGCCGTCTTCACGTTCGCCCGCGACCACTGGCACACCGAGCAGCACCTCGCCGACGTCGCCGCCCGCACCGGGCTGCGCTGGACCGTGCTGCGCGACAACCTCTACTTCCACGCGCTGAGCACGTTCGTGGGGCGCGACGGCGTGATCCGCGGCCCGGCCGCTGACGGGCGGGTGGCGGCCGTGTCGCACGACGACGTCGCGGACGTCGCGACCGCCGTCATCCTCGACGAGCGCCCCACCCGGCACGACGGCGCGACCTACGACGTCACGGGTCCCCAGGCGCTCACGCTCGACGAGGTGGCGGCGACGCTCGGCCGCGCCGCCGGCCGCGACCTCACCTACCACCCGGAGACCGAGGAGGAGGCGTACGCCTCCCGCGCCGGGTACGGGGCGGAGCCGTTCGAGCTCGACGGGTGGGTCACGTCATACACCGCCATCGCGGCGGGCGAGCTGGCGCACGTCTCGGACGACGTCGGGCGCCTCGTCGGCCGGCCCGCGCGCTCGCTCGCCCAGTGGCTGGACGACTACCCGGGCGAGTGGGCGCACCTGCGGCGGGCGTAGGCCCGCCAGGGCTCGCGTTCACCCTGGGGAAAACCCTTGGCCTCCCTCGCCGCGCGGGCGTAGCGTCGTCGGCACATGAGAAGGGAGGTGATCGGAGAAGTGAAGACTCTTCGGACCCATGAGGTGGTCGCGCGCTAGTCGCGCGCGCTAGAACGTCGGGCGGGTAGCGAGTTCCTCGCGACCACCGGAGCCCGCGGGTGCCGTGACCTCGTCCAGCACGGCAGGAGGTTCGACCTCCAGCCCGCGGGCTTTCTGCTGCCTGCGCTCAGCGCCTGAGATCAGACTGCGCATATCGCGCAGACAATTGCGCGCGATGCGCCGCTCATGCCAGAATCCCCGCACAGTCTGTGCGTCCCGGCCCCCGCGGTCACCGGAGCTCCGGTCACGGGGACGACCAACCCCAGAGCGAGGACGCTGACAATGACCGATCGAGCCGCGACGACGCGCACCGGTCCCCCTGGTGGACCGACGACGGCGACACCCGACCCCTATCGACTCGACCCGGCCGACGCCATCGAGCCACCCACCTCGTTCCGGGGTCGTCTCAAGTACCTCGGCCCGGGCCTCGTGATCTCCGCGGCGGTGATCGGCTCCGGCGAGCTCATCACGACGACGGCGCTGGGCGCGAAGGCCGGCTTCGTACTGCTGTGGCTCGTCATCATCTCGACGGCCATCAAGGTGTGGGTGCAGCTCGAACTGGCGCAGTGGACGATCCTCAGCGGCAAGCCGGCACTCGAGGGATACAGCCACGTAGGACCCCGCCTCGGGCGGCGGGCCGGGTGGATCAACTTTCTGTGGATCCTCATGGACTTCGCCAAGGTGCTGCAGCGCGGCGGCATCATCGGTGGCGCCGTCGCGGCCCTGAGCATCATGTTCCCCGTCGTGGGCGAGCCGCTAGGCACCCCGTCGCTGATCTTCTGGACGGTCGTGTCCCTCGGCGTCGTCATCTCGCTGCTCGTGACGAACCGGTACTCCGTCGTCGAGAAGTTCTCCGTCGCGGCCGTCGTCGTCTTCACGCTGTGCACCGTCGGCCTCGCGATCGCGCTGCCGTTCACCGACTTCGCGTACGACAGCACCGACGTCGCGTCCGGCCTGACCTTCGCCATCCCGGCCGGCACCCTGGGCTTCGCGGTCGCCATGTTCGGCATCACCGGGGTCGGTGCAGACGAGATGACGACCTACACCTACTGGTGCCTCGAGAAGGGGTACGCCCGCTACGTCGGGCCAGACGACGGTTCGGCCGAGCGAGCCCGGCGCGCGCACGGCTGGATCAAGGTGATGCGCACCGACGTGCTGGTCTCCTGGGTCGTCTCGACCGTCTGCACGATGTCCTTCTACGTCATCGGCGCGGCGATCCTGCACCCGCAGGGTCTCGTGCCCGAGGGCAACGACATGATCGTGACGCTCTCGCACATGTACACGTCCGTGATGGGCGACGGCGCACAGTGGATCTTCCTCGTGGGCGCGTTCATGGTGCTGTTCTCGACGTTCGTCGCGTCGACGGCGAGCGTGCCGCGGCTCTGGGCCAACACGGTCGCGCTCCTCGGCTTCTACGACTGGCACGATCTCTCGACGCGCACCCGGATCATCCGCGTCCTGACCGTCGTGTTCCCGATCGTCTGGGCGCTCAGCTTCCTGGTGATCCAGTCGCCCGTGCTCATGGTGCAGATCGGCGGGGTGGCCAGCGGCATCTTCCTGATCGCCGTCGTGATCGCCGTCTGGTGGCTGCGCACCAAGGAGGTGCCCAAGGAGTTCAGGTCGAACCACGCGCTCACCGTGGCGCTCGTCCTGTCCTCCCTGGCCGTCGCCGCCCTGGGCGTCTACTCCGCCCTGGAGACGTTCGGCATCGAGGTCGGAGCATGATGCGCGCGGTCGTCCTCACCCCGTCCTTCGGCCGCCACTCGGACGCCCCTGACCGGCTCGCCGAGGACCTGGGGCTCACGCTCGAGCGGCGCACCGAGGGGCACCCGAAGTCCGCCGCCGACGTCGTCGCCGCGATCGGCGACGCCCCGGCCGTGATCGTGGGTCTCGACGAGATCTCCGCCGACGTGCTGGCCGCCTGCCCGAACCTTCGGGTCGTGGCCAAGCACGGCGTCGGTGTCGACAACATCGACCTCGGTGCCGCGGCGGCCGCCGGGGTCTCGGTCGTCAACACGCCGGGCGCGAACGCCGGTGCGGTCGCCGACCTCACGCTCGGCCTGATCCTCATGGGCGCGCGGCGGATCCGCGAGGCCGAGGACAGCCTGCGAGCGGGCCGCTGGGAGGTCTTCCTCGGCACCGAGCTGTCGGGCAAGCAGCTCGGCATCCTGGGCTTCGGTCGGATCGGCCGGGCCGTGGCCGACAGGGCCCGCGCGTTCGGGATGCGGATCTGCGCCTACGACCCGTTCGTGCCCGCGGAGGTGATCGAGCAGGCCGGCGCCCGCCCGGCGGACCTCGACACCGTCGTCGCGACGAGCGACGTCCTCTCCCTCCACCTGCCCGGCGGCGACGGCGTCCTGCTGGGCGCCGCGCAGATCGACGCCATGCCCCGCGGCGCGGCGCTGGTCAACGCGGCGCGGGGCGGTCTCGTCGACGAGCACGCGCTGGCGGCCGCCCTGACCACCGGACGTCTCGCGTTCGCCGCCCTCGACGCGTTCGAGGTCGAGCCCCCGCCGGCCGACCATCCGCTGCTGGGCGCCCCGAACCTGATCGCGACACCGCACGTCGGCGCGTTCAGCGACGTCGCGAACGCGACGATGGGGACGATGGTCGTGGAGGACGTGGTGCGCGTGCTGGACGGGCGTGAGCCCGCGCACCCGGTGCGCCCCGCGCGGTAGGTCTCCCGCAGACGCAGGAACGCCGCCCGGCCTGCGCCGGGCGGCGTTCCTGCGTCCTGCTGCGTGCGGCCGACGACCGCCTGTCAGGTCCAGAGCTTGCAGTCGCCGTCGAGCACCTGCGCGGTGCCGTCGATCCACGCCTCGGTGAAAACCACGTGCTTCATGGTCTCCCGCGAGAAGTAGGAGTACACGAGGTGCAGCGTCTCGCCCTCGACCATGAGATACGGGTACTCGTAGCGGTGGTTCGAGCGGAGGTTGCCCGTCCCCGTGAACCCGTCGCCGGGCTCGACGACCCGGCGCACGGGCCAGGTCCGCCCCCCGTCGTCGGACACCGCGACCGTCACCTGCGAGCGCTCGAACGGCCAGAACACCGGGCCACCCACGTCGTTGAAAGACTGCGCGTTGTACGCCACGGCGAGGCGCCCGCTCGGCAGGCGGACGGCGGAGAGCCCGGCGTTGTTGTTGGGCAGCGCGGTCGGCTCCGGCTCGGTCCAGGTGTCGCCGTCGTCGGTCGAGCGGCTCAGGTAGATGCGGTCCGCCGACCGGCTGCGGAACAGCGCCACGAGCTCGCCCGGGCCGAGCTCCACCACGTTCGCGTGCACCCGCCCTCGGCT
Organism: Isoptericola sp. NPDC019482; assembly: GCF_040632295.1. Classification (NCBI taxonomy): domain Bacteria; kingdom Bacillati; phylum Actinomycetota; class Actinomycetes; order Micrococcales; family Promicromonosporaceae; genus Isoptericola; species Isoptericola sp. NPDC019482. The sequence goes on from NZ_JBEYBQ010000001.1 coordinate 116,120, forward strand.
GCCCGGCACCGCGACCTCGCGCCAGCTGGCTCCGGCGTCGTCGGACAGCTGCAGCACCGTGACGTCGGACCCGTTCTTCGTGTCGTCGTCGAAGCAGAGCCACTGCGGGAAGACCCAGCGCCCCGAGGCGAGCACCTGCACGGGCTGGCGGCAGAACGTACCGGGCCGGGTGAACCATTCCTCGGGGTCGCTCCAGGTGCGGCCGTCGTCGTGCGACACCCGACGGCGCACGACCGAGGTGTGCTGCAGGTTGAACGTCTCCTCGACGCCGGTGTTCCGCGCGACCATCGACGTGTACACGAGCCACAGCGCGCCGTCCGGGTGCCGGAACAGCGACGGGTTCTGCTCGGCCCGCACCGGGTCCTCGGTCACCCGACGCTCGTCGCCCCACCGGCCGGTGGCCGGGTCGAGGCGGGCCTGGACGATGCCGATGTCGGCGTTGCCCTCGTCGCTGCCGCCGAACCACACGGCCAGCAGGCCGCCGTCGGAGGTCGGCGCGAGGCAGGGCGCGTGGTTGGACGCCGTCGGCGTGGGCAGCAGTGCCACGGCCGCGCCGTCGCGCGGGTCACGGTAGAGGGCCCCGTCTGCCGGGACGGGCGCGCGGTCCGTGACGGTGTAGCCCCCGCTCACCGCAGCCCTCTCGCGAGGTCCGCCTGGACCGTCGCGCGGATCGTCTCCAGGGCTTCCGCCGGCAGCAGGTTGAACGGCGCCCGGCATGGGCCCAGCCACGCGCCGCGCGCGTTGGCCGCGGCCTTGACCACCGTGTTCGGGTTGCCGAGGGCGAGGCAGTTGCGGATGGGCCGGATGCTGTCCTGAGCCGAGCGGGCCGCGTCGACGTCGCCGGCGACGAACAGGTCGTAGATCGACGCCATCGTGCCCGGGTAGATGTTCGCGATGCCGCTGATACCCCCGGTCCCGCCGGCGAGCAGCGTCCACAGGATGAGGGAGTCGTTCCCGGAGATCACGGAGAACGAGTCGCGGTCGGTGCGCTCCAGGTACTGGAGGATCGTGTCGAAGTTCCCGCTGGAGTCCTTGACGGCGACGATGTTGTCCACCTGCGCGAGGCGTTCGACCGTCGCCGGTGCGACGTTCACCCCGGTGCGCGCCGGGATGTTGTAGACGATCACGGGCACGTCGACCGCGCCCGCGACGGTGCGGAAGTGCTGCTCGAGCTCGGCCTGCGAGGCGGCGGCGAAGTACGGCGAGATGATCGACACCGCGTCGGCGCCCGCGGCCGCGGCGTCACGCGCGATGCGCACCGTCTCGGCCGTGCCCACCGCGCCCGCGCCGATCACGACCGGGACGCGACCCGCCACCTGCTCGACGACGACCCGCGCGACCCGGGCACGCTCCTCGGCCGACTGCACGAAGAACTCGCCGTTGGTGCCGAGCGCGAAGATGCCGTGCACCCCGGCCTCGATCTGGCCGTCGACGTGCTCGCGGAGCGCGGCCTCGTCGATCGCCTCGTCCTGGTCGAACGGTGTGGCGACCGCGGCCAGGATCCCCTTGATGCTGGTCATCGTTTTCCTTTCGGTGGGAGGTCGGTGCCGGGCGACGGCGGTCGCCCGGCCGGCGGCTAGCCGGAGAAGGCTGTACCGAGCTGGGTCGGCAGGCTGATCGCGATCTGCACGCCGACGACGATCGCGATGACGCCGAGGACCCCGAGGGCGCCGATCTGCCACCGCTTGTTCACGGCGTAGCCGAACATGTACTTCTTGCTGCTGGTGAGGATCACCAGCGCGATGACGATGAAGGGCAACGAGAGCACGGTCGACACGCTCGTGCCGACGACGTTGAGCGCGATGAGGTTCGGCGCGTGCGGCAGCGAGGCCACGATCGGCACGACCGTGAAGACGACGATCTGGATCCAGCGGAACTTCGGGTCCTTCTCGTCCCGGCCGAGCCACTTCTGCCCCGACCGGGTGCTCAGGTGCAGGCCGTTGACGGCGAGCTGTGCGAAACCACGGGTCTCGGACGGGAAGCTCGACGCGGCGGCGGCGAAGATGCAGAACCACAGGATGTACGGACCGACCGGGCCGACGATCAGCTCCATCATGTGCGACAGGTCGCCCTCGTCCGAGATGGACAGGCCGCGCGGGTGCGCGAACTCGGCCGCGACCACCCAGAACAGCAGGTTGATGAGCAGCAGCGGGAGCATCCCCGACATGAGGTCGAACTGCTGGAGCTTGCGGTAGCGAGGGCCCACCCAGCCCTTGTCCTTCATGAAGCCGGAGTACAGGAGGTTCGGCATGTTGCCGGCGATCGTGCCGATCGTGGCGCAGGCGATGACGATGGGTCCGAAGGCGCCCGTGGTCTCGCTGGAGGTCTGGAAGGTGAAGAGGCCCTGGAAGAAGCCGGCGACGTCGAACGTCCCGATCTTGAAGAGCGCGTAGACGAAAGCGCCGATCATGAGCACGGACGCGAACCGTGCGATGTACTCGAGGATCGTGAACTGGCGCCTGCTGGTGATCACGACGAGCGTGACGCCGACCATGACGACCGCGCACACGAAGGTGCCCCACTCGCCGCCCCAGCTCCCCCCGGTGAGCTGGTAGAGCCCGATCGCGCACGCCTTGAGAAAGGTCGCCTGCGTGACGAACCCGGCGACGAGGACCACGCCGGCCATGAAGCCCGGCAGCCACGGCAGGATCCGGTGGAAGCCCTCCAGGATCTGCGTGTCGCCGTGCCGGTTCATCAGCGTGTACTTGGCGATCGAGGACACGATGAACGTGCGCGCGACCAGCGAGATGACCAGGGTCCACACGAGCAGGTACGCGTAGTTCGCACCGGAGACCGACGAACTGACGAGGTCGCCCGTGCCCAGGAACGTCATGGCGAGCACGAGTCCCGGACCGACGGTCGTGATGAGGCCACGACCGCGGGGCAGAGGGATCTGCTCGGGGCGCACCGCCTCGTCGGACGGCGCGTTCAGAGTGGTGGTGCCACTTCCTTGTGACATGGTTCGGCCTTTCGTCATCGAGCGGTGGTCACCGGTTGTATCGAGGCATGAACCCACGGACAGGGGCCGTGGCGCGGTCGACGGCCTCCAGCACGTCCGTCGGGAGCGGTCCCCGCCCGACGGCGGCCAGGTTCGCGGCGAGCTGCGCAGGACGACTGGCGCCGAGCAGCAGCGCATCCGTGCCCTCGGCCCCGGCCGCCCACCGCAGCGCGAGCTCCGCCTGCGACAGGCCCGCCTGGTCGGCCACGTCGGCCAGCGCCTCGGCGGCGTCGAGCACCGCGTCGGACAGATAGCGCTGCCGGTACATGTCGGCGAGGACGGATCCGCGGAAACGATCGGGGGTCCCGCCGGTCGACGGACGCCGGGCGAGGAGGCCGCCCGCGAGGGGGTTGTAGACCATGGTGGCCACGCCGTGCGTGCGGGCGCACTCGAACCACTCGTCCTCGGCACGGCGGGCCAGGATGCTGTAGACGTTCTGGGCCACCACCGGACGCGGCGCGCCTGCCCGCTCGCACGCGGCGAGAAGGTCCACGACCTGCCAGGCCGCGTAGTTCGAGACGCCGAGGGCGGAGATCTTGCCCTCTGCATGCAGCTCCGCGACCGTCTCGAGCGTCTCTGCGAGCGGAGCGAGCCGGTCCGGCTGGTGCAGGTAGAACAGGTCGACCCGGTCGACACCGAGCCTGCGCAGGGATCCCTCGACGCCGGCCCGCAGACCGGCGCGGGACAGCGGGGAGTGGGCTCCGGCGTCCGGGTGCGGCATCCCGGCCTTCGTCGCGAGCACGATCTCGTCCCGGTGTCGCGCCACCCACGGCGCGATGAGCGACTCGGTGGTGCCCTTCGCGTAGCCGTTGGCCGTGTCGATGCCCGTGATCCCGGCGGCCAGCGCGGCCTCGAGGATCTCCTCGGCCGTCGCCGCGTCCACCGTGTCGCCGAAGGTCATGGTGCCGAGCACCAGCGGGCTGAGCGGCACGTCGACGCCGTCCAGGATGACGTTCTTCTCAACGGTCATGGGCCTCGCTCCTCCGGTCGTAGCGCGTCGACCCTGAGCGCGTCGGCGCGGAGCCACTGTGCCACGACTGCGCGCGACGCGCAAAGATTTGCGCACATCGCGCAGACGTGGAACGCTGACGTCGTCCAGGAACCAGGCCACGAGGGGAGGCGCCGTGCTCGAGAGCGACGAGCGCCTGCTCATCCTGGCCGACGACCTGAGCGGAGCCGCCGAGGCCGCGGCCACCCTGGGCGTGCCGGCGTCCGTGGAGCTCGTCACGACGGAGCAGGACGCCGTCCACGCCGTCCACGCCGTCCACGCCGTCCGCGCCGTCGACCTGGACTGCCGTTACGCGCCGTCCGACGTCGCCTATCGACGGACGGCCACAGCACTGACCGTCGCGCCCGGCACGACGACCGTGCTGCTCAAGATCGACTCCCTGCTGCGCGGCAACGTCGAGGCGCAGCTGCGCGCGGCGCTCGACTCGTCGCGCCACCCCGTCGTGCTCGCCCCGGCGCTCCCGGAGCACGGCCGCACCGTGGTGGACGACGTGCCGCTGGTCCACGGCGTTCCACTCGCGGAGACTCGCGCGTGGCACATCGAGGACGCCGAGGCGCCCCGCCGGCTACGCGACGTGTGCCCCGAGCCCGCACTGCACCTCGGGCTCGCCGCCGTGCGCGGCGGCGGGCTCACCGGAGCACTGGCCGCCGCGACGCTCGCGACCTGTGACGCGGAGACCACCGACGACCTGGCCCGGGTCGCCCACGCCGTCGCGGCGGCCGGCGGCATCCTCGTCGGTGCTTCCGCGCTGGCCCGCGCCTGGCCGGGCGGACGTGGGGCTCGCGACGACGTCAGCGCCCCCGGCGGCCTGCGACCCCCGCGCCGGACGCCCACCCTCACCGTCCTCGGCACGGCCGCACCCGCCGTCCACCGACAGGTCGAGCACCTCGACGCCGCCTACCCGCAGACACTCGTCGAGCTCCCCGCCGCCGACGTCGCGCGCTGGGCGGACGACCCGGCCGCGAGCGCCGCGACCGCCGTGCGGGTCGCGTCCGCGCTGGCCGCGGGTCACGACGTCACCGTCCGTCTGACCGACTCGGGCGAGCCCACGGACCCCCGGCCCCTGCCCCTCCTGCTCGGGGGGCTCGTGGCGCAGGCCCTCGCCGCGGCCGGCACCGTCGACCTCGTCGCGTCCGGCGGCGAGACGGCACGCGCCACGCTCCTGGCCCTGGGCGTCCGGCACCTCGAGGTGCTCGCCGAGGTCCACCCCGGGGCCGTGCTCTCCCGAGCGGACACCGCCGCCGGCATGCACGTCGTCACCCGCCCTGGCGGCCAGGGCGACGACGACTCCCTCGTCCTCGCCCGCCGCGCCCTGCACGGTCGCCGCGCCGGCCGCGCCACCACGTCGACCGACACCGCTACAGACATCCTGGAGAAGAACAGATGAAGACCGTGCCCACCATTGCCGTCACCATGGGCGACGGGGCCGGGGTCGGCCCGGAGATCTGCGTGTCCGCGTGCCTCGACCCGTCCGTCGTCGCGGTCGCGAACCCGGTCGTCATCGGGGATGCTGCCCGCCTGCGCCTCGCCGCGTCGATCCTCGACGTCGAGGTGGAGATCGTCGCCGTGGACAGCGTCGCCGAGGCGGTCCACGGTCCCGGCCGCATCAACGTGATCGACCTGGGCCTGCTGCCCGAGGACCTGGCGTGGGGCGAGCTGTCGGCCACGGCCGGCGACGCCGCGTTCCGCTACATCGAGCGCGCGGCCCAGCTCGCGATGGCCGGTGAGGTGCAGGCGATCTGCACCGCGCCGCTCAACAAGGAGGCCCTGCACGCCGCGGGGCACACCTACCCCGGGCACACCGAGATGTTGGCCGAGCTCACCGGGACGGACGAGGTCTCGATGATGCTCTCCACCCCGAAGCTGCGCGTCATCCACGTGACCACGCACATCGGCCTGATCGACGCCGTGGCGCGCATCGAACCCGGTCTCGTCGAGCGGACCGTCCGCCGCGGCCACGACGCGCTGGTCCGAGCGGGAGTCACGAACCCGCGCATCGGCGTCTGCGCCATCAACCCGCACGCCGGCGAGGGCGGGCTCTTCGGCTACGGCGAGGAGGAGACGAAGATCGTGCCGGCGCTCCGGGCGCTGGAGGGTTCCGGGATCGACGCGGTCGGCCCGCTCCCGGCGGACACCGCGTTCTTCCTCGCGGGCCGCGGCGACTACGACCTCATCGTCGCGATGTACCACGACCAGGGACACGGTCCGATCAAGGTGCTCGGCATCGAGGCGGGCGTCAACATCACGGTCGGGCTGCCGGTGATCCGGACGTCCGTCGACCACGGCACCGCCTTCGACATCGCCGGCACCGGTAAGGTCGACCCGGAGAGCATGTCCGAGGCCGTCCGCCAGGCGTCGTCCCTCGCCACGGTGTGATCACCACGCCGCCGGCCGCCCGACAGAGAGGTCCGATGAACGCACGCAACCGCCGCGAGGAGATCGTCAGGCTGGCCCGGACGCGAGGCGTCCTCAGCGTCGAGTCCCTGTCCGAGACCCTCGGGGTGACGGCGTCGACCATTCGTCGCGACCTCGCCCGGCTCACGGCCGACGGAGCCCTCGCCCGCACCTACGGCGGCGTGATGGCCATGACACCGCACCCGGAGAGCGGGCTCGCCGAGCGGAGCGAGCAGGCCACGGCCGCCAAGCGGGCGATCGGGGACTGGTGCGCGGCGCAGGTGACGGCGGGCGAGACCGTCCTGCTCGACGCGGGGACGACGTCGGCCCAGGTCGCCCGCGCCCTGCGGGGTACGACGCCGCTCGATGCCGTGACCGTCGGGCTGACCCCGCTGGGTCAGCTGTCCGGCGTCGACGGCATCGAGGTCACGCTGCTCGGTGGGAGGCTCCGCGACATCAGCCAGGGCTTCGTCGGACCGCTCACCGAGGCGGCCCTCGAGCGGCTCACGTTCGACGCCGTCTTCCTGGGTGCCGATGCCGTGACGGCTGAGGACGGTGTGTGTGAGGCGACGCTCGAGCAGACCCGCCTCAAGGAGCTCATGGCTCGCCGCGCGGCGCGCGTCTACGTCGTCGCGCACGCCGAGAAGCTCGGGAAGCGGCCGTTCCACGCGTGGGCCGCTCTCGCGCCCGGCTGGACCCTCGTCACCGATGACGGCGCGACGGACGCGCAGGTCGCGCCGTTCGAGGCTCGCGGCATCACCGTCGTGCGCGTCGACACGCAGGACGAGTCGTCGTCCGGCCCCGACCGCCCCGCCTGACCTTCAGGCTGCGGCCGCGATCTGCGCCGTCAGACGAGAGCCGCGCCACGACGCTCCCGCCGCAGGCGACGCTCGGCCTGGTCGACGAGCTCGTCCGCGTCGGCGGCGCCGGCGACGGACCACGCGGACGCCGCGTGGAGCGCGGGCCAGACCCGGGGGTCGAACCCCGCGGACGGCGCGGCGACGTGCGCGAGCACGTGCTGCCGCAGCGCGTCCGCGGACGCCGCCGCCTGGATGTCGTCCATCGCCGGCAGGGTGGCCAGCACGGCGAAGCCGTCGCCCTCCACACGACCCGCCGCGCAGCCGGCGGGCAGCGCCGCCCCGATCCGGGCCGCGAGCTCCGCGAGCACCTCGTCGCCGGCGTCCTGCCCGTGGCCGGCGTTGAGCCGGGCCATGTCCCGCACGTCGAGGAGCACCAGCACGACGCGGGTGGCGCCGCCCCGCACCAGGTCACAGCGGTGCCGCAGCGCGTACCACGTGGCGGAACGTCCCGGCAGCCGAGTGAGCGGGTCGCGCGTGGAGCGTTCCGCGAGCTCCGCGACGACGGCGCGCATCACGTCGGCCGTGCTCGCCGCGCCCCAGGCCGACGGGCTGCTCACCAGGACGTCGTCGTACCGGCGGTCCGCGGTGCGGGCCATCGCGCGGGTCGCCACGTCGGCCACGGCGGTCCCTGGCCCGACGACGAGGGGCGACCAGTCCGCGACCGCCCCCGTGGGGCGCCGTTCCAGGACGGCGCGGCCGTAGCCGAGGCGTCCCGTGAGCGCGGCCGTCAGGCCCGCCCGCGTGACGATGCCGGTGCGGGCGGGCGCGGCGTCGTCCTGCACGGCGACCGACCCCACCTCCGGGCGCCGGAAGATGACCTCGAGCTGCCCGACGGGCAGCGTGGAGCCCACCACCAGCACCGGCTGGGCCAGGTCCGCGACCGACGCGACGCGCGTCGTCCGGCGGGGGGCGACGTGGCGGGCCAGGCGGGCGATCTCGTCGTGCACAGCGGAAGTATGGCCACCCGGTGCCCCTGTCGGAGTCGCTCCGCGGAGATGTTCGCCGAGCGTTCGCCGGTCGTTCAGACCGGGCCAGGAAAGATGGGAGCGCGACCACGCAGCGCCCACGGTCGTCGGTCCCTAGAGTGTCGCGAGGGTACGCGATGTCTGTGATGTCTCGGGGGCGACACATGCGAAGGACGAGCACGAACGGTCGCAGGGCGACGAGCGGCCTGCTGGCGGCCGCGCTCGCACTGGGCGGGCTGGTGGGCCTCGGGGCGCAGACGGCGACGGCGCCGCCGGCGGCCGCGGCCGAGGGCGACGTCAACCCGTTCACGTCCGCCGGCGGGTACACCGTCTACGCGCAGCGCGACGCCTTCGTCGGCAACCAGGAGATCGAGGGCTCGCTCGCCGCAGGGCGGAACCTCGCGCGGACGGGGACCACGACCCAGTGGACGGTGATCCACGTGGCGGCCGGCACCGCCGACTACACGATCCCCACGGTGGACGGCGACCCGAACCGGCTCCTGATCGGGCGCTTCGACCCCGACACCACGCGGAACGTCGGCGAGGTCGCCATCACCAGCCGCGGCGCGACCACGCCCGACAACGACGGCACGCTGAAGATGGTGGACCGCGACCTCGGGCCGTATCTCACCTCGGCGCGCGGCGAGGGCTGGGTTCGCGTGTCGCGAATCCCGCCGGAGGGGCCGATCCCTCCCCTCATCGACGCGACGGCGCAGCAGTACCCGGCCGACGCGGAGCCGCCGACGGGCGGCAACGCGTCGATCTTCACGGAGCAGACGGGCGGCACCCAGGACGTCGTCGCGGGGTACGTGCAGGCGAACCAGGACGCGACCACCGAGGAGAGCGCGGAGTGCCTCGCGGCGATGGCGGACCCGGACGGCCACGACGCGAACCACGTCACGGTCGCGGAGGACGCCGGCGACCGCAAGGTGCTCTCCCCGCTCGCGGCCGACCGGCCCAACGTGGTCGCGTACGAGGACGTCGCGGGTGCGAGCCTGCTCCAGTTCTCGGCGGGCAGCCCCACGCCCGGGCAGGCGAACCCGCTGATCATCCGTGTGCCCGCGGGCACCACCGACGTGCACGGCCTGCGCGTCGACCCGCAGGGCCAGTACTCCCCGTACATCCTGTGGGACCTGTCCGCGGTGACGGGCGACGTGACCGTCGAGAACACCGGCGGGCGCATCGACGGCTCGATCTTCGCGCCCTTCGCGAACGTCACCGTCGACGCCGCCCCGCTCGACGGCCAGGTGATCGGGCAGGACGTCACCCTGCTGGGCGGCGAGGTGCACTCGTTCCTCTTCGCGAGCACCATCCCCTGCGGCGAGCCGCGCGGCACGTTCGAGGTGGACAAGGAGCTCGACGGCATCGCCGCGGGTGACCTGCCGGAGGGCACCACGTTCCCGGTCGACTGGACCGCCACGTCGCCCGACGGCGAGGTGCTCGACACCGGGACGCTCGAGCTGCCCGCCGACGGCTCGCCCGTGCGCCCGGCGGCGGTGGACGGCACGGTGCGCACCTTCCCCGTCGGCACCGTGATCACCTTCGAGGAGCAGACGCCGGATGACGTGCCCGGCTGGGAATGGGGGCCGCCGTCCGTGGCCCCGAACCCGGTGACCATCACCGCCGACGGCGACGGCGTCGTGGCCGCGACGGTGACGAACACGGCGGAACGCACCACCGGCACCTTCGAGGTGACGAAGACCGTCACCAACGGCACCGGCGACCCCGTGCCGCCCAGCCCCGGAGCCGTCATCACCGTCGGCTGGACCGCCGTCGACCCGGACGGGAACGAGTCGAGCGGCACGATCGAGCTGGAGTCGAACGGGAACTGGGACTTCGCGTCACAGGGGCCGGTGGACGAGGACGGGAACCCGGTCGAGTTCCCCGTCGGCACCGAGATCACCCTGAGCGAGCCGGACCTCCCGGACCCGCCGGAGGGTTACACCTGGGGCGGGCCGTCCTGGAGCCCGAGCATGATGTTCACCATCGACCGCGCCGATCAGGTGGTCGCCGTCGAGCTCACCAACCTGGTGGTCGCACAGCCGGCGACGGCAGCCTTCAGCGTGGTCAAGGTGCTCGACGTCGACGGCCCGGTGGACCCGGAGCCGCAGTTCGCCATCGAGTACACCTTCGACCCACCGGGCGGGGAGCGTGAATCCCGGACCCGGGAGATCGCCGTCGGGGACCCCGTGACGATCGACACCCTCCTCGACGGCCAGCCCATCCCCGCCGGCAGCACGGTCTGGGTGCAGGAACCCGCACCGACCGGCGGCGGCGATGTCGTCTGGGAGGACCCGGTGCTCTCCGTGGACGGCGAGCCGCTCACCGACCCCGACGAGGACGGCTTCTACCCGCTCGAGCTGACCGCGGGGCAGACGATCGCCCTTGAGGTGACGAACGTCGGCCACGTACCGACCGGCACGTTCACGCTGGCCAAGGAGCTCGACGGCCCAGCCGCCGAGGACGTGCCCGAGGGCCTGACGTTCGGCGTCGGTTGGACGGCCACGTACCCCGACGGCACGACGGCGGGAGGGACCACCGAGCTGTCGCCCGACGGCACGCCGGCCGGACCGACGGACGCCGACGGCGAGCCGCTCGACTTCCCCGCCGGCACCACGGTCACGTTCGACGAGGCGAACCTGCCCGACCTGCCGGGCTGGGACTGGGGCGAGCCCACGATCACGCCGGCCGAGGTCACGGTGGGCGACGGCGAGACGGCCGCGGTCACTGTCACCAACTCCGCCGACGTGGAGCACGGCACGTTCGAGGTGTCGAAGGCCCTGGAGGGCGCCGACCCGGGCGACGTGAGCGGCGACGGTTTCACCGTCCCGTGGACGGCGACGCTGCCCGACGGCAGCACCGACGAGGGCGAGCTCACCGTGCCGGCGGACGGCTCCGCCGTCGGGCCCGACCGCGACTTCCCGGTGGGCACCACGGTGCACGTCACCGAGGAGCCGCCGTCCGACGCGATGCTCCCCGACGGCTGGACCTGGGCCGTGCCGACCTGGTCGCCGGGCAGCAGCCTGACGATCGACGAGGGCACGGGCACCACGGCCTTCACCGTGACGAACACCGCCGTGCCCGTCACGACGCTGCGCCTGGAGAAGCTGGTCGAGGGCGCCGACCTGCCCGACGGCACCCGCTTCCCGGTCGAGTACCGCGTGGACGACGGCCCGGTCCAGCAGGGCGACCTCGTGCTCGGCGACCCGTTCGTGGCCGACGACGTGCCGCTGGGCACCATCGTCGAGATCCGCGAGGTCGACCCGCCCGCCGTCGACGGCGCCACGTGGGACACGGAGCGCTGGGCGATCGACGGGCAGGCGCTCGAGCCCGACAAGGACGGCTGGGTCGTGATCCACGCGGACGACGAGGAGCTCAACGCCGTCACGCTCACGAACACGGCCCGCCCGACGACGCCGGAGACCCCCGGGGGCACCCTGCCGGCGACGGGGTTCGGCGGGGGCCCGCTCCCGCTGCTCGCGCTCGGCCTGCTGCTGCTCGGCGTCGCCGCGCGCCTGGTGGCCCGGACGCTCCGCGCCTGACCGCCGTGCAGGGCGGCGGCGCGAGGGATCGGCACGCGGGTTCCGAGCCGGGTGGCGCGCCCGACGTCGCGGCGCTGCGGCGGGGCGCCCACGAGCGCGCCGTCGCCCGAGCGAGGCTGCCGTTCGCGGGGACGGTGACGGACTCGGTGCACGACGGCGTCGCCCTGCGCCGGTACACGCCCGACCGGCGCCACCCGGGCGCGGCGGTCGTCTTCCTGCACGGCGGGTACGGGCTGTTCGGCGACCTCGACCTGCAGGACGGCTGGTGCCGGCGGACCGCCGACACGCTCGGCGTCGTCGTGCTCTCCGTCGACTACCGGCTCGCGCCGGAGGCGTCGCTCGACGACGCCGTCGCGGACGCCGTGGCCGCCGTCGACCTGCTCGCGCGCGAGGGCTTCGACCGTCTCTACCTCGACGGCGACTCCGCGGGCGGCGCCGTCGCCGTGCTCGCCGCCGTGCGCACGCTCCACCCGCTGGCGGGACTGCTGCTCACCAACCCGAACCTCGACCTGTCGCTCGAGACCTACGACGACGCCCTGCCGGGCGGCCCGGGCCGCGAGCTGTCCACGTACGCGATGCGCGCGTGGACCGGCGTCGACGCCGCCGACGCACCGCGGCTGCACCGGTCGGCCCGCGGGCTGCCCCCGACCCTGGTCGCGGTCGGGGAGCTCGACTCGCTGCGTCCCGAGGCGCGGGAGCTGGCCGACGTCTGCCGGCGCGACGGCGTGCCCTGCCGGCTGGTCGAGCTGCCCCGCGCCGGGCACGGCTTCGTCGGCACCGAGCGCGCTGGCGAGGTGCTCGCCGAGGCCGCGGCGTTCCTCAGCCTCGGTTGAACCGTGGCCACAGGGCCAGCGCACGGACCGGCCGGCCCGTCGGAGGGGTCGACGGGCCGGCCGGGGTCGGGATGACGGCACGACCGTGCCGTCAGGGTGGGTCAGCTCAGCCGAAGGTCACCTCCAGCGAGCCGTCCGCGGCGAAGGACCAGTCGAGCGCGCCGTCGTACGCACCGCAGTCGCCGGTGCCGTTCCAGGCGTTGGTGCCGTCGTCCGAGCCGGACAGCTTGTCGTTCGAGCCGCCGCCGCACGAGACGTTCCCGCTGAACTTGTGGGAGCCCTCGTCGAACGCGAAGTTGCGCTCCTCGCTGCCGATGCCCACGTTGTCCGTGACGGTGATCGAGCCCGGGTTGCTGTTGTACGTGAACCCGTGGTGCCCGTTGTCGTACGCGATCGAGTCGCGGATCACGTGGTCGACGGCGATGTCGGAGCCGCCCAGCTTGAAGCCGTTGCGGTCGCCGCTGCCGGCCTGCGAGCCGTCGGACAGCGTCCCGTTCTCGTACGAGAGGGAGTGCTCGATCGTCACGACGCCGATCGGGCCCGTCTCGTCCTTGGCGTACAGGTCCCAGCCGTCGTCGATGTTGTTGTGCGCCACGCAGTCGCGGAACACGTTGCCCTCGCCGACCGTCAGCTTGGCCGCGAAGCCGTCCGCGTCCTCACCGTCGGAGTCGACGTTGTCGTAGGACTCCGAGGAGAGCACCAGGTTGTCCGACGGCCACTCCTCCTTCGGAGCCCCAGCGACCAGGCGGGCGATCTGCAGTCCGGTGTCGGCGTTCCCGCGGGTGACGACGCGCTCGATCACGTTGTCGTCGCCGCCGAGCAGGATGCCGTTGTCGCCGGAGTTCTGCACGGTGATCCCGTATACGTGCCAGAAGTTGCCGCCGATGGCGAGGCCACGGTTGGCGGAGTCCTCCGCCTGCGCGGAGAAGTCGAGCACCGGCGTCTCGCCCGGGTACGCCGACAGGAGGGTGCGCTCCGACGACGTGCCGTCGTTGCCCGGCTCGATCGTGATCGTGTCGGCCTCGTCGTACTGGCCGCCGCGCAGGTAGATCGCGCCGCCCGGCTCGACGGCGGCGATCGCCGCGGCGATCGTCGTCGGGTCGGCCTCCGTGCCGGCCGCTCCGGCCGAACCGTCGGGCGCCGCGTAGATGACCTCACCGCTCGGGGTCGGCGGGTCAGTCGGCTCCGGGTCGGTGGGGTCCGTCGGCGGGTCGGTCGGCTCCGGGTCGGTCGGGTCGGTCGAGCCCTGACCGGCGTACGTCTCGAGCTCGGCCACCTTCGGCGTGCCGGAGGCGCCGGTGATCTCGAGGTCGATCTTGCTCAGCGTGGTCTCGGGCAGGTTGACGACGCCCGCGCGGCTACCCGTGGCGAGCACCGCGCCGTTGTCGTGGTTGACGACGCGGAACGCGGTGATCGTGCCCTCGGATCCGGCCGCCTCGACGATGTTCACCTGCGACACCGTCTGCGGGGTGCCCCACTTGACGGACACGCGGCCCGTGGTGCCCGAGGGCGACCAGAAGGTGCTCAGGTCGCCGTCGATCACGTTGCCGAAGCTGGTGCCCGACGCCTTGCTCGAACCGTCCGCGCCGGCGCCGGCGCTCAGGTTGGTGCCGCTCGGCGGGTCGGTCGGGTCGGTCGGCGGGTCCGTCGGCTCCGTCGGGGGATCCGTCGGCTCCGTCGGCGGGTCCGTCGGGTCCGTCGGGTCCGGCGTCTGCGCCTCGCACGACCCGTCGGAGACCTTCAGGCCCTTGTTCGCCCCCGCGGTCGCGGCGACGACGTCGGGCACACAGCCGGCGTCGTCGAGCGCGTAGTCGTAGGGGATGCTGACCGTCGTCGTCGACGTCGGGTTCGGGCCGGCGGGGTTGTTGTCCTCGCCCGGCTCCGACCAGGTGACGTTGTCGAAGGTGTTCCCTGCGACCTGCCAGTAGCCCGGGAGGTCGGTGTAGAACGTGCCGAGCACGTCCTTGGAGTCCTGGAAGTAGTTGTTGTCGACCTTGGCCTTGCCGCCGGCGCGCGCGTTGATGCCCGACTCGTGGATGTCGACGTAGTGGTTGTTGTAGATGTGAGCCGTCGCCCCGCGCAGCAGGGGGAGGCGCGAGTCGATGTTCTCGTAGAGGTTGTGGTGGTAGGTGACCGGCCCGTTGTCCAGGTCGCTGTCACCCGAGCCGACGAGGCCACCGCGGCCGGAGCCTCGCAGGATGCTGTAGGAGAGCGTCACGTACTTCGTGTCGCCCTTCATGTCGAAGAGCCCGTCGTAGCCCTCGGACTCGCCGCCCGAGGCCTCGAGCGTCACGTGGTCGGCCCAGACGTTCGAGACGCCGGACTCCATGCCGATCGCGTCGCCGCCGTTGGACGTCGGGGAGCCGGACTTCTTGACGTTCTTGACGGTGACGTTCTGGATGATGATGTTGCTGGCCTCGCGGATGTGGATGCCCACCTGGTCGAACGTGGCGCCGCTGCCCACCCCGACGAGGGTGACGTTGCTGATCTGCTTCAGCTCGATCACGCCGTCCGCGGTGTTGCAGCTGTCTCCCGAGACCTTGCTCGTGTTGCTGTGGTTGATCGTGCCCTCGACCTGGATCGTGATCGGGGTGTCCTCAGAGGCGCGGCCGCAGAGGGCCTCGTGGATCTGGGTGCCGGTCGTCGCCTTGACGACGGCGCCGCCGGCGCCGCCCGTCGTGCCACCGTTCTGGGTCGCGAACCCGGTCGGGCCGGTCTCCGCTGCTTGGGCGCCGGGGAGCGTCAGGGCGGTCACTCCGATCGCGGCGGCCAGGGACGTCGTCACCCCCGCCGCCAGGAGTCGTCGCGCTGCTTGCCGTCTCATCGTTGCTGCCTCACCTTCGTCGTCGAACGCGGGACTTGCAGCCGGTGCCGGGACAGCTCCGCCTGGCGGAACGACCGCTGTCCGAACCCGCATTGGTCACGAACAGATCACAGCAACCGGTTTCTTGACCGTAGGGGACCGGTTTCCCGGAGCGCAACCCCCAATTTCACCCGGTCTTCGTCTCGGCGACGGTTGACGCGACCACCGAGGGTCAGCGGGCGGGCTCCGCAGAGCTCCGCGCCCACCCGGCCAGGAGGTCGGCGACCTGCACGCGCGGGTCGCGGCGCGAGTCCACCTGCCGCACCTCCACGAGGGGCGGTGGGGCGGGAAAGGCCGCCGCGGCGAGTGCCGAGCCCAGCACGGCGGTGCGCTGCGGCGTCAGCGCGCTCTGCTCGTCGTGCACGACGACGACCGAGCGGCCCTCCCTGCCCCACCGCAGCACCGTCTCGGCCAGGGCCGGGACCAGCGGCTCGAGCGGCGGCGGAACGGCGGGGTCGCCGTCGAGCAGCCGGTCGAGGACCGCGACCACCTGGCGCCGGGAGAGACCCGCGAGCTCGGGCACGCCGTCGGCCACCATGCCCGGGACGAGCGCGAGGAACCGGTCGACCGCGGCCCGGTCGGGCCGCCGCCGGTGCTTGAGGCGCGTCATCGCGACGAACGCGGCCAGGACGTCGCCCCGATCCCGCAGGACGGCGGCGCCGCCGCCGTGGTCGCGGCCGAGCCGCGTCCCGTCGAGGTACGACGGCTCACCCGTGAGCAGGTCGAGCACCCGGCCGGCGACGTGGTCGCGCTTGTCGACCACGTGCACCGTCGAGCGGCCCGCCAGCTCCCCCAGGAACCACGCCACCGCCTCCGGCTGCCCCGGACGCAGCAGCAGGTGGGCCTTGTGCTCCGTGGTCCGGCGGTGGTTGAACCGCGACCGCAGCGTGTCCAGCACCGCGGCGGCCTCGTCCCGCGTGAGGTCCACCCCCGCGTGCGCGATCACCGGCGACGCCGGGTCCAGCAGGTTCGTCCCGGAGAACCCCGACTCGTCGCACGCGACCTCGACGACGGCGACCGGCCCGGACATGACGCCATCGTGGCGCGGCCGACCGCCCATCACCACCGCATGACACATGTCATGGCCGAGGCGTGCGGTCGACACGGGAACCGGTGACGCGGGGCACTACCCGGCGCCCCCGCTCGCGGGTGGACTGGGGGTCATCGCCCGGCAGCACCCGACACCCCTGGAGCACACCGTGAACCTCGTCGACACGTTCCAGGACCTGGTCGCCCAGGTCCCCGACCTCGTCCAGCCGATGATCGTCGCGGTCGCGGCGATGGTCCCCTTCATCGAGGGCGAGGGCGGCGCGACCATCGGCATCCTCGGGGGGATCCACCCCGCCGTCGCGGCGGTCGCCGCGATGATCGGCAACTTCCTCGCGGTCACGGCCGTCGTGCTGGCCAGCGCCGGCGCCCGCGACGCGGTCGTGAACCGCCGTCGGGCCAAGGCCCGGCAGCGCAGCACCGTCCTCGTGGGAGCCGGCAGCGCCCGGGACGCGGCGTCACCCGAGCCGGCGGACGACCGCCGCAGCGCCCGCCGCGCGAAGTTCCAGCGCGCCTACGAGCGCTACGGCGTCCCCGGCGTCAGCCTCCTCGGGCCGCTGCTGCTGCCCACCCACTTCACCGCGTCGATGCTGGTGGCGTCCGGAGTCGGCAAGGCCCGTGTGCTCGTCTGGCAGGCCGTCGCGATCGTCGGCTGGACGACGGTCACCGCGTTCCTCGCCAGCCGGTTGCTGACCCTCGTCCACTGACCGGGGGTCGTCATCAGGGCCGCCGTCTTCCCGCACTCGTTCCCGTTCAGGGCGTACGCGGGGAGGAGCTAGGCGTCGACGAGCCTGCCGAGGCGCCGGTACGCGCGTCGGCCGAGAGCTCTTCGGCGGGCACGGTGCGGGTCCGGGACCGCCACCCCAGCAGCGCGAGGCCTCCGTTGGCCAGTATCTCCGCGTACGCGGGGTGGGCCCAGGCGGACCCGGAGACGTCGAGCACCACCGCGAGGACCAGTGCCGGTGCGGCGGCGGCGAGCAACCACGCGGACGGCGACCGGTCCCCGCGGGCGAGCATGACGGCCCCGAGCACAGCCGGCACGAGGAGCATCGAGACGAACGCGAGGTTCACGACGAGAGCGGCGGCGCCCTCCGGCTCGACCCCGGTGGCCGCGAGGACCATGCCGACAGCCATGGCCCCGTAGGTCGAGACGAGCACCCACCGCAGCACGGAGCAGAAGCGACCCGCCGGGAGCGCGTCGCGGCCGACGGTGAGCAGGACGGCGACGAGCGCCGCGTAGCAGAGCGTGTGCAGCACGGCGACGGCGACGGCGACGGACGGCTCGGCGGGCTCGGACAACGGGTGCTGACCGGTCGCACCGCCGACCACGATGTCGGTGAGGGCGACGCCGACGAAGACGACGGTGACACCGACGGCGACGAGGTTGACGCGGGACATGGCTCCTCCTGGACGAACGACTGGCGGACGGATCGACGTCCGGCCCCTCGGGCGGGCTCCCGGGCGGTCCGACCACCGTCACCCCGCCGGCGGGCGCGCCGCGTCGGTCACGACGTACTGATCGCGTCGGCCACGGGGACGAGGAGGAGCTCATCCTCACGGAGGACGCGCGCGGCCCCCGGCGGGACTAGCGTCGTGAGGGTGCGCAGGTCGGTGCTCGAGCACGTCGCGACCGGCGTCGCCGCCGTCGGCCTCGCCGTGGTGTCGCTCGCGCTCGAGCCAGGCCCGATCCGGGCCCTGGACGTCCTGTTCGCCGCGTTCCTCTACACCTTTCTCCTGCTGGGACTGCGGTTCGGGGTGCGCGCCGTGCGCGACGCCCTGCGGGCCGGACGCCTCGCCGCGGACGTCGAGCACCGCACCGTGGCCGACGTCGTGGGACCGGCGCTCCGCGAGGAGCGCGCACGGATGGCGGCCGACGTCGGGGCCGTGGTGCACCGAGCGTTGAGCGACGTCCGGGCCATGGTGCTGAGCCTGTCCACGGCACCGGACGACGCGGTCCCGGAGATACTTCGGGAGGTTCAGCGACGTGGCCGTACGGCCGTCACCGAGCTACGGCGGATGGTGGGGTTGCTCCGCGCCGCCGACCCCGCGCCGCACGACCCCCCGTCGGTCGCCGCGTCGACGGCGACCCTGCGTCGTCCCGACGTCGTCCTCACCGTCGTGACGGTGCTGGTCTGCCTCGTCGAGACGACGGCCGGTGCGGTCTCGGGCGAGCTCGCCACGGACTACGGCCTGCGGGTCGGGCCGGTCTCCGTACTGCTCACCCTGCTGGCCGCCGCGGCCGTGGTCCTGTGGCGGGTGAACCCGGCGCTGGGTACGACCGTCCAGGGCGTCCTGGCGACGCTCGGGCTGGTCGTCGGATCGCCGCTCCTCGTCGGCGGGTGGGCTGTCCTGGCCTTCTGCCCGACGCTGTGGAGGTGTGTCGCCCGTGCCCGAGCGGGATGGCCGACGGTGGTCGGTCCCGTCCTGCTGGTCACGGCCACGCTCGCGTCCCAGTGGCGCTTCTTCCGGGAGAACACGGAGATCCTCGCCGTCGTCTATGCGGCCACGGTGGCGACGGCCCTCGTCGTGCGCCTCGGCGAGGTCCGCCGCGGCCGGGCGACGGCCCGTGTGGCGAGCCGGCGCGCCTTGCTCGACGACGCCGCTCGCCGGGCGCTGCTCGACGACCGACGCGCCCTCGCCCGGGACCTTCACGACACGGTCTCCGGCTCTGTCGGCGTCATCGTCGTGCAGGCCGGCGCGGCGGAGCTGCACTGGGACCTGCGCAGGGACCAGGCGATGGAGTCGCTCGCTGCCGTGCGGACGTCGGTCGACACCGCCCTCGAAGAGCTCGACGCCCTGACGGCACGGCTCGGCGCGGGCGACGGCGCGGTCCATCGCGGCGTGCCGGAGCTCGATCGCCTGGTCGAGCGCATGCGTTCGGCCGGCCTGACGATCCGCACCGAGATCGCGGTCGATGGCGGTTCGGTCGACGCCGAGACCGCGACCTGTCTGTTCCGCGTCGCCCAGGAAGGGCTGGCCAACGCGGCGCGGCACGCGCCAGGATCGGCCGTCTCCCTCGTGCTGCACAGGGTGGGGGACGCCGTGGAGCTGACGCTCGACGACGACGGCGCGCCGCGCGCGGACGGCACCGGCGAGCCGGGGTTCGGCCTGGTGAGCCTCGCGGAACGGGTCGAGCGGCTCGGTGGCCGGCTGACGGCCGGGGCGCGGGGCGACGGCTCAGGGTTCGTCCTGCGGGCCCGGCTGACAAGTCGTCGGCCCGCGACGTCCGGGGGCACCGGGCACGTCGGGACGCCGACATGATCCGTGTCCTCCTCGCCGACGACCACGAGCTCCTGCGCACGGGGATCGCCTCGGTGCTCTCCAGCGACCCAGACCTCGCGGTCGTCGGTCAGTGCGCCGACGGGCCGACTGCGGTCCGCGAGTGCGCCCGACTTCGGCCCGACGTCGTGCTCATGGACGTGGAGATGCCCGGCGGGGACGGCATCTCCGCCACCGCGGCGCTGCTCGCCGCCGACCCCACGACGCGGGTCGTGGTGCTCACCATGTTCGACCTCGACGAGTACGTCGTCGGTGCCCTGCGTGCCGGGGCGTCCGGGTTCCTGATCAAGACGACCCCGCCGCGCGAGCTCGTCGCGGCGGTCAAGGCCTGCGCGGCCGGGGACGCCACGTTCGGCCCCAGCGTGATGGACCGGCTGGTGCGGACCTACGTCGGGTCGGCGCACGTGCCGCACCCCGGTCTGGACGAGCTCACCGCCCGCGAGCGCGACGTCCTGCGCGCCCTGGCCGGCGGCAGGTCGAACGCCGAGATCGCCTCGCACCTCTTCCTCGCCGAGACCACGGTGAAGACGCACGTCGCCCGCATCCTGACGAAGCTCGGTGTGCGGGACCGCGTCCAGGCGGTGGTCGTCGCGCACGAGGGAGGCCTCGTCGGCCCGACATGACAGGCGCAGGACCGTGCGGACGGGGGTCGATGCCGACCGGCGTCCGCATGGTGTGGCAAACGCAGAAGGTCCCGGCCAGGAGAACCTGACCGGGACCTTCTCTTCACGTGCGCGAGGGGGGAGTTGAACCCCCACGCCCTTTCGGGCACACGGACCTGAACCGTGCGCGTCTGCCTATTCCGCCACTCGCGCGTGCCGCAGAAGATTAGCACGGCGCGTGGGGTGCTCCCCAATCGCCTGCTGAGGGCCCTGACGGCCCCCGACGGACCCGTCCGGCCGCTGGTGGTGGGCGTGGCGGCCGTCACCTGACCGTGACCTGCCGGTTCCGCTTCTGCGCCGAGCGTTCGCAGGAAATCCACACCGCGCGGAGGAGTGGTGCTGCGGCGCTGCCTACGATCTAGATAGTCTGCCCGCGGACGTGTCGGGCCAATGGGAGGAGGTGGCATGGGCGCCCTGGATCGCTTCGAGAAAGGCGTGGAGCGCGTGATGAACAACGCGTTCGCGAAGGTGGGTCGCAACAGCGAGATCAAGCCGGTCGAGCTGGCGAGCCGCCTGCGGCGCGAGATCGACGACCGCGCCGCCGTCGTCGGGCGCGACCGCACGGTCGTGCCGAACGAGTTCACGATCGAGCTGTCGTCGGCCGACTTCTCGCAGATCGACGCCTGGGGCGCGGAGACGATGGCCGACGAGCTGGCCACGAACCTCACCGAGTACGCCGCCTCGCAGCACTACGCCTTCGTCGGCCCGGTCAGCGTGTCGTTCGAGGAGCACGAGGACCTGCCGGGCGGCCGCTTCCAGCTCCGCTCCGCGACCGTGCGCGGCAACGTCGCGCCCGCCACGTCGGCGGCGCCGTCCACCCGCCACCCCCTCATCGACATCGACGGCCAGCGCTACCTGCTCACCGGCCCCGTCACGGTCATCGGTCGTGACGCCGAGGCCGACATCGTCGTCGACGACCCGGGAGTCTCGCGCCGCCACCTGGAGATCCGCGTGACGCCGGAGGGCGTCGTCGCGACCGACCTCGGCTCCACGAACGGCCTGTTCGTCGAGGGCCACCAGGTGCCCGCGGCCACCCTGCTCGACGGCAACACCCTGACCATCGGCCGTACCCGCATCATGTTCTGGACCGGCAGCGCCTCGGGCCAGCAGACCGAAGGCTGGTGATCCCCCCAGGATGAGTGAGCTGACGATCACCCTGCTGCGGCTGGGCTACCTGGTGCTGCTCTGGGTGTTCGTGCTCTCCGCGATCGCGGTGCTGCGCCGCGACCTGGCACCCCGCGGCGCCCCGCGCGCGTCCAAGACCGAGCGCCGTCGCGCCGAGGCCGCACCCGCACCCGCCGCGGGCGCGCCGGCCGCAGCGGCACCCGCGCCCACCCGGCGCGGCGGCCCCACGCGCCTGGTCGTGACGGCCGGCCCGCTGACGGGCACCACCCTCCCGCTGTCCTCGGCGTCGATCCTCATCGGTCGCTCGCCGGGCTGCACCCTCGTGCTCGACGACGACTACTCGTCGTCGCGGCACGCCCGCATCTTCCCGCAGGGCGACCAGTGGTACGTGGAGGACCTCGGGTCGACGAACGGCACCTTCATCGGGGACACCCAGGTGTCGGGACCGCAGCCGCTGGCGCCGGGTGTCGGCGTCCGGATCGGCCAGTCCGTCGTCGAGCTCCAGGGGTGACCGCTCCGTGACCCTCACCCTGCGCTACGCCGCGCGGTCCGACGTCGGGCTCGTGCGGTCCAACAACCAGGACTCCGCGTACGCCGGGCCGCACCTGCTGGCGGTCGCCGACGGCATGGGCGGGCACGCTGGCGGCGACGTCGCGTCCCGCCTCGCGATCGCCGCCCTCGCCCCGCTGGACCGCACCGAGCACGGCCCCGAGGAGGCGCTGACCGACCTCGAGCACACGGTCGAGCGCGCCCGGCAGGACCTGGTGCGCGCCAGCGACGCCGACCCGGAGCTGGTCGGGATGGGCACCACCGTCACGGCGCTGCTGCACACCGGCACCACGCTGGTCATGGCGCACCTCGGCGACTCGCGCGCCTACTTGCTGCGCGAGGGCCGCCTCACGCAGGTCACGGTGGACCACACCTTCGTGCAGCACCTGGTCGACACCGGCCGCATCTCCCCGGAGGAGGCGGAGCACCACCCGCAGCGCAACGTCGTCATGCGGGTGCTGGGCGACTTCGACGTCGATCTCACGCCCGACATGTCGGTGCGCGAGGCGCGCGCGGGCGACCGCTGGCTCCTCTGCTCCGACGGCCTGTCCGGGTTCGTCTCGCCCGAGCAGCTCACCGAGGTGCTCACCGAGACCGCGAGCCCCGACGAGGCCGCGGACCTGCTGATCACGCTGTCCATGACGGCGGGCAGCACCGACAACATCACCGTCGTCGTCGCCGACGTCGTGGACGACGGCGACGCCCCCGTCGCCGAGGACGTGACGTCGGCCCCGGTCGAGGGCGCCACGGTGCCGCAGGTCGTGGGCGCGGCCGCGACGGGCGAGCTCCCCGCGGTCCTCGCGACCCCCGCAGAGGACCCGGCGGACGACCCGGCGCCCCTCGACGAGGGCGCGGACCCTGTCGACGACGACCCCGAGGACGACGACGCCGACGACGCGGACGCCCGCCCGGAGCGCAAGCGCCGCCCGTGGATCACGGTGCTCGTGGTGCTCGTGGTGCTCGGCGCCGTCGGGTACGGCCTGTGGCGCGCGTACGGCTGGACGCAGCAGCAGTACTACGTGGGCGTCGCCGACGGCGAGGTCGCGGTGTTC
The DNA here is from genome assembly GCF_040632295.1 of Isoptericola sp. NPDC019482. Classification (NCBI taxonomy): domain Bacteria; kingdom Bacillati; phylum Actinomycetota; class Actinomycetes; order Micrococcales; family Promicromonosporaceae; genus Isoptericola; species Isoptericola sp. NPDC019482. The sequence continues at coordinate 139,298 of NZ_JBEYBQ010000001.1, forward strand.
CAGGGCATCCCCGCCAGCGCCGGCCCCCTCACGCTCTCCACGCCGGTGGAGCTCACCGGCACGCCGGTCTCCGACCTGCCCGACTACTGGGCGGACCGCCTCGACGGTTCCATCCGGGCCTCGTCCGAGGCCGAGGCTCGCGAGCGCGCGGACCGGCTCATCGCCGAGGCCGCCCCCGAGCCGACCCCCACCCCCACCCCCTCCGCGTCCCCCTCGAGCACTCCGACGGCGACGCCGTCCCCGGACCCGTCCACCACGAAGCCGGCCGCCGAGACCGCCGCCGACAAGCCGGCGGACAGCGCCGCCGACAGCAAGGCCGAGGGGGGGTCGAAGGGGTGAGCGCCGTCGTCGAGAACCCCGAGCGGACGGTCGAGCCGACCGAGCGCCGACCGGCCCGCCTGGCCGAGCTGTTCCTGCTGATCCTCGCGCTGGCAGCCGGCATCAGTGCGTTCGCGATGGTCGGCCGCAGCGTCACCGGCGAGCTGCCCGCCGACTTCTGGGCCGTCAGCCTCGTCCTCACCGGCATCTCCGTGGCCGCGCACGTCGTGCTGCGGCTCCGCGCGCCCTGGGCGGACCAGGTGATCCTGCCCGCCGTCGTGCTGCTCAACGGCCTGGGCCTGGCGATGATCCTGCGCCTGCAGCTCGCGGACACCCAGGGCGCCGACGCGTGGGCGCAGATGATGTACACCGCGCTCGGCGCGGTGATCGCGATCCTCCTCGTCTGGTTCCTGCGCGACCACCGCTGGATCCGCCGCCTCACCTACACGGCGATGCTCGTGGGCCTGGGGCTCGTCGTCCTGCCGTTGCTGCCCGTCATCGGGCGCGAGATCAACGGCGCCCGCATCTGGGTGAACATCGCCGGCTTCTCGCTGCAGCCCGCCGAGTTCGCGAAGATCGCGTTCGCGATCTTCTTCGCCGGCTACCTCGTGACGAACCGCGACACCCTGGCCCTGGCGGGCAAGAAGGTGCTCGGCCTGCAGCTGCCCCGCATCCGCGACCTCGGCCCGATCATCATCGTGTGGGCCGCGTCGCTGGCCGTCCTCGTCTTCGAGCGCGACCTGGGCACGTCGCTGCTGTTCTTCGGCCTGTTCGTCGCGATGCTGTACCTCGCCACCGAGCGGTTCAGCTGGGTGCTCATCGGCCTCGTGCTGTTCGCGGCCGGCGCGCTCGTCGCGGCGAGCGTGTTCCCGCACGTCGGCGCGCGCATGGACGTGTGGCTGCACCCGTTCGACAACGAGCTGTACAACGCGGTCGGCGGGTCCTACCAGATCGTGCAGGGCACGTTCGCGCTGGCCGCGGGCGGGCTGTTCGGCACCGGCTGGGGCGAGGGCTACCCGTACCTCGTGCCGTACGCGTTCTCCGACTTCATCTACTCGTCGCTGGGCGAGGAGCTGGGCCTCACGGGCCTCCTCGCCATCCTGCTGACGTACCTCCTCATCGTGCAGCGCGGCCTGCGCACCGCGATCGCGGTGCGCGACGGCTTCGGCAAGCTGCTGGCCGGCGGCCTCGCGTTCGTCATGGCGCTGCAGCTCTTCGTCGTGGTCGGCGGCATCACCCGGATCATCCCGCTCACCGGCCTGACGCTGCCGTTCATGGCGCAGGGCGGGTCGTCGCTGCTGGCGAACTGGATCGTCATCGCGCTGCTGCTGCGCATCTCCGACAACGCCCGCCGCCCGTCGGCGCTGCCCGTGCGCGGCACGATCGCGCAGGGCGGGGCGATGCACGACCCGATCGTGGTCGGCGCGCACGACGGCACGACACCGGGCGGCGGCGTCCCCGTCCGACGACCGGCAGCGGACGCGCCGTCGCGCGGGTCGACGCCGTCTCACCCCACCGAGGCCATCACGCCGCACCGCGACGACCCCCGAGGCACGACAGGAGGTGAGCACCTGTGAACACGACCCTGCGCCGGCTGGCGAGCGTCGTCATGGTCATGTTCCTGGCGCTCATGGTGTCGACCACGTGGATCCAGTTCTTCCACGCCGACGAGCTCAACAGCGACACCCGCAACATCCGCTCGATCTACGCGGAGTACGGGCGCGCCCGCGGCCCCATCGTCGTGGGGGGCGAGGCGGTCGCGCTGTCCAAGCCCGTGGACGACGAGTTCGGCTACCAGCGCGAGTACGCCGACGGCAAGCTGTACTCGCCGCTGACCGGCTTCTTCTCGCTCGCGAACGGTACGTTCGCGATCGAGCACGCGGAGAACGACTACCTCAACGGGCAGGCCGACGCCCTGTGGGTGGACCGGCTGCAGAACATGCTCACGGGCCGTGACCCGGAGGGCTCGTCGGTGGAGCTCACGGTCGACCCGAAGGCGCAGCAGGCCGCCTGGGACGGCCTCGGCGACCAGCGCGGCGCCGTCGTCGCGCTCGACCCCAAGACGGGCGCGATCCTCGCGCTGGTGTCCAAGCCGTCCTATGACCCGAACGACCTCGCGTCGCACTCCACGAAGGAGGCCGGCGAGGCGTACACGAAGCTGCTCAACGCCGACGGCAACCCGCTGAAGAGCAACGCCACCGCCGACGCGTACCCGCCGGGCTCGACGTTCAAGCTGATCACGACCGCCGCCGCGCTCGAGAGCGGCGACTACACGCCGGACACGGTCATCGACGCCCCGCCCTCGTACACGTTGACCGGCACCAGCACGCCGGTCGGCAACTTCGCCGGCACCTCCTGTGCCTCGGCGGGCAAGATGACGCTGGCCGACGCCCTGCGCATCTCCTGCAACACGGCCTTCCTCGGCCTCGCCGGCGACCTCGGCGCGGACGCGATGGACGAGCAGGCGGAGAAGTTCGGGTACGGCGACAAGTTCCAGATCCCCTTCTCCACCGCGGCCAGCGTGTACGACCAGGACCCGGACTCCATGAGCACCGCACAGGTGGAGCTGTCCGGCATCGGGCAGGGCAGCGTCATCGCGACCCCGCTCCAGGTCGCGATGGTCTCCGCGGCGATCGCGAACGGCGGCGAGGTCATGGAGCCCTACTCCGTCGACACCGTCCGCGACCCGCAGCTCGAGGTGGTCCGGGAGACGTCGCCCACCAGCCTGGGCCGTGCCGTCTCGGAGAAGACGGCGGGCCAGCTCACCGAGATGATGAAGAGCGTCGTGGAGTCCGGGTCGGGCACCAGCGCCCAGATCTCGGGCGTCCAGGTGGCCGGCAAGACCGGCACCGCGCAGCACGGCGCCGACACCTCCAAGACGGACCCGCACGTCTGGTTCACCGGGTTCGCGCCGGCGGACGACCCGCAGGTCGCCGTCGCGGTCGTCGTCGAGGACGGCGGCGACCTCGGCGGGCAGGCCACCGGCGGCTCGGTCTCCGCGCCGATCGCGAAGGCCGTCATGGAAGCGGTGCTGAACGGATGAGGCCGGCCACGGGGCTCGCGCTCGGCGAGCGGTACCGCCTGACGCGCCGCATCGCGATCGGCGGCATGGGCGAGGTCTGGGTGGCCGACGACGGCTACCTGGGCCGCGAGGTCGCGGTGAAGGTGCTCCGCGAGGAGTACACGGGCAACGAGGACTTCCTGCGCCGCCTGCGCACGGAGGCGCGCAACAGCGCCGCCCTGTCGCACCCGAACATCGCGCAGATGTACGACTACGGCGAGCAGGACGGCGCCGGCTTCCTCGTCATGGAGCTGGTCCTGGGCGAGCCGCTGGCCGACCTGCTGGAGCGCGAGCCCGTCGTCGCGCCCCGCAAGCTGCTGCCGATCCTCGCCGCCACGGCGCGAGGCCTGCACCACGCGCACCTGGCGAAGGTGGTGCACCGCGACGTCAAGCCCGGCAACATCCTGCTGGAGCACGGCGGCAGCGTGAAGATCACCGACTTCGGCGTCTCGCTCGCCGCCAACCAGGCCCCGATGACCGCCACGGGCATGGTCATGGGCACGGCGCAGTACCTGTCTCCCGAGCAGGCCGTGGGCCAGCCCGCGACGGCGGCGTCCGACCTCTACGCGCTCGGCGTCGTCGCGTACGAGGCCACGGCGGGCAAGCGCCCGTTCACGGGCTCGACGCCGGTCGACATCGCGGTCGCGCACGTCAACGCGCCCGTCCCTCCGCTGCCCACGCACGTGCACCCCGGTCTCGCGGACGTCATCGGCCGCATGCTCGAGAAGGACCCGTCGCGCCGGCCCGAGTCGGCCGCCGCCCTCGCGGGGGAGCTCGAGTCGCTCGCGCGCGAGATCGCGGAGGACCCGCTCGGGGCCCGGTCCCGGTCCGCACGACGCGCCGCCGCGGCCCGCCAGGGCGCGCGGCCCGCGCGCGCCGTCCCCGCGCACGCCGCGCCCGCGACGCCCCGCCCCTCCGCTCCGGCGACCCCCGCTGCCCCCGCCGGGCCGAGCACCCCCGCCTCGCCGCCGTCGGCCGCGATGCCGGTCGCGTGGGCGGCGGTGACGCCGTCCGACGACGAGCGCGCGACGACGTCTCCCGAGCCCACGCCGCAGGGAGACGTGGCCGACCCGACGACGCCGGCCGACGACGTCGCCGGGCGCGCGTACCCGCTGCGGCGCGAGGTGCGCGCCGGCTCGCACGACGCGCGCCGCCCGCCGGTGCGCAAGCCGCAGCCGACCGGCGCCCGCAGCCGTGCGTCGTCCCGGTCCGCCCCCGAGGCGAAGCCTGCTCGCCGGACGTCGACGTCCACGGGCCAGCGCTTCGGCCCCCTCGGGCGCCTCTCCTGGCCGCTGCTCGCGCTGCTCGGCCTCCTCGTCGTCCTGCTGCTCGCCACCCTCGTGCAGGCCATGGCGGCCGACGCCGAGGGTCAGGCGGCGGCGCTCCTGGTGGGACCTGCGCTCGCGCTGTCCCGCCCCTCCCGCACGGATGCGCATCCCTCCTCTGGGATGATGCTCCGAGACACGCCGCGCGCCCCGCGCGCGGCCATGACCGAGAAGGACATCTGAGTGGTGGACAACACGCCCCGGGTACTCGCCGGCCGCTACGAGGTCGGTGAGCTCATCGGCCGCGGTGGCATGGCCGAGGTGCACATCGGGCACGACACGCGCCTGGGTCGCACGGTCGCGATCAAGGTGCTGCGGTCCGACCTCGCACGCGACCCCTCCTTCCTGGCGCGGTTTCGCCGGGAGGCCCAGTCGGCCGCCGCGCTGAACCACCCCGCCATCGTCGCCGTCTACGACACCGGTGAGGACACGCACACGGACACGCAGGGCGCGTCCGTGCACGTCCCGTTCATCGTCATGGAGTACGTCGAGGGCCACACGGTCCGCGACATCCTGCAGGACGGCGCAGCCGTGCCGATCGAGGAGGCCGTCGAGATCACGGCGGGCATCCTCAGCGCGCTGGAGTACTCGCACCAGGCCGGCATCGTGCACCGCGACATCAAGCCCGCCAACGTGATGATCACGCCCACGGGCGCGGTCAAGGTGATGGACTTCGGCATCGCGCGCGCGATGGCGGACTCCGCCGCGACGATGACGCAGACGCACGCCGTCATCGGCACGGCCCAGTACCTGTCTCCCGAGCAGGCCCGCGGCGAGACCGTGGACGCCCGCAGCGACCTGTACTCCACGGGCTGCGTGCTGTTCGAGCTGCTCACCGGGCGCCCGCCGTTCATGGGCGACTCCCCGGTCGCAGTCGCGTACCAGCACGTCGGGCAGGCGCCGCAGCGCCCCAGCGAGCTCGCCTCGGACGTGCCCGAGGTGCTCGACCGCATCGTGCTCAAGGCCCTCACGAAGGACCGCGACGCCCGCTACTCGACGGCGGCGGAGTTCCGCGCCGACCTCGAGACCGCGCTGCGCGGGGGAGACGTCACCGCGCCGCTGATCGGCGCGGCCGCGGCCGGCGCCGCCGCGACGCAGGTCATGGGGCCGGCCCAGGGCACCCAGGTGATGGACCCCGCGAGCACGTCGCAGTGGGGCACCACCGGGGCCGTGGGCGCGAACGGCGGCGAGCCGGACGACGAGAAGAAGAGCCGCAAGGGGCTCATGTGGGCGCTCATCGCCATCGGCGTCGTCGCCCTGGCGGCGATCATCACGTTCCTCGTCATGAACAGCGCCGACGCCAAGACGACCGTGCCCGACCTCAAGTCCAACGTCACCCCCGCCGAGGCGGAACGAACGATCACCGCCGCGGGGCTCGAGTACGAGCAGGCCACGGACACCGAGTCCACCGAGCCGGAGAACACGTTCCTCGGCACGAACCCGCAGGGCGGCACCGAGGTCGAGCGCGGGAGCGTCGTGACCGTGACGTTCTCCGCCGGCCCCGATACCGTCGCGGTCCCCAAGCTCGCGGGCATGACGGAGGACGAGGCCGAGGCCGCGCTCGACGAGGCCAAGCTGTCGCTCGGGGACGTGTCCGACGCGAACAGCAAGGACGTCGAGGAGGGTGACGTCATCGAGTCGAAGCCGGCCGCGGGCCAGGCGGTGAGCGAGGGGTCCTCGGTCGACCTCGTGCTCTCCAACGGCCGGGTCGAGCTGCCGAACCTCGAGGGCAAGTCCGAGCAGACGGCCAAGGACACGCTCACCGGCCTGGACCTGAACTTCTCCACGAGCACGGAGGAGAGCGACGAGAAGGCCGGGACGGTCATCCGCCAGAGCCCCCAGCCGGGCAACGTCCCGCAGCGCAGCTCCGTGGAGATCGTCATCGCCAAGGAGAAGGCTCCCGAGATGACGACCGTGCCGCCGGTTGTCGGGAGCTCGGCCGCCGAGGCGCAGACCGCCATCACCGGCGCCAACCTCAAGCCGCAGATCAGCTACGAGGCGTCGGACGACGTGGCGAACGGCTTCGTGATCTCCCAGGACCCGGAGGGCGGCGAGGTCGAGGTGGGCTCCGACGTCGCCATCGTCGTGTCGAGCGGCCCGGAGGCGGAGGAGCCGCCCAGCGGCGAGCCGACCGGCGAGCCCACGGACGGGGAGACGGACGACGCCGGCGGCCTGCCAGGGCTGGACCTCGGGGGCGACAGCTAGCTCCCGCTGATCCCGGAGACGAACGAGCCCGTCAGGACCGCACGGTCCTGACGGGCTCGTCCCGTTCCTGCTCAGCCCTGGTGCACCAGGGGCGCCATGCCGACGGACCGGTCCACCGCGCCGTCGTCGCCGCACACGGCGAGCCAGTTGGCCAGCAGCCGGTGCCCGCCCTCGGTGAGCACCGACTCGGGGTGGAACTGGACGCCGTGCAGCGGCAGCTCGCGGTGCTGCAGCCCCATGACGACGCCGCTCGCGGTCGCGCCGGTCACCACCAGCTCGGCGGGCACGCTCTCCGGGAGCACCGCGAGGGAGTGGTAGCGCGTCGCCGTGAAGGGCGAGCCGAGGCCGTCGAGCACGCCGACGCCGTCGTGCTCGACGAGGCTGGTCTTGCCGTGCATGAGCTCCGGGGCGTGCGCCACCGTGGCGCCGTACACCTCGGCGAGGGCCTGGTGCCCCAGGCAGACACCGAGCATGGGCGTGCGGGAGCGCGCGCAGGCGCGGATGACGTCCTCCGACGCCCCGGCCTCCTTCGGCGTGCCCGGCCCGGGGGAGACGAGGACGCCGTCGAAGGGCGCGCCGTCCGCGTCGTGGAAGACGCCGTCCGCGTCGGGCTCGGGTACCGCGTCGTTGCGCACGACCACGGTGCGCGCGCCGAGCTGGTCGAGGTAGCCCACGATCGTGTAGACGAACGAGTCGTAGTTGTCGACCACGAGGATGCGCGGGCCGGTGGTCGGAGAGGTGGGGGTGGTCATGGCTGTCTCGCTTCGGGGAGATGGTCAGGCGGGCTGCGGGGCGGGACGACAGCCGCGCCATCGACGCCGGCCCGGCAACGCCGTGATCCAGGCGGTGGCGGCGCTCACGAGAACACGTCCGTGCCGGCGGGGACGGTCGCGTACTTCATCTCGGAGCTGCCCGTGTACGAGGGCAGCTCGAGCGTGCCGGCGTCCTTCACCGACCACCCGAGGGCGACCCAGTCCACGTACTGCTGGTAGATCGCGACACCCGGGTCGGAGTCGAGGGAGGTTCGCAGCTGGTCCGGGTCCCCGACCGCCTCGATCACGTACGGCGGGGAGAACACCTTGCCGTGCAGCAGCAGGATGTTGCCGGAGCAGCGGAACGCCGACGTCGCCGTGACGCGCTCGCCCTGCAGCGTCATCGCCTCGGCGCCGCCCGCCCACAGGGCGTTGATGACGTGCTGCACGTCCTGCTGGTGCACGACCAGGTCGTCCGGGCGTGCCCCGGCGATGGACTGGCTGGACGCCGGGGCGTCGTCGAGCGCCACCCGTAGCCCCGGCCCCGAGACGGGCAGGGCACCGGTGACGACCGACTCGTCCGCGACGAGGTCGGCGCTGCGCGTGGGCAGGTCGGTGCCGACCTGCTGGCCGAGGTCGTCGATCTCCGCCTCGAGCTCGTTCATCTGGTCGGTGAGGTCGGCGACCCGGTCGGACTCCGTGGTGACGAGCTCGGCGAGGTCCTGCGGGTCGCGGCCGTCCTTGGTGTCCGCGAGCTGCGCGCTGGCGGTGAACAGGAGCCCGGACGCGGCGAGGACGCACGCGACGGTCGCGCTCTGGCGCAGTCGGCGGTTCATCGGCACCCCTGTCCGTCCCAGCTGTCCTTCTCGAGCCTGCTGACGACTACGCTAGTCGACAGAATCGCCGACGGTGGCGGGCATCCGGCCCGCGGCCGCCGCCCACACCGTCCGGACAGGAGATCTCCCCGTGCCCGAGTCGAAGTCCCGCAAGAAGAAGAGCGCGCCCGCCGAGCAGGCCGCCGCCCCCGCGAAGGCGAAGCCGCAGGGCAACCCGCGCTGGCTGGTGCCGACGATGCTCACGCTCATGCTGCTGGGCCTCGCGTGGATCGTGCTGTACTACCTCACGGCGCAGGGCCTGGGCCTGCCGGTCCCCGCGCTCGGCGGCTGGAACCTCGCCGTCGGGTTCGTGCTGATCATCGCGGGTTTCGGGCTCACCACCCGCTGGCGCTGACGCCGGCACCGACGCGCGGACTTCCACCGGTGTAGTTCGTTCCACACCTGTGGACAACCCTGTGGGCGACGCTCAGAGCATCCCCACCGAGGCGTACTTCCACAGGGTCGCGGCGACGAGCACGACGGCGACGCCTGCGGGCACCGCCCACGCGACCAGGGCCTGGCGCTCACGCGGCGCGAACGCGAAGGCTGCGCCCATCGCGAGCCCGACCGCCAGGCCGCCGAGGTGCGCCTGCCACGCGATCCCGCCGACGAAGAACGGGATCGCCATGTTGATGGCGATGAGCACGACGATCTGCGCCGCGCTGCGCCCGGTGCGACGCAGGACGGGGATGATCGCGCCGAACAGCCCGAAGACCGCGCCGGAGGCGCCGACGACGGCACCGACCCACGAGTAGCCGTCGGGGTCGGCGAGCAGCAGGTAGCCCACGGACCCCGCGATCGCGGACAGCACGTAGAGGGCGATGAACCGGCCCCGGCCGAACGCCTGCTCGAGGAACGGGCCGGTGAGCCACAGCGCGTACATGTTGAACAGGATGTGCAGCGGGCTGGTGGAGTGCAGGAACGCCGCGGTGAGGAACCGCCACGGCTCCTCGAGGCCCACCGACGGGGCGAAGGCCCAGCGCTGGGTCCACTCGCCGCCGGTGACGAGCTGCAGCACCCAGCTCACCACGCACAGGGCGACGATCGTCAGCGTGACGACGGGCCGCCCGCCGCGCACCGTGCCGCCGAACATCGTCCGCGCGCTCGGTATCGCGCGCGACGCCTCCTTGACGCAGTCGACGCACTGGATCCCCACCGCGGCGGGCCGCTGGCACTCCGGGCACGTCGGCCGGCCGCAGCGCTGGCAGCGCACGTAGGACACGCGGTCGGGGTGTCGCGGGCACACCGGCGGAGCCGTCGGCTGCGGTTCTGGAGTCGGTGTCGAGATGGGTCAGCCCTCCGTGAGCCGAGAGAAAGGTCGGGGTCGAGAACCTCGTCGCAGTCCTATCCTTCCCGACGTGGAGCGCCCCCTGGGGCGCGTGAACGGGACTGCGACGAGGTTCTCGACCCCGACCGTGACCTGGACCGAAGCTCAGTCCTCGATCGTGACCGAGTTGATGACGATGTCCTGCACCGGGCGGTCACCGGGGCGGGTCGGCGTGGTGCCGATCGCGTCGACGACGGCGCGCGACTCGTCGTCGGCCACCTTGCCGAAGATGCTGTGCTTGCCGTTGAGCCACGGCGTGGCGGCGGTGGTGATGAAGAACTGCGAGCCGTTGGTGCCCTCGACGGCGCCGGTGACCGGGTTGCGGCGCTTGCCGGCGTTCGCCATCGCGAGGATGTACTTGTCGTCGAACTGGAGCTCCGGGTGGATCTCGTCGTCGAAGGTGTAGCCGGGGCCGCCGGTGCCGGTGCCCAGCGGGTCCCCGCCCTGGATCATGAAGCTGTCGATGACGCGGTGGAAGATGACACCGTCGTACAGGGGGTCGTTGCGCTCGGCGCCCGTGGCCGGGTCCGTCCACGTCGTGGTGCCCTTGGCCAGCCCGACGAAGTTCGCGACGGTCTTGGGCGCGTGGTTCGGCAGCAGCTCGATGCGGATGTCACCGGCGGAGGTGTGGAGGGTAGCGAACATGCCCTCATCCTCTCACCCTCCCCCTCACCATCCGTCTTCACGACCCGCACGGCGCGGCCCGCGCGTGCCGCTGCAGGCCAGGGCACCTGGTGGCACAGTGGGTCCATGGTGCGAAAGAACGTGGGCGACGGCGTCAAGGACGCTGCCAAGGACCAGGCCGAGAAGCTCTCCTCGAAGGTTTCCGAGAAGGTGAGCTCGACGATCAACGACATCGACACCGAGAAGCTCAAGGGCTCCGCGACGGAGGCGGCCGCCGTGCTGGTCGACGTCGGTGCCCGAGCTGCCGGCGGGGCGAAGGGCGCGGCGAACCAGGCCAAGGACTGGGCCGAGCCGCGCGTCGACTCGTTCCTCGAGTGGCTCGTGCCCCGCGCCGAGAATGCGTGGCGCGAGAGCGTGCTCGCGGCGGCGCCGCGGGTCGAGAAGGCGGCCGACAAGGCCGGCCCGCTCGTGGACACGGCGCACGACAAGATCGTGGACGACTACCTGCCGCGGGTCGTCCAGGCGTTCAACGAGGCGGCGACGCGGGCCGGTGCGGCCGCGGGTGCGGCCGGCGTCCTGGCGGCGGACGCCGCGCGCGACGCCGCGGAGAAGGCCGGTCGTGCGGGCAAGAAGGCCGCGAAGCAAGCGGCCAAGGAGGCTGCCAAGGCCCAGGCCGCTGCCGAGAAGGCGGCGGAGAAGGCCGCCAAGGAGGCCGAGAAGTCCGGCAAGGGTAAGGGGCTGTTCTGGTTCCTCGCGCTCGCCGGGGCGGCCGTGGCGGGCTTCGCCTTCTGGCGCCGCGCCCAGCCGCAGAACGACCCGTGGGCCGAGCCGTGGGAGCAGCAGTCCGCCCCGGACTACGACGGCGCGGCCCGCGACGCGCGGCACGCCGTCGGCGATGCGGCGGAGGCGGTCGGCGAGGCCGCGGGGCACGCCGTCGCGAAGGGCCGCGAGGCCGCCGAGCGTGCCTCCGAGAAGGCGGCCGAGCTCGGCGAGGAGGTCACCGAGGCTGTGGACAAGGCCAAGGACAAGGCGACCGACGCCGCGAAGAAGGCCACGAGCCGCACGCGCTCGGCCACGCGCAAGACCGAGGACGCCGTCGCCGACGTCGCGGACGACACCAAGGATGCGGGGGAGGGCGACCGGGCCTGACCGTCCGACGTACGGACGGCACCGCACCGCACCGTTCGCTACGACACCGACCGCAGGGCCTCGTCCACAGGGACGGGGCCCTGCGGCATGTCCGGGGTCGGAGCGGCCCGCAGGCTCAGGCCGCGTCCGTTCGCGACCCCGGAGCATGAGAAAGGCCGCCGACGATGTCGGCGGCCTCTTCCTTGTGGTGGAGCCAAGGGGACTCGAACCCCTAACCCCCTGCTTGCAAAGCAGGTGCGCTACCAATTGCGCCATGGCCCCTGGCGGCCTCGTCAGACGGGCCGGGCGTGCTCAGTCGATGGTGTCGGTGACCTCGGACCACAGGTCCCGGTCGGCCGAGTCCTCGTTGAGACGGCGCCAGACCAGGTAACCCGCGCCCAGCGCGAGCAGGAGGACGAACAGCTTCTTCATCTTCTGCCTCCTCGTCACGACCGTCGTCGTGCGTCTCGGGCCCGGGCCTGAGATGGCCTGGAGTGGGGCTAGGAGGACTTGAACCTCCGACCTCTTCCTTATCAGGGAAGCGCTCTAACCGTCTGAGCTATAGCCCCGAGCGCGCCCCCACGAGGGAGCGCGTGCAGCACGGAACATTACCGTACGCGTGGGTCCGTTCCCAAACCGGGAGCGGCGTCACGCGATGTGACGTCGGTCCCGGCCGGGACGGGGATCACTCGTCCGTCAGCGTGAGGTGCACGCCACCGACGAGCGCGGCCGTGATGTTGTACAGGATCGCCATGATCGTGGCGAGCGCGGTCAGCAGCACCACGTTCACGATGGCGATCAGCACGGACAGGGAGATGACCCGGTCGAACTCGATGAACTGCATGAGGTTCACGGCCTGCGGGCCGATGGTCTCGCTGAGGAAGCCCTGGATCTTCGCGAAGGTGCCCATGTCGTTGAGCACGTACCAGACCACCATCGTCGCGACGACGGTGATGAAGCCGATCGCGACGGACAGCAGGAACGCGAGCTTCATGATCGACCACGGGTCGACCCGCGAGACGGACAGCCGCACCCGGCGCGCCCCGGCGCCGGCCTGCGCGGCCCCGACCATGGGGCCGCCCGCGGGCGCCGCCGCTGCGGGAGCGGCCGTGCCCTGGACGCCGCCGGCCGAGTAGTGCATCTCCGGACGCGGCTCGGCAGGCTTCGCGGCGCCCTTCGGCGCGGCCGCGGCGTCGTCCTCGCCCTTGCCCGGTGCCTCCGGCATGACCGACTGGACCTTCTTCGCCGCGCTGCGAGCGGCGGCGAGGGCGGCGGCGGCCGCCTTCACGGCGCCTTCCTTGACGGGGGACGCGCCCTGGGCGGCGGTGCCGTCCGGGGCGGCCGCGGCGGCCGACGACGACGGCGCGGCCGGTGGGGCGGGCGGGGCCGGGACCTGGCCCACGCGGACGGCGCCGGCCGGTGTCGTGGTCGATGTCGTGCCTGCCGCCGGGCTGCGGCGGTGGGTCGAGTCGTCGACGTCCGCCTCCCGCGTGGAAGGCGCCGACGACGCCCGGGTCGACGCGCTGTTCTCCGTCATCAGTCCTCGTCCCCGCTCGTGGTCTGCTCGTCGGCGGTCTGCTCGTCCACGCTAACCGACTCGTCGCCGCTTGCCTCGTCGACGTCCCGACGTTCGACGTTGCGGGCGACGGCGATGATGCGGTCCCCGCGATCGGGCTTCGCGAACGTCACGCCCTGCGTGGTGCGGCCGGTGAGGTTCACCTCCGCGACCGCCGAGCGCACGATCTTGCCACGCTCCATGATGACCAGCACCTCGTCGTCGGCCTCCGTGACCAAGGCCCCCACGAGGTCTCCACGGGCCTCCACCAGGTTGGCGACCTTGATGCCGTAGCCGGCGCGGCCCTGGACGCGGTACTCGGTGATCGCGGTGCGCTTCGCGAAGCCGCCCTCGGTGACGACGAACAGGTCGGTGCCGGGGGTGACGACGTCCGCGTTGAGCAGCTCGTCCTCCTCGCGGAACTTCATCCCCGTGACGCCCGACGTCGCACGGCCCATCGGGCGCAGCGTGTCGTCGTCGGCGGGGAAACGGATCGACTGGCCCTTGCGGGACACGAGGATGAGGTGGTCGTCCGCGTTGACCAGGCGCGCCGCGACGAGCTCGTCGGGCTGGCCGTCCTCGTCCTCACGCAGGTTGATCGCGATGAGGCCGCCGGAGCGCGGCGAGTTGTACTCCCCGAGGCGGGTCTTCTTCACGAGCCCGCGGCGGGTGGCGAGCACGAGGTAGTCGGCGGCCTCGTAGTCCGGCAGGTCGAGCACCTGCGCGATGTGCTCGCCGGGCTGGAACGCCAGCATGTTGGCCACGTGCTGGCCCTTGGCGTCGCGGCCGCCCTCGGGCAGCTCGTAACCCTTGGCGCGGTACACGCGGCCCAGGTTCGTGAAGAACAGCAGCCAGTGGTGCGTCGTCGTGACGAAGAAGTGCTCGACGATGTCGTCCTCGCGCAGGGCCGCCCCGCGCACGCCCTTGCCTCCGCGGCGCTGCGCCCGGTAGTTGTCCGACCGGGTGCGCTTGGCGTAGCCGCCGCGCGTGATCGTGACGACGACCTCCTCCTCGGGGATGAGGTCCTCGACCGACATGTCGCCGTCGAACGGCAGGATCGTGGTGCGTCGCTCGTCCCCGTAGCGCTCGACGATGTCGTCGAGCTCGTCCTGGACGATCGTCCGCTGACGCTCGGGCTTGGCCAGGATGTCCTGGTAGTCCTTGATCTGCCGCTCGATCTTGTCGTGGTCGTCGATGATCCGCTGGCGCTCGAGCGCGGCGAGACGCCGCAGCTGGAGGGCGAGGATCGCGTTGGCCTGCTGCTCGTCGACGTCGAGCAGCTCCATCAGGCCCGAGCGAGCCTGCTCGGCGTCGGGCGAGCGCCGGATGAGGGCGATGACCTCGTCCAGCGCGTCGAGCGCCTTGAGGTAGCCGCGCAGGATGTGGATCTCGCGCTCCGCCTCGGCCAGCAGGTACTCGGTGCGGCGGCGCACGACCTCGATCTGGTGCGTGGTCCAGTGCCGCACGAAGGCGTCGAGGCTCAGCGTGCGCGGCACGTCGTCGACGAGCGCGACCATGTTCGCGCCGAAGCTGAACTGCAGCGGCGTGTGCTTGTACAGGTTGTTGAGGACGACCTTGGCGATCGCGTCGCGCTTGAGCACGATGACGAGGCGCTGGCCGGTGCGGCCCGACGTCTCGTCGCGGATGTCGGCGATGCCCGCGAGCTTGCCGTCGTTGACGAGGTCCGCGATCTTGCTCGCCAGGTTGTCCGGGTTGACCTGGTAGGGAAGCTCCGTGATGACGAGGCAGATCCGGTTCTGGATCTCCTCGACGTTGACGACGGCGCGCATCGTGATGGAGCCGCGCCCGGTGCGGTACGCCTCCTCGATGCCCTTGGTGCCGAGGATCTGCGCGCCGGTCGGGAAGTCGGGGCCCTTGATGCGCTGCATGAGCGCGGCGAGGAGCTCCTCGCGCGACGCGTCGGGGTTCGCCAGGTGCCAGCGCACGCCCTCCGCCACCTCGCGCAGGTTGTGCGGCGGGATGTTGGTCGCCATGCCGACGGCGATGCCGGCGGAACCGTTGACCAGGAGGTTCGGGAACCGGGCGGGCAGGACGACGGGCTCCTGCGTGCGGCCGTCGTAGTTGTCCTGGAAGTCGACCGTGTTCTTCTCGATGTCCCGCACCATCTC
The DNA here is from genome assembly GCF_040632295.1 of Isoptericola sp. NPDC019482. Classification (NCBI taxonomy): domain Bacteria; kingdom Bacillati; phylum Actinomycetota; class Actinomycetes; order Micrococcales; family Promicromonosporaceae; genus Isoptericola; species Isoptericola sp. NPDC019482. The sequence goes on from NZ_JBEYBQ010000001.1 coordinate 154,597, forward strand.
CATGGCCAACGGGGCCATGCGGCACTCGGTGTACCGCGGGGCGGCGGCGGGGTCGTTGCCGGGCGAACCGAAGTTGCCCTGGCCGGCGACGAGCGGGTACCGCAGCACCCAGTCCTGCACGAGGCGCACCAGCGTGTCGTAGATCGCCGTGTCGCCGTGCGGGTGGAACTTGCCCATGACGTCGCCGACGACGCGCGAGCACTTGGAGTACGCGCGGTCGGGGCGGTAGCCGCCGTCGTACATGGCGTACAGCACGCGGCGGTGCACCGGCTTGAGGCCGTCCCGCACGTCCGGGAGCGCGCGACCGACGATGACGCTCATCGCGTAGTCGAGGTAGCTGCGCTGCATCTCCAGCTGCAGGTCCACCTGGTCGATCCGGCCGTGCTGCACCGTGACCGCTCCGTCGGTCGTGTCGATCGCCTCGTCGTCCGGGGCGCCGTCCGTCATGTCGGGGCCGGGGGTCTCGTCCGTCACCGTCTACCTTCTTCCTGTCCTGCGCCGCCGGGGCGCGGGTTCCGTCGTCCTCGAGATCGTGGGATGGCGTACAACGGCGTGCGTACGAGTTGTACGACGTCGCCGTCAGCCGCTAGATGTCGAGGAAACGGACGTCCTTGGCGTTGCGCTGGATGAAGCTGCGGCGGGACTCGACGTCCTCGCCCATGAGCACCGAGAAGATCTCGTCGGCCGCGGCCGCGTCGTCCATGGTCACCTGCAGCAGGGTGCGGTGCTCCGGGTCCATGGTGGTGTCCCAGAGCTCGGTGTAGTCCATCTCGCCCAGGCCCTTGTAGCGCTGGATGCCGTTCTCCTTGGGGATCCGCTTGCCGGCGGCCAGGCCCTCCTTGAGGAAGGCGTCCCGCTCGCGGTCGGAGTACACGTAGTCGTGCGGCGCGTTCGACCACTTGAGCCGGTACAGCGGCGGCTGCGCCAGGTACACGTGGCCGTGCTCGATGAGCGGCCGCATGTAGCGGAACAGCAGGGTGAGCAGCAGGGTGCAGATGTGCTGGCCGTCGACGTCGGCGTCGGCCATGAGCACGATCTTGTGGTACCGGAGCTTCGAGATGTCGAAGTCCTCCCCGATGCCGGTGCCGAACGCCGTGATGAGGGACTGGATCTCCTGGTTGGAGAGCGCCTTGTCCAGCCGGGCCCGCTCGACGTTGAGGATCTTGCCGCGCAGCGGCAGGATCGCCTGGTTGTGCGGGTCGCGACCGCGGACGGCGGAGCCGCCGGCCGAGTCGCCCTCGACGATGTAGACCTCGCAGTCCTCGGCCCGGTTGGACTGGCAGTCCTTGAGCTTGCCGGGCATCCCGCCCGAGCTGAGGATCCCCTTGCGCCGCGTGGCCTCGCGCGCCTTGCGTGCCGCGATGCGCGCCTGCGACGCCTGGATGGCCTTGCGGATGACGTCGCGCGCCTCCGTCGGGTGGGCGTCGAACCAGTCCACGAGCTTCTCGCGCACCACGCGCTGGACGAACGTCTTCGCCTCGGTGTTGCCGAGCTTCGTCTTGGTCTGGCCCTCGAACTGCGGCTCGCCGAGCTTGACGGAGATGACGGCGGTGAGGCCCTCGCGGATGTCGTCACCCGTGAGGTTGTCGTCCTTCTCCTTGATGATCTGCTTGTCGCGCGCGTAGCTGTTCACCAGCGTGGTGAGCGCCGCGCGGAAGCCCTCCTCGTGGGTGCCGCCCTCGGTGGTGGAGATGGTGTTCGCGAACGTGTGCACCGACTCGCTGTACGCGCTGGTCCACTGCATCGCGATCTCCACGGAGATCTTCCGCTCCGTGTCCTCGGACTCCACGTCGATGATCTCGGGGTGGATGAGCTCGGACTTCTTGGCCGCGTTGATGTGCGCCACGTAGTCCGTGAGGCCGTTGTCGTAGCGGTACGTCACCGTGCGGACGGGGTTCGCCTCCTCGACGTCCGCGGTGCCGTCCGCCGACGTGACGTCGGCGGCGGTGCCCTCCGGGGTCTGCCCGGCGACCTCGTCGTCCGCGACGGCGTGGCCCGCGCGCTCGTCACGCAGCGTGATCTGCAGGCCCTTGTTGAGGAAGGCGTACTGCTGGAAGCGCGAGCGGAGCGTCTCGAAGTCGTACTCCGTCGTCTCGAAGATCGAGTCGTCCGCCCAGAACGTCTGCGTGGTCCCGGTTGCCTCACCCTCGGCCAGCGGCTCGAGCTTCTGCACCTCGGTGACGGGCTCGCCGCCGTCGCGGTACTCCTGCTGCCAGTGGAAGCCGTCGCGCTTCACCTGCGACACGAATCGCGTGGAGAGCGCGTTGACCACGGACATGCCCACGCCGTGCAGGCCGCCGGAGACGGCGTAGCCGCCGCCCCCGAACTTGCCGCCCGCGTGCAGGATCGTCATGACGACCTCGAGCGTCGGCTTGCCCTCGGTGGGGTGCATCGCGACGGGGATGCCGCGGCCGTTGTCACGGACGCGGACGCCGCCGTCGGCGAGAAGGGTCACCTCGACGCTGTCGGCGTGACCCGCCAGGGCCTCGTCCACAGAGTTGTCCACAATCTCGTAGACCAGGTGGTGGAGGCCTCGCTCGCCCGTGGAGCCGATGTACATGCCCGGGCGTTTGCGGACGGCCTCCAGGCCCTCGAGGACGGTGATGTTGCCGGCGTCGTACCCGCTCCCCGGTCCGGCTGTTCCGTTGGCTCCGTTGGCGACTGTGTCGGGACGGGGGGTGTCGGTTCGGTCTGCCACAGGCGGAGCTGCTCCTCGGTCGTCGTGCACGCGCCGGCGCTTCGTGCATGGTGCAGGCGGCGCGGCTCTCAGGTTCCGGGCTGCGCGCGACCGAGGCGTGCGAGAGGTCGCAGCACGACCCGGAATGACCGTCCCAGTCTACCTGCCGGAGGCAAGGAAACGGCGGATTGACGCCGTTCGGGGGAAGTTCGGCACACGTTGTCCACAGGCGGTGGACGGCGTCGTCCCCGCAGCGTTGTCCACAGGGTTTTCCCCAAGGTTTTCCACATCTCTGGGGGCGATCGGAGCCGGACTTCGCGAACGTCCGTTTTTCGTGCTCCGACCGTTATCAATATCCTCTCCCGTTTTGCCCAGGAAACTGGTGTACTACACCACGATTCCCCGTTTCGCACCTCGGCTGGTGCGCGCCCGTGCACCGGTCACCACCGAAGGGACAACCCCACAGTGAAGAGGACCCTGGCCGGCGTCGCCGCCACGACGCTCGCCGTCGGAGGGATGCTCGTCGCCACCGCGGCGCCTGCCTCCGCCCACCACCCAGAAGTCGGGGCGAGCTGCCAGACCGGTGAGCTCCGGATCGAGCTCTACTCCTACCCCGATGCCACCGTCACCGTCATCCTCGACGACAAGCAGATGGTGCAAGACCACCGGTTCTCCGGTGACTATCGGAAGGCATTTGGTCTCGACCCTGCCGCGCCCCATGGCTGGGAAGTGCGCATCGACGCCCACGACGACAACGGGTACGACCGGCGCTTCTCAGGTGAGCTCGAAGCTTGCCGCCCCGCTCCAGACAACGGACTCGAGGTCGGGCTCTACCTGTACGAGAAGGACCACGCCGACGAACCTGCATCCTGGGGTAACTCCGGAGACCAGGAACTGATCGCCCACCGCGAGGGGAACCAGTTGTGGACGGAGTTCCCGGGAGACCTCCCCGCCGAGGTCTGCGGCCCTGGCTGGGCCGTCCAGCAGGATGTCGTGGCCCCGGACGGTGACTTTGTCTGGCCGACCGAGATCAAGCGCCAGGTGCTCACACTGCAGAAGTGGCTCCGAGGAGCCGTCCATCAGAACCTGTCCGACCTCGTGGACGTACCGGCCTGCGACCAGCCTGGCGGGCCCGTCAAGCTGCCTGCTCCTGTGCCGGTGGACGTGTGCGGACCGGGTGACGCAGTGACTCTGCCGACGTCGGAACTCGCGACCTACGCAGAGGAGTGGAACGACCAGCGCACCCACGTCGTCGTCACCGCAACCCCGAACCAGGGCGTGGCCCTTGTCGACGGGGCCGCGACGACCTGGCAGTTCGACTTCGACTCCAGCCAGTGCGAGACCACGCTGCCCGTCGTGAGGCCTGTCCTGCCGACGGTTGCCGACCTCTGCGGCGTGGATAACGACAGGCTCGACCTCCCTGCGGACGGCGGCAACATCACCTACAGGTCCACGGATGAGGGTGTCGTCGCCACCGCTGCGGCGGGCTACACGCTCGGCACCCTGCCGGAGGGCTACACCTCCACCGGTGTGACCACGGCGCTGTACGCCGTCACGGACAGCACCTTCACCGATGCGGACTGTGAACTGATCGCCTCCGACGACATCGGCGCGGTGTGCGTCGGCGACACCCCGTACCTCGACTATGGCGTCGCTCTCCCCGAGGGGGTCGAGGTCGACAGCGACACGCCGCTGACGATCACGTTCCTCCACCCGGACGGCGGCGACAACTACGTCGCCACCGACCAGCCGCTGGAGGGCCAGCTGCTGTGGCCGGGCGCCTCGGACACCGCGCCGAAGCAGTGGCCGGGCTGGGAGCAGCAGGACGACGGCTCCTACGTCGAGACGGACGGCAACTACGCCTGGACCCGAGACGGCGTCGAGGTGCTCTTCGAGGTCAACCCGGAGTACTCGCAGATCGTGAGCTACCCGGAGGCGTCCTCCGAGTGCGCGAACCCGGTCGGCACGGGCGGCGCCGACGTGGAGGTCGTCGCGGACGACGCTGACGTCCCGCCGGTCGAGGCCGAGGCCGCCGACGAGCTCCCGCAGACGGGCGCGACGGTGGGCGTCTTCGCCGGGATCGCCGCGCTGCTGATCGTGGGCGGCGGCGTGCTGTTCTGGCTGCGTCGCCGCATCCAGCACTGACGTACTGAGCACGGAGAAGGGGCCCGGCCGCACCAGCGGCCGGGCCCTTTCTCGTCGTCCACAGGCACTGGAGCGCTCAGCCGTAGGTGTCGCGCGGCCCCGGGCCGCGGACGGATCGTCGTCCGCGGCGGAACCCGGGCCCCGCGGGGCCGAGCACGGTGACCTGCTCGACGACGCCCTCGCCGATCTCCTCCTCGAGCCGCCGCAGGAGCGTGGGCACCAGCAATCGCACCTGCGTCGCCCAGGCGGTCGAGTCGGCGCGCACCACGAGCACCTTCTGCTCGAAGGTCTCCGGCTGGCAGTGGTCCGCGACCTGGTCGCCCACGACCTCACGCCAGCGACCGATCACTCCGCCGACGGAGACGTCCGCAGACCAGCCCTTGTCGCGCATGAGGCGCCCGACCACCTCCGACAGCAGCTGCGGGTCACGGGCGCCCGGTCCCTGCCCCGACAGACGCGGTTCCGCGAGGGGGGACCGGCGTGCCGGCGATCCCGGCCGCAGCCCCTTCGCCCGCGCGGCGGCCTTCGCGCGGTTCAGCGCCTCGCGCGCGACGGCCGACGGCGGCGTCAGCTCGGTGCGGTCCTTGACCGGCCGCGGGTCCTCGGCACGGGACGACGCGTCGCGCGCTCCGTCGTCGTCGGGCCCGCCGCCGGCCGCGTCGTCGTCCTCGCCGTCCTCAGTCCGCACGACGCACCTGGCCCGGGGTGACCTCGAACCGTGCTCCGAGCAGCCCCGGCGGGACGTCGTCGGGCACGGCGGCCGTGACGAGCACCTGTCGCGCCGGCGCGACGAGCTCCGCGAGCCGCTCACGACGCCGCACGTCGAGCTCGGCGAACACGTCGTCCAGGATCAGGACGGGATCGGCATCGGTGTCGAGATCGGGGTCCCAGAAGGCGGCGTCCGGCACGTGCTCCGGCTCCTCGCCACCGCCGAGCAGCCGGTACGACGCGAGCCGCAGCGCCAGCGCGAACGACCACGACTCGCCGTGGCTCGCGTACCCCTTGGCCGGCAGGCCGCCGAGCGTGAGGGTCAGGTCGTCCCGGTGCGGTCCGACGAGGCTCACCCCGCGCTCGATCTCCTGCGCCCGGGACTCTGTCATCGCGCCCAGCATCGCCTTCTCGAGATCCTCCGCGGCCGGGGTCGCGCCGTCCGCGATGCCGGGAACGCTCGAGCGATAGGCGAGCTCGGCGTCGCCGTCCGCGTCGCTGACCTGCTCGTACGCGGCCGCGACGTGCGGCCTCATGACCTCGACCAGCGCCAGCCGCATGGCGAGGATCTGACCGCCGAGCTGCGCTGCCCGCGCGTCCCAGACCTCGAGCGTGCTCGTGTCCTCCGTGCCGGCGCCGGATCGGCGTACCCCCCGCAGCGACTTGAGCAGCGCCGACCGCTGCCGGACGACCCGCTCGTAGTCGCTCAGGAGGCCGGCCGCGCGGGGGAGCAGCTGCACCACCAGCTGGTCGAGGAAGCGACGCCGCCCGTCCGGGTCGCCCTTGACCAGCGCCAGGTCCTCGGGCGCGAAGAGCACCGTGCGGAGGATGCCGAGGACGTCGCGCGCCCGGCCCAGCTGCCCGCGATTCACGCGGGCCCGGTTCGCCTTGCCCGCGGTGATCTCCAGCTCGACGGTCGACGCGCGGTCCCCGCGCACGATCCGCGTCCGGACGACTGCCCGCTCCGCCCCCGCACGGATGAGGGGGGTGTCGTTCGCGACACGATGGCTGCCGAGCGTCGCCACGTAGCCGATGGCCTCGACGAGGTTCGTCTTGCCCTGCCCGTTGCGCCCGACGAACGCGTTGGGGCCGGGCTCGAGCTCGACGTCCGCCGCCGCGTACGACCGGAAGTCGAGGAGGGAAAGGTGCGAGACGTACATCTACCCTGCTCGGCGGCCCGACACCGCCGACCTCACTGCGCGGGCTTGACCGCGTGCCCGCCGAACTGCTGACGCAGCGCAGCCACGGCCTTCATCGCCGGGGACTCGTCCTGCCGGGACGCGAACCGCGCGAACAGCGCCGCCGAGATCACCGGCAGCGGCACCGCGTTGTCGATGGCCTCGTCCACGGTCCACCGGCCCTCGCCCGAGTCGTCGACCCAGTCGTCGATCGCCGCCAGCGCCGGGTCCTCCTCCAGCGCCTTCACCATGAGGTCGAGCAGCCACGACCGCACCACCGTGCCGCGCATCCACGCCTTCATCGTGCCGTGCACGTCCGTGACGATGTCCTTCGCGGCGAGCAGCTCGTAGCCCTCGGCGTAGCTCTGCATCAGGCCGTACTCGATGCCGTTGTGGACCATCTTCGCGAAGTGCCCCGCGCCCACCTCACCGGCGTGGACGAAGCCCTCCTCGCGGGGTCCCTCGGGCCGCAGCGCGTCGAAGACGGGCATGAGCGTCTCGACGTGCGCGCGATCGCCGCCGCACATCAGGCCGTACCCGTTCTCCAGGCCCCACACACCGCCGGACACACCGACGTCGACATAGCCGATGCCACGCTCGGCCAGCTCCGCCGCACGCGCCTGGTCCTCCGGGTAGTGCGAGTTCCCGCCCTCGACGACGACGTCACCGTCGCCCAGCAGGGTGCCGAGCTCCTGCACGACGCCGCGCGTCGGGTCGCCCGCCGGCACCATCACCCACACCACGCGGCGGTCCGCGGGCAGCGCGGCCACGAGATCGGCCAGGGAAGCGACATCGGACACCTCGGGCCGCGGGTCGTACCCGGTGACCTCGATGCCGCCACGACGCAGCCGCTCACGCATGTTGTTGCCCATCTTGCCCAGACCGACAAGTCCGATGTGGCTGACCATGGGTACCTCCAGGAGCGGTGCGAGCAGGTGGGCGGACGTGCTCAGCCGGCGAAGCGGATCGGCACGAGCAGGTAGCGGTACTCCGACGAGTCCTCGCCGTCGAGCGACTCCTGGCCGGTGAACTCGACCGGCTTGTTCGGGTGCGTGAACGACAGCCGGACGAAGTCGGTGCCGAGCGCGCCCAGCCCGTCCAGCAGGAACTGCGGGTTGAACGCGACCTGGATGTCCTCGCCCACCAGCACCGCCTCAAGGGCCTCGGACGCCTGCGCGTCGTCGCCCTGGCCCGCGTCGAGCACGACCTGGCCGTCGGTGAACGACAGGCGGATGGGGGTGTTGCGCTCCGCGACGAGCGAGACGCGCTTGGCGGCCTCGATGAGCGGCGCGGTGGCGACGACGGCGTGGATCGGCGTCGCGTCCGGGAAGAGGCGACGCACCGGCGGGTAGTCGCCGTCGACGAGCTGCGACGTCGTGTGGCGGCCGCCGGCCTCGAAGCCGATGAGGTCCACGCCCTGGCCGGTGGACAGACCCACGTTGACGAGGCCGCCGCCACTGCCCAGGGACTTCGCGACGTCGGTCAGCGTGCGGGCTCGCACGAGCGCGACCGCCGAGTAGCCGGGCGTGGCGGGCGTCCAGGTCAGCTCGCGCAGGGCGAGGCGGTACCGGTCGGTCGCGATGAGCGTGATGCGCTCGCCCTCGATCTCCATCCGCACGCCCGTGAGCAGCGGGAGCGTGTCGTCGCGGCTCGCGGCCACGCTGACCTGTGCGACGGCGTGCGTGAGCGCGTCGCCCGTCACCGTGCCGCTCAGCTCGGGCATCTGGGGCAGGGTGGGGTAGTCCTCCACCGGCATGGTCAGCAGGGTGAAGCGCGAGGCGCCGCACGTGAGGACCACCTTGGTGCCCTCGAGCGTGACGTCGACCGGCTTGTTCGGGAGGGCACGGGAGATCTCCGCGAGGAGGCGTCCCGACACCAGGACGGTGCCCGGCTCGGAGACCTCGGCAGGGATCTCTGCACGGGCCGAGACCTCGTAGTCGAAGCTGGACAGCCAGATGGTGCCGGCGGTGTCGACCTCGATACGGACGCCCGCGAGCACCGGTGCCGGCGGGCGCGTGGGGAGCGTGCGCGCCGTCCAGGTCACGGCCTCGGCCAGGACGTCACGCTCAACCCGGAACTTCATCCCACTCCTCGCGTTGTCGACCCTTGTCGATCGAAGTGGACGCACGGGCGTGGGGTCGTGGCCCGGGACCGGCCCGGACCGTCGAGGTTCCCCGACCAGCCTCGTCGTCCGAGCCAAACCCTACGCGAGACAAGGGCTCTTCGGCACGTGATCCTCAGGCTGAGGCGCGGACCGGCCTGGAAGCGCGAGCCGGCCTGATGAAGGTGTGGGGAATTTTCTGATGATCAAACGTTCGTCATCGTCATCGGGGTTGTGGATTCTGGGGATGACGGGCGTTTCCGCAGGTCAGAGCCTTGATCGCGGTGTGGAGGCCGTGGGGGCACAACTGTGGACAACACCTATGGCCTGTGGGCGACGGATTCTTTGCCCACAGCCGTCCACCGATCGGGGCGTCGTCGTCCACTGTTCTGGGGCTGCGGTCCACACCCGTCCACAAGGTTTTCCACAGGTGTGAATCTCTCGAGGCCCCGCGAGGGGCCTGTTGTCCACGACAACGCTCCACAGGGCTGGGGACAGAGGCGGCGGAACCGGACGTTTCTGGGCACTCCCCTGTGGGTGAGGATGTGGAGAGACGCCGACGGGCCCGGATCCACACCCCTGTGGAGGAGGTGGACGGGCCCGTGGAGCGACGTGTCGTGCGGCGGGATCAGCCGCGGTGCTGCTGCTTGATGCGGCTCGTGAGCTCGGTCACCTGGTTGTAGGTGGAGCGACGCTCGGCCATCTGGCCCGCGATCTTCTTGTTCGCGTGCATGACCGTGGTGTGGTCGCGCCCGCCGAACTGCTGGCCGATCTTCGGGAGCGACAGGTCCGTGAGCTCGCGGCACAGGTACATGGCGATCTGCCGTGCGGTGACGAGCACCCGTGACCGCGAGGAGCCGCACAGGTCGTCGATCGTCAGCCCGAAGTAGGCCGCCGTCTGCGCGATCACCATCGACGGGGTGATCTCCTGCGTGTCGTCGTCGGTGATGAGGTCCTTCAGGACGATCTCCGCGAGAGCCAGGTCCACGGCCTGGCGGTTGAGGTTCGCGAAGGCCGTGACACGGATGAGCGCACCCTCGAGCTCGCGGATGTTCGTCGAGATGCGCGAGCCGATGTAGCTGAGCACCTCGGCGGGGACGTCGAGCCGCTCGCTCGCGGCCTTCTTCCGCAGGATGGCGATGCGCGTCTCCAGGTCCGGCGGCTGCACGTCCGTGATGAGGCCCCACTCGAAGCGGGAGCGCAGGCGGTCCTCGAAGCCGTTCAGCTGCTTGGGCGGGACGTCGGAGGTGATCACCACCTGCTTGTCCGCGTTGTGGAGGGCGTTGAAGGTGTGGAAGAACTCCTCCATCGTCTGTTCCTTGCCCTCGAGGAACTGGATGTCGTCGATGAGGAGCACGTCGACGTCGCGGTAGCGGCGCTGGAACGCCCCCGCGCGGCCCTCGCCGATGCTGTTGATGAAGTCGTTGGTGAACTCCTCCGAGTTCACGTACCGCACGCGCACATGGGGATAGAGGTTGTGGGCGTAGTGGCCGATGGCGTGGAGCAGGTGCGTCTTGCCCAGGCCGGAGTCCCCGTAGATGAACAGGGGGTTGTACGCCTTGGCGGGAGCCTCGGCGACGGCGACGGCCGCGGCGTGGGCGAACCGGTTGGACGAGCCGATGACGAAGGTCTCGAAGATGTACTTCGGGTTGAGCCGCGTCGGCTCGGCCGGCTGCTTGGGGCTGGGGGGCAGCGGGGGCGCCTCCGGCTCGTCCGGGACGCCAGGCTCCGGGGGAGCGGTGTAGTCCTGGGACGGACCGGTGAGGGTGTCGCTGCTCAGCTCGGGGTCCACCGTGATGCCGAAACGGATGTCGCGCCCGAGCGTGGACGCCATCGCGGAGACGAGCTGGTCCCGGACCGAGGTCTCGAGGTACGCGCGCGTCTGCTCGTGCGGCACCGCGATGAACACGGTGTCCTCGAGGATGGCCATCGGCTTCGCAAGCTTGATGAAGGCGAGCTGCCGGGCGGTCATGTCCGGGCGGGCCTCGAGGGTGGCGAGCGTGTGTGCCCAGACGTCGGTGATGTTCTCGTCCGGCTGGGCCACGGGCGTCGTCCTTCGGGTCGTTCGGGATGGGGCAGATGGTGGTCAACGAGGTCGCGAGTCTGCCATGCCGGAACTCCGTCCACAGCGTTGTCCACATGCTGTGGAACCTGTGGAGAACGCTGTGGACGATGACCGTACCCGGCGGCCGGCGCGACGTCGCGCCGAGGTGCGTGAGGTCCTCCCCATCGTAGCCACCGGCGGCTGCGCGTCGCCGCTGGGCGGGTTTGACCTGAGGGGCCTCCACGGCGTAACGTCGGACAGCCGTTCCAGGTCCTTTCGCGCGCCCTTAACCGGGCTGGCGGTCCTCGGGTCGGCCCGGTCGGTGCCCCCACGCCTCGTGCGCGAGGTCCGACCTGCGACAAGACCCTGCATCGTCGAGGAACTGACGGTGTACCTCCCCGACGTTTCTTGGAGTACCTCGTGAGCAAGCGGACCTTCCAGCCGAACAACCGCCGTCGTGCCAAGACCCACGGCTTCCGGCTGCGCATGCGCACCCGTGCCGGCCGCGCCATCCTGGCGAACCGTCGGCGCAAGGGTCGCGCCGAGCTCTCTGCCTGACGGATGCTGCCCGCGGCGCACCGACTGCGCCGTTCCGTCGACTTCGAACGGACGGTGCGCCGCGGCACGCGTGCAGGTCGATCGACCGTGGTGGTGCATCTCCTCGTCGACCCCGACGCCGGCCCTGAGGCCGGCGTCGGTGCTGTCGCGGGCGGTGCGCCGTCACAGGTCGGTCTTGTCGTATCCAAGGCCGTGGGGAACGCCGTGCACCGCAACCAGGTGAAGCGTCGTCTGCGGCACATCGCCGCGGCGCACCTTTCCGAGCTCCCGGTCGGAGCCCGGATCGTCGTGCGCGCCCTGCCGGCCTCGAGCGCCGCCACGTACGCGGATCTCGACAGGGACCTCACGAGCAGCCTCGACCGTGCCCTCGCACGGTCCCGGAGGGCATCGTGACCGCCGCGGCCGTCGGCCGCGGGCGCGACGTCCTGCGGAATCTCCCGGCCGCCGTCCTCATCGGCGTCCTGCGCGTCTATCAGTCGGTGATCTCCCCGCTGACGGGGCCCACCTGCAAGTACTACCCGTCGTGCTCCCAGTACGCGATCATCGCGATCCGTACGCACGGCACGTTACGGGGAACCGGTCTCGCTCTGTGGCGGATCCTGCGGTGCAACCCGTGGAGCCTCGGCGGAGTCGACGACGTCCCACCCGCTCGCACCTCGAGCGTCGACGCTGATGTCGACGTGCCGGGCCACGAGCACCGCGGCGCAGCACACCACTGACCCTCCCGGACCGCGCCGCCGGGGACGCAGACTTTCCGACAGAGGAGACAATTCGGGATGTTCGACACCATCCTCTACCCCATCGAGTGGGTCGTGGCCTGGATCATGTACGGGGCGCACGCCCTGTTCACGACCCTCGGGATGCAGGACGGACCCGGCTGGGCCTGGGTGTTCTCGATCGTCGCCCTGACGGTCGTGATCCGTATCGCGCTGATCCCGCTGTTCTTCAAGCAGATCAAGGCCTCGCGCGGGATGCAGATGATGCAGCCCGAGCTGCAGGCCGTGCAGAAGAAGTACAAGGGCAAGACGGACCCTGCGTCCCGCGAGGCCATGGGCCGCGAGACCATGGAGCTGTACCGCAAGCACGGCACCAACCCCATGGCGTCGTGCCTGCCGATCCTCCTGCAGTCCCCGATCTTCTTCGCCCTGTTCCGGGTGCTCAACAACCTTCAGGGCATCGCCGAGGGCACGCACAAGGCGATCGGGCCGATCGACCAGCGCATCGCCGGTGACATCGAGTCGTCGAGCCTCTTCGGCGCCCAGCTGTCCGACGTCTTCCGGACCACGGACTCGACCACGTCGCGCGTGGTCGTCATCTGCCTCATCATCCTGATGAGCGCCACGATGTTCTTCACCCAGCGCCAGCTGACGATGAAGAACATGCCGAAGGCGGCCCTCGAGGGCCCGATGGCGAGCACGCAGAAGATGATGCTCTACATCCTCCCGGTGATCTTCTTGATCTCGGGCATCAACTTCCCGGTCGGCGTGCTGATCTACTGGGTCATCTCGAACCTGTGGTCGATGGGCCAGCAGTTCTACACGATCAAGAAGATGCCGGCCCCCGGCTCGGAGGCGGAGCGTCTCCTCAAGGAGAAGCAGGCGCGGAAGGCCGCGGCCAAGGGCGCGATCGAGGCGACCCCCGAGCCCGAGCCCGAGAAGCCGCGCGGGCAGCGTGAGCAGCCCAAGCGCAAGAACCGCCAGAAGCGCCGCTGAGCAGCGAGAGGAATCGAACACCGATGACCACGGACACGCCGGTGGAGCAGGGCCCCGACCGTACGAAGCGCCTCGAGGAGGAGGGCGAGATCGCGGCTGACTACCTGGAGGAGCTGCTCGACATCGCCGACCTCGACGGCGACATCGACCTGGACATCCAGCACGACCGCGCGGCGGTCGAGATCGTGGCGGACGAGCACGAGGACCTGTCGGCGCTCGTCGGTCGCGACGGGGAGGTGCTCGAGGCACTGCAGGAACTCACCCGGCTCGCCGTCCAGGCACGGACGGGGGAGCGGAGCCGTCTGATGCTCGACATCGCGGGCTTCCGCGCCGCGCGCCGGGAGGAGCTGACGGTCCTGGCCGAGGACGCCATCCGGCAGGTGCGCGAGTCCGGTCGAGAGATGGAGCTGGACCCGCTCAACGCGTTCGAGCGCAAGGTCGTGCACGACGCTGTTGCGGCGGCGGGCCTCGTGAGCGACTCGCGCGGCGTGGAGCCGGCCCGATACGTCGTGGTCCAGCCGGCCTCGGACCAGGGTGCGGCGTCGGAGTCCTGACAGCCTCGACGAGAGCCCGTTGTTTCACGTGAAACGACGGGCTCTCGTCATGTGGTGGGAGTGCAAGGGAGAGATCGTGATCGACGAGACACAGGCAGGGACGGCTGACGACGACGCGGCGCTCGGCGAGAGCGTGGCGGTGCGCGAGTATTTCGGGGACCGCTATGCCCTTATAGCGCGCTTCGCCGCGAGCCTCAGGGACGAGGGTGAGCTGCGCGGGCTCATCGGTCCGCGGGAGGTGGCGCGCCTCTGGGAGAGGCACATCCTGAACTCCGCCGCAGTGACTCCCTATCTCGGAGACGCGCGCTCGGTCGCCGACATCGGGTCGGGCGCGGGGCTCCCCGGTCTCGTCCTGGCAGTTCAGCGCCCCGACATCGAGATCCACCTCATCGAGCCGATGGAGCGCCGGACGGCGTGGCTCCAGGAGTGTGTCGAGAACTTGGGGCTGGAGAACGTGCAGGTCAGGCGCGGACGCGCGGAGGAGTATCACGACGCGTTCGAGGTCGACATCGTCACGTCACGTGCCGTGGCGGCCCTGAGCAAGCTCGCGCGGATGAGCCTGCCGCTGGTGCGCAAGGGCGGAGCGATGGTCGTGCTGAAGGGTCGCAACGTGGAACGTGAGATCGAGCCGGCCCGCAAGGTGCTGCGCTCGTTCAAGACGGCTGAGCCGGAGATCCTTGAGGGAACGACCATCGAGGACGTCGAGCCCACCACGATTCTCCGGATCCGGCGCAGCTGACCACCGGCCGCCGTCGGTCGTGGACCCAGGTCTGTCCACGGGTCGGAGTTTTGACCCGTCGCGAGGTCGCGCAGGCCGTAGAGTGAGCGCGGAGCACCGGGCCGTGGCGTCGTACGTGCCGCGATCCCGGTGCAGAGTCCCTGTGACGAACCGGAGGAGCGGCACGTGAGCACGAGTACGGAGCACGTCGACGACGTCCCGCAGAACGATGGGACCGCGACGGGCGATCCGCACGTTTCACGTGAAACCGCGCCGGACTTGGCCTGGGCGCCCGGCGGCCTTCCCTCGGCGATCGACGGATACCGCGATGCGCTCGTGGCCTCGGTTCCCGAGGCCGACGAGTCCACCCCGCTGGCAGCGCAGCTCGCGATCGACGCGCGTCGTCGGATCGAGCTGCAGGGTCGACAGTTCCCTCGGCCGGCGCGCACCCGCATCATCACGGTCGCGAACCAGAAGGGTGGCGTGGGGAAGACGACGACGACCGTCAACCTTGCCGCCGGCCTGGCCCAGTCCGGCCTCAAGGTGCTGGTCATCGACAACGACCCCCAGGGGAACGCCTCGACAGCACTGGGCCTCGAGCACCGTGCCGGTACGCCGTCGATCTACGAAGTACTCGTCGAGGACGAGCCGCTGGCGAACACGGTGCAGGAGTGCCCGTCAGTTCTGGGGCTGTACGGGGTGCCCGCGACCATCGATCTTTCCGGTGCGGAGATCGAGCTCGTCTCTCTCGTTTCACGTGAAACACGACTTCGGCGCGCACTCGACGCCTACCTGACGGAGCGCGAGCGGCGGGGTGAGGAGCAGATCGACTACGTTCTGGTCGACTGCCCCCCGAGCCTCGGACTGCTGACCGTCAACGCCTTCGTGGTCGGACGGGAAGTCCTGATCCCGATCCAGTGCGAGTACTACGCCCTCGAGGGACTGAGCCAGCTCCTCAAGACGATCGAGCTGATCAAGGCGCACCTCAACCCCGAGCTCCGAGTCTCGACCATCTTGCTCACGATGTACGACGGCAGGACGAACCTGGCGCAGCAGGTCGCCGCGGAGGTGCGGGAGCATTTCCCCGACCAGACGCTGCGGACCACCGTTCCGCGATCGGTACGCATCTCGGAGGCACCCAGCCACGCGCAGACGGTCATGACCTACGACCCAGGTTCTACGGGATCGTTGGCCTACCTCGAGGCCGCTCGGGAGCTCGCGGAGCGCGCGCCGCAGCGCGCTGACCAGCGATGACGCTAGTGGACCGCGATCGGCCACGGCTGGCGCGTCGCTCGACGAGGGAATACCGCGGTGTGCCCCGCGGCGGTGTGGCAGGTTCCCCACGGGGAGATGACAGCAACTTCAGGACGACCAGGGGAGCACGGGGCCAGATGGTTCAGGAGGCTGGAGCATGAGTCAGAAGAAGCGTGGCCTGGGTCGCGGGCTCGGCGCGTTGATCCCGTCAGGTCCGGAGGGCGATCGTCCGGTCGACGTCTTCTTCCCTGCGGGCGAGAGCCGTGATGCCGCCGAGAAGGGAGGAGCGCTGGCGACTGTGGCCGCGGATCGCTCCTCTTCGGAACCTGCTGCTGACGATTCCGGCCGGGCCTCGCGCCGTTCCGCCTCGTGGGATTCTGCGATAGCGGGAGGCCGGCTGAGCATTCGGACCGGTGCGGAATCGCCGTCGAAGGAGACGCCGGCGAACGACGGCGCTCCCGCATCAACTCTTTCTGAGGCGCCCAGCGTCGGGGACGAGCCCACCGACGTCGCGACTGAGCGCGTGGCGGAGGAGTTGCTCGGTGCCGAAGGCTTGTCACTGGGCCTCATCACGAGCATCGAGGTGGCGGACCTCGACGATGTCACGGACATTGCGTCCGCAGAGGACGACGGGGCTGAGAGCGAGGGTGTCACCTCGAACGGGACTGCTTCGACGCCCTCGAGTTCCGAGAGCCTGTCGGATCCGGCGGACGGGAACGATCGTGTTTCACGTGAAACGGAACTGAAGCCGGTCCCCGGCGCTCGTTTCGCGGAGATCCCCGTCGATTCGATCCGCCCGAACACCTGGCAGCCGCGAACGGTCTTCGACGATGGTGAGCTCGACGAGCTGGTGGCCTCGATCGCGGAGATCGGTGTCCTTCAACCGATCGTGGTGCGTCCCGACGCCTCTGAGCAGGAGCAATACGAGCTCATCATGGGTGAGCGTCGGTGGCGGGCGAGCCAGGCCGCCGGCCTCGAGACCATCCCGGCCATCGTCCGGGAGACCGACGACAGCGACATGCTGCGTGACGCCCTCCTGGAGAACCTGCACCGGGCGGCGCTCAATCCGCTCGAGGAGGCGGCGGCGTACCGCCAGCTGCTCGATGACTTCGGGTGCACTCACGAGGAGCTCGCGACGCGCATCGCGAGATCGCGGCCGCAGATCTCTAACACCCTGCGCCTTCTGAAGCTGCCCCCTCTCGTTCAGCGGCGCGTCGCAGCGGGGGTTCTTTCTGCGGGGCACGCTCGGGCTCTGCTCTCCCTGAGTGACGGTGCGGAGATCGAGCGGCTCGCCCAGCGCATCGTGTCCGAGGGGCTGTCCGTACGGGCGACGGAGGAGGTCGTCGCGCTGCTGACCAGCGGCGATGTCGAGGCTCCGACGAGGCGTGCTCCCCGCGCGGGGCAGCGAAGCGAGGCCATGGACGAGCTCGCGACACGGTTGGCCGACCGTTTCGAGACGCGCGTGAAGGTGAGCATCGGGAAGACCAAGGGGCGACTGACCGTCGAGTTCGCGTCCGTGGAGGACCTCAACAGGATTCTCGGAGTGATGGCGCCCGAGGACCCGGGCCTCCTGCGGTCCGGAGGCGCGTGACCTGTGGTACCCGTGAAACGGGCACCGCTCTCGAGGAGCGGTGCCCGTTCTTGTTGTTGGGTGGTGTGCACCACCAGCGTGGCCGCCAGCAGTGACTTGGCGAGACAGCGTGTGTCGCCCGGCGCGGAGAGTGACGAAGGCGTCGCGACGACGGAAGGGGGCGGCGTCTCGGGTGCGGCGGTGTTTCACGTAAAACGTGCTCGTCGATGTTCTTCCCGCGTAACCAGATGGTGAGTCCGGAACGACGGCCCGCGATGGCGATCAGCGTGAACGTCCTCGTGTGTGTCGCGCTTCGCGAGGGACATCGGGAAAGCGGGTATGTAGGGAGTCGAACGTGTGGCAGCGCGATGGGATCGGCCGACAGCACATGTCGGTCGTGCTGGTCGGCACGCAGGGCAGGGCCCCCTACCGACATCCGGTCGCGAGGGTGCACCTCTCAAGGCTTTGACCAGGGGGTTCTCATCCCCGGCGATTCGCGCGCGGGTGTCGGCCATCCGTCGTGCACCGGGTGCACGGGTATCGAAAGCGCCCAGCGCCCGGTGTGGTGCAGTGCCCGCGCAAGGGCAGGCGGATCAGCATCTGCGGAGATGGTGCTGGAGCATGACTCACGTGCACGGTCGAGACGCTCCCAGTGTGGGTCGTGCTGATTCTTCGGTGCGGGATGTCGGACGGCGCCTCGACGCTTTGGCATGCGGGATCGGACCGTCATGCTCGCGGGCCGGGCACTCGTGCGCTGGCGAGGGATAGGAGGCCACGGATCGACGCAGAAGGATCGCGCCCCCATTTGGGCCTTCGTCGCACGCCCGTGGGTGGGGCACGGCCGGGGGGCGGGGCAGAGCGTGGCCCAGGGGATGGAGGATGGCCCGGGCGGCGATCGTGGCCACACGGTGGCGACACGAACTGACCGCGGACGATGGTGGCGGACGCGAACTGACGCAGAGGCTGATCTTCGCCCAGTGCGGGCCGATCTGGATGACCGTTCCAGGCCGGGCACCTTGACACATGGATCAGTGCCGAATGGCGTGCGGAGAGCCGTCGGGCGACGCGCCCCGACGGCATAAGGCGTTAGGACGCCATCATCCAGATCCCGGCTGTTTCGGTCAAGTCCCAGGTGGTGGTGTAGCGCTCGGTGATCCTCATGCGGTCAGGCGCTGAGTTCGAGGACGGGGTCGGTGTTTACCTCCGTTCCTGGCTCGGTGAACGTGGTGAGTCGGCAGCGGTTCAGGAGGTCGAGGCCGAGGTAGCGGCGTCCTTCGGCCCATTCGTCGGTCTGCTCGGCCAGGACGGCTCCCACGAGTCGGACGATCGCGTCTCGGTTGGGGAAGATTCCGACCGAGTCGGTGCGGCGACGGATCTCTTTGTTCAACCGCTCAGAGGGGTTGTTGGACCAGATCTGGGTCCACACGTCCTTCGGGAAGCCGGTGAACGCGAGGATGTCGGCGCGGGCGGTGTCGAGGTGCTCGCCAACGGCGGGGAGCTTGCCGGTGACGTAGTCGAGCAGCCGGTCGAACTGGGCGTTCACCGATGCGGCGTCGGGTTGGTCGTAGACGGAGTGCAGCATGGCCTTGACCGCGGGCCACAGGCTCTTGGGCGTGATGGCCATGAGGTTCGCGGCGTAGTGGGTGCGGCACCGTTGCCAGGTCGCGCCGGGCAGGTTCGCCGCGATCGCCTCGACCAGGCCTGAGTGCGCATCGCTCGTGACGAGGCGGACCCCGGCCAGGCCGCGGGCGACGAGGTCGGCGAAGAACTCGTTCCACGCCGTCTTGGTCTCCGCGGTCGCGACCCGCATACCTAACACCTCGCGGTGCCCGTCGCCGTTGACCCCGGTCGCCACGAGCACGACGGCGTTGATGACCCGCCCGGCCTCGCGGACCTTCATCGTCAACGCGTCCGCGGCGACGAACGTGAACGGGCCTGCCTCGTCCAGGGGACGGTGGCGGAACGCCTCAACCTGTTCGTCCAGATCCGCCGCCATCCGCGAGACCTGCGACTTCGAGAGGCTGTTGATGCCGAGGGTCTTGACGAGCTTGTCCATCCGGCGGGTCGATACGCCGGCCAAGTAGCAGTCCGCGACCACCGTGATCAGCGCGGCCTCGGCCCGCTTCCTGCGCTCGAGCAGCCACTCCGGAAAGTAGGTCCCCGAACGCAGTTTCGGGACCGCGACGTCGATCGTGCCGGCCCGGGTGTCCAGATCGCGGTGCCGGTAGCCGTTGCGCTGCGCCGTGCGCGTCGTCGACCGCTGGCCCCACTCCGCGCCGACCACCGCATCGGCATCCGCGCTGAGCAGGGCGTTGATCACCGTCTGCAACAGCGATCGCATCAGATCCGGGGAGGCCTCGGTCAGGGCCTCGCCAAGCAGGCCGGCAGGGTCGACAATGTGTGGTGCGGTCATCGTGATGCTCCGTTCGAGGGTGCTGTGAAGGGTTCACTCGAAGGATCACGCGGTGGCCGCTTCACGTCTCGTCGAAGATCTCGACGACCCTGGCGACCGCGCTACACCACTATCTGGGACTCAACTGCTGTTTCACGTGAAACAGAGTCCGGCCTCGTCGATGCGTAGGCGAGGGCGTGCAGTCGCCACCTTGGCGTCTGGCGGCGTTCCACGTGAAACATGACAGCAAGGCCACGCGCAGGAGCACCGTGCGCCAGACGGCGGACCGCGGCGGCAGCCGGGGGCCCAGACACAACGCGATGTTCCATGGAGCTCTGGCTGCGGCTATGCGACGACAGCCATGAGCGGCCGAGCACAGTCACGCCCGTACGCCGCTTGTGATGAGGCGCGGTGCGGGTCGGGACCGCGGCAGGAGGACGAAGCGCACCGAGCTGCCGACGACCAGCCCACCCACAGCAGCCCTCCGTTCCATCAGCAGCGCCGGGCTGCTGGCCGGGTCGTGATTCTGCGCCGGCCACCTCGACGCGAGGGGCCAGGGCTGCACTCCAGCGGACAGGGAGTGGCCGCAGGAGGAAAACGCTGGCCGCGAAGGCACCGGGGGAGGTGGTGGTCGACAACCCGCACGACGTGACCCTCGGACGGCGAGGGAAGCGAACGAGGCGAAGTGACCGACCGTGAAGCGCGCCTGACGTCGCGTTCGAAGCGGATCTCTGCAGGTCACAGGGGCGTGACGCCTGCACCAGTCGTCTTCGCAGTGTGAGGCCAGTCGCCACCATCGAGGCCGACGAGGCGTTCCATCCTGAGCGCCCGCCTGCACCCAGCAGCCGGCCAGAGCTGTACGTGTGTCCGGCGGGGGGACGGTTCGAGGACGCCTGGGAAGCGGGTACGGGCTTGACGTCCTCGCACGCGCGGACTCGGACCGGGGCCTCTGGCGACGGGAGTCAGGAGAGCGCGAGGTCGAACGAGGACTCCGATCACTCCCCGCCTGGGGTTGCCCTGCGGACGAGCCGCCGGGAACGAGGCGTCTCCGTCACGGTGCGCCAGAGGAAGGGTGCCGATCTGGGCCGACCCGTCCTTGGCCAGAAGTGGAGTCGAGTGCGTTCTGCGTGTGGGGCGATCGGCCGGCCCGCGGGACGGCGGAGGCCGGTACCGGCGGGATCATCGAGCCCGAAGCGCTCCAAGGGCAGGGGGCCAGCGCCGGTGGTCGATGCGCGTGTCGAGGCCCAGGTGGGGGACGCCGCGCCGGCGCGAGCGCGTCGCCCGTCCCGCGGGGTGGCGACGTGAGGTCTTCACCGACCGGACAGGGGGAGGGGTGGCGGTGGTCCGTCGGTGACCGTGAGGCGGGCACTGCTGCCACGAGGCGATGGCACCCGCACGGTCGTCGAGCCGCCCCGCTGGTCCACGGGGATGGCGCCTGGGGGACCGTCGGTATGGCGGCGCGCGGGGAGGCGACCATGGCGCCCCCGGCCTCCGTGACGAGGCCGACGTCTCTGACGGGCGCCGAGCGCGGCCGGCCTCCGGGGGAGAGGGAAGCGCCTGAGCGGACGACCTCACGATGACCGCGCAGTTCGCCCATCAGCACGGGCGGTACGTGCGGCACAGGGTCTCGCCACGGGTGTGTGACGGGCGTAAGCGGACTGACCGGTCATACCGCGGATAGGGCTCAGACCGCCCGAGAGGTGATCTTCCGCGGCTATCGCTCACGGTGACGAGGGGTCGCCGCCGGCGTGGTGCGTCCGGTCGACCGGCAGGGCGTGCCGGGCATGACGAAGGCCGACCGTGTTTCACGTGAAACACGGTCGGCCTTCGTGACAGATGCTCAGGCGCTCGGCGTGAGGACCGCGTCGATCTCCTCCTGGAGTGCGCGCTTGGGGCGCGCACCGATCACGGACTTCACGAGCTCTCCGCCGGAGTAGACGTTGAGCGTCGGGATCGACGTGATGCCGTAGGCCATGGTGGTGGCCTGGTTGGCGTCGGTGTCCAGCTTCACGATCTTGATCTTGCCCTCGTACTCGTCCGAGAGCTCCTCGAGGATCGGGGCCACCATGCGGCAGGGGCCGCACCAGGTCGCCCAGAAGTCGACGAGGACGGGGACGTCGGACTCGAGGACCTCGGACTTGAACGTGTCGTCGGTGACGGCGACGGTAGCCATGTGTCCCTCCTTAGGGATCGATGGAGAAAGGTCAGCCGGCGAGCGCGGCAGGCAGCCCGTCCGGGTTGGGCACGGCCGGGGTGCCGGCGAGCGACTGCTCGCCCTCGGCGTCGGCCACCTCGGTGAGATAGGACTGCGCGTCGAGGGCCGCGGCGCATCCGGAGCCGGCAGCGGTGATCGCCTGGCGGTAGGTGTGGTCCACCGCGTCGCCGCAGGCGAAGACTCCGGGCAGGTTGGTCCGCGTGGAGCGGCCCTCGACGAGGATGTAGCCCTCGTCGTCCAGGTCGATCTGGCCCTTGACCAGGTCGGTGCGGGGGTCGTGACCGATCGCGACGAACAGGCCGGTGGTGTCGAGCTCGCGCTCCTCGCCGGTGACGGTGTCGCGCAGCGTGAGGCCGGTGACCTTGTCCTGACCAGAGATCCCGGCGACCTCGCTGTTCCAGGCGAACTCGATCTTCGGGTCCGCCTGCGCACGGTCTGCCATGATCTTCGAGGCGCGCAGCGAGTCGCGGCGGTGCACGATCGTCACCTTCGAGGCGAAGCGCGTGAGGAAGGTGGCCTCCTCCATCGCGGAGTCGCCGCCGCCGACGACGGCGATGTGCTGGTCGCGGAAGAAGAATCCGTCGCAGGTGGCGCACCACGAGACGCCACGGCCGGAGAGCTGCTTCTCCTCGGGCAGGCCGAGCTCGCGGTACGCGGACCCGGTCGCGAGGATCACCGCGCGGGCCTTGAAGGTCTCGCCGCCCCCGGTGACGACCGTCTTGACGTCACCCGTGAGCTCGACCTGCTCGGCGTCGTCCCACAGCACTCGGGCACCGAACTTCTCGGCCTGCTCGCGCATGGCCTCCATGAGGTCCGGGCCCTGGATGCCGGCGGGGAAGCCGGGGAAGTTCTCCACCTCGGTGGTGTTCATCAGGGCACCGCCCGCGGTGACGGAACCCGCGATCACGACAGGTGCCAGACCAGCCCGTGCGGCGTACACGGCCGCGGTGTAGCCCGCCGGCCCCGAGCCCACGATGACGATGTCGTGCACGGTGGCCTCACCGGTGGTGTTGGTCGGCTGATCGGTCACGTTCTCTCCTGCTCGTCTGGTGGTCGTTCGCGTCCTGCGGCGCCATCGCACTCAACACGCCGAGGGGGTGTGGTGTTCCCGGGCGACCGACGGTCGGCCTCCCGGGAACGGTCACGAGAGGACGATCTCGTTGAGCTCGACGTAGTTCTTGCCGTTCGTGGTCGGGAGCTCCGTGATCCAGATGACGAAGGAGTCCGCCACGGTCTCCTCCGAGAGGTCGAGCGTCGTCTCGGAGCTGAACGACCCCTCGGCGAGCACAGGCCCGTCGGTCGGCTTGTCTCGCGACGTCGCGCGCACCTCGACGTGCCCGCCCTCGGAGTTCGTGTTCAGCGTGATCGAGGTGACCGGGGCCGGCTCCTCGAGCTCGATGACGTACCCGAGGCCGGAACGCAGCCCGGCGAAGTCGGCGCCGTTGAACCACTGGGTGTACCAGAAGGTGGACGGGTCGCCGTCGTACGCGAGGTCGACGGCTTCGGGGTGCTGGCCGTCGCCCTCGGGGTCGAGCTGGTCGCCCGACTCGATGACGGGCCGGACCTCCGGGGTCTCCTCGGGCTCGTTCGACTCCTCGGCCGTGGGATCCTCGGCGGCCGCGCCGCCGGCGTCCTCGGTGGCTGCGGGGGTCTCGGCCACCGGCGGCGGGTCCGACGGCGACAGGACCTTCGAGACGGCCCAGAGCGCGCCCGCGAGCACGAGCACGACGACGAGGCCGAGCACGATCGGCG
Organism: Isoptericola sp. NPDC019482; assembly: GCF_040632295.1. Lineage (NCBI taxonomy): Bacteria > Bacillati > Actinomycetota > Actinomycetes > Micrococcales > Promicromonosporaceae > Isoptericola > Isoptericola sp. NPDC019482. The sequence continues at coordinate 178,175 of NZ_JBEYBQ010000001.1, forward strand.
TCGGGTTCACCCCGCGCCGCTTGGGGGCGGGCGAGGACGCGAAGCCGCCGGTGTCCGTGCGGGGCTCTCCGCCCCCGGGCGGAGGCGGGACGGGCGCGTGGGCGGTCTGCTGCTGCACGGGCGCACCCTGGGCCGTGGGATAGGCCTGGGTGCCGTAGCCCGCCGGCGGCGCGCCGTAGGCCGCGGTCGGCGCCGCGGGCTGGGCCGAGGGCTGCTGCACGGGCGACATCGCGGCCGTGGCCTGCGCGGGAGGCACCGGCGCCTGTGCCGCGGTCGGTGCCGCGACCGGCGGCATCGCCTGCGTGGACTGGTGCGCACCCGCAGCAGCGCCGACGGCGCCGCCGACAGCGGCCGAACGGGCGATGCGCCCGCTGGCCGGACGGCGGACGGGCGGGGCCGGGGGAGGCGTGCCCGGCAGGGCGGCCCCCGTCCCGACGGCGCCCATCACGGACGAGCGGACCGGCGGCTCGGTCGACGGCTGCACGAACTGGGGGAGCGACGCGACGACGGAGACCTCGCCCCAGGGGGCCAGCGCGGCGACGACGTCACCGGGGGCGGTCGGGGCGTCCGGGGAGCCGGAGCCGAAGGTCCGGCGCACCAGGGAGTCCAGCTCGGGGTCGACGTGGGGGACCAGCGTCGACACGGGCACGACTCCGGTCTCGTCGCGCTGCGCGGGCAGCGGGCGCACGGCGTCGGGGGCGATCCAGGGCTCGTCGAGCGAGTCCCCGGGCCAGCGGGCGGTGAGCGCGTAGTAGGCGAGGGCGACGAGGTCCCGCGCGTCCGCGGCGGCCGCGCCGGAACCCGTGACGTGCTCGCGGCCGCCGTCGACCCCGGCGAGCGCGGCGTCGATGCCGAGCCCGGTCACGACGACGCGGTGGCCGTCCACCCGGACGGCCTCGGGCCGCAGCGCCAGGTGGTGCACACCGCGCTGCCCGGCGGCCTCGAGGGCCGCCGCGGCCTCGCCGACGACGGCGCGCGCCTGCTGCGCGTCGACCAGGCCGCCGGAGACGACCTCCGTGAGCGTCGTGCCGCGGTAGGGCTCGGAGATGATGTAGCTGCGGGGACCCGCGCCGAGGTCGGTGCTGCCGACGTCGAGCACGCGGGAGAGCCGCGGGTCGGCGACGAGCGCGGCCCGGCGGGCCGCGTCGAGCGCGGCGGACGCGTACTGGCCGTCGACGAACGTCACGCGGACGGGACGGTCCAGGATCTGGTCGTGCGCTTCCCACGCCTCGGCTGCGGCGAGGTCGGTGTCCGCGAGCTGGACGAGTCGATAGCGATCGACCATGACGGTCCCGGGATGGGCGGTGCTCACCTGTGCTCCTCGGTGGGGGTGCGGGGGGAGAGGGTCCTCCGGTCCATCGGACCATGGTACGGGCGGGCCCGTGGCCGCGAGGCCGGGCCCGGCGGGCGTGCCCGCAGGGCCCTCACGGAACCCGCGCGCGCCGGGCACGCGACCGGCGTCATCGCTTGATCCGGCGGAGGACGGGGGCGAGCGCGTCGTCGAGCTCGCGCACGTGCAGGACCTTCAGCGCGAGGACGTACCCGACGATCATCACGATCCCGGCGACGGCCGTCACGAGCAGCGAGTGCCCCCACGAGCTCACGTCGTAGCCGTCGAGGAGGCGCACGGTCAGCCACCCCAGGAGGGCGGCGATCAGCGCGCCGATCAGCGCGCGGACGTACAGCCGCAGCACGCGTCGGCCGTCCATGCCGTGGAGCTTGCGGCGCATGCCGCGCACCCGCAGCAGCAGGGAGATCCACGTGGACAGGGCGTACGCGCCGCCGGCGGCCACGGCCCACCATTCGGGAGCCAGCAACCGCGTCGCGCCCCACAGCACGAGCACCATCGAGACGGTCGCGATGACCTGGATGCCGAAGATGCTGCGGCCGTCCTCGAAGGCGAAGTACATGCGGCGCACCAGCACCGTCGCGCCGAGGGCGATGATGCCGACCGCCATGGCCTGGATGATCGGCGCGACGGCCGCGATGCCGTCCTGCCCGAGCGAGGGCAGCAGCGCGCCGGTCAGCGGGACGGCGAGGACGGCGAGGACCGCTGTGGAGAACACGGAGAAGACGCCCGCGGAGCGCATCCCCAGGGACATGTCGCGCCGCACACCCGGGATGTCCCCGGCCTGGACCGCTGCCGTCATGCGCGGGAACAGCACCGTGACGATGGAGACGACGACGAGCGAGTGGGGCAGCAGGTAGATCGTCATGGCGTTGGTGTACGCGGCGTTTCCGGCGACCACCACGTCGGGATCGGTCACGGAGCGGCCAGCGGACCACAGCACGTTGGTGAGGAAGAGGACGCCGACCTGCTCGAGGGCCACGGCACCGATGGTCCAGCCGACGACCGAACCTGCCGCGCGGAGTCCGATCCCTCGGAAGCCGAACCGGAAGCGCCAGCGGAATCCCGAACGACGCAGAGCGACCACGAGCACCAGGGCCTGGGCCGCGATACCGAGCGTCGCCGTCCCGGCGAGCACCGCCGTCTGCGCCGTCGACCACTGGGACAGGTCCGAGATGCCGAGGTCCGGCGCCGCCCCCCACACCAGGAGAAACGTGCCGAACCCGATCAGCGACACCAGGTTGTTCGCCACGGGCGCCACGCCGTAGGCGCCGAACTTCCCCTGTGCGTTGAGTACCTGGCCCAGCAGCATGTAGAGCCCGTAGAAGAAGACCTGAGGGATGCACCAGTACGCGAACACGATCGCGAGGTGGCGCGCGTCAGGGTCGAGGGGCGCGGAGACCGTGGAGAGCCAGACGATCAACGGCGCCGCGATGACGAGCACCGCGGTGAGCAGGAGGAGACCAAGCCCGGAGAGGCTGAGCAGCTTGTCGAGCCGCTCGCGGGCGTTGTGGGCGTTCATCGCCCGCAGGATCTGCGGGATCAGCACGGCCTGGAGGACGCCGGCCGAGATCAGCGCGAACAGCATGTTCGGCAGCTTGTTCGCGATGTCGAACGCGTCGGCGACCGTGCCGACGGCACCGACGCAGGCCACCAGCAGCATGGCGCGGATCAGCCCCGAGGCGCGCGACGCGATCGTGCCCAGCGTCATCACGAGGGAGCCACGGCCGAGGCTGGTGCGTCGCACGGCGTCGGCGCCGCCACCGTCGTCACCGCCACCACCGGCACCATTACTACCCGCACCGGCGTCGTCGCCGTCCGCACGGGCAGCGGCGCCCTGGCCCGGCCCACCGCCGGCGGGGTCGGCGACCGGGTGCCAGCTGGCACCGGCGGCGCCGGTCGGTGACGCCGGGTCGGTCGCGTCGCCCTCGCCGGGCAGGTCGGGCCGGCCGTCGTCGGGGAAGGCGGACGTCGAAGTCATGAGGGGTCGGTCTCCGTGGCCTGGGCGGGGGGCGTGCGTGTGGCGGGGGCCCCGCCGCCACCGGGGTCGTCCGGCGGGTCGTGCGGGTGGTCGGGCAGGTCGCCCGCATCGCGGTCGGGCAGATCGCGGTCGGGCAGATCGCGATCGGGCACGTCGCGGTCGGGTGCAGCGACGTCGCCGCCCGCCGGGGCGTCGGGTCCCTGCGGGTCGGCCGCGGCGGCCGCGACCCCCTCGCCGGTGGTGCGCGCCGACGACCGTCCCCGACGCACGGTACGCCAGATGCCGCCGAGGAACAGGAGCGCGACCAGCACGGCGACGACGGCGGTGCCGGCGGTCTCCCAGCCGGCGCGGACGCGCAGGGAGAAGCTGGTCGGCCCGGCGACGACGGTGCCGCTCGGTGCGAGGACCTCGACCTGCACGGTGACGTCGCCGGAGCCGATGGCACGCACGGGGACGTGCACGTTCGTGGCGGTGCCGGCAGGGACGACGACCGTGGGGCGCGACTCGACGACCAGCCGGGACGCGTCGGGCCGCAGCACCACGGTGACGGTGGCGTCCACGGGGAGGTCGTTCGAGACGGTCACGGGCAGCTTGCCGGTGTCGGAGACGAGCGTGACGTTGGAGCGGTCGGCGACCCCGATGCCCTGCTGGAGGGCGTCGGCCTGCTCGACGGCGAGGTCGACGGCGCGGTCGCGGGCCTCGCGCTCGGTGCGCGCGGCGACGGCGAGCGGGGCGACGAGCGCCTGGTCGGCATCGCCGCTCAGCTCGACGGGGTCGCTCGCCACGGTCGAGAACGCGGCGAGGTCGCGGTGGGCGTCGAGGAGGCGGCGCACGGAGGACGGCGCCAGCTCGCCCTTGGACCGACCGGCCCGCTCGCCCCGCGCGGGGTCGTCGCGCTGGACGCGGGAGGCCGGGGCGGCGACGGTCTCCGAGAGCGGGACGACGTCGGCCCACGACGCCTCGTCGAGGGCACCGAGGACCGCCCCCACAAGGGCGGGGTCGGGGGACCAGTCGCGCGGGAGCGCGGCCAGCAGGTGCAGGTCCTCCTGGCCGGACTCCGCCTGCTGCAGGGCGACGAGCGCGGCGTCGGCCAGCACCCGCGTGGACGCCTCGGCGGCGGTGGGCGCATCGGTGTCGTCGGTCAGAGTGGTGAGCGCGGACGAGAGGCCGGCGTCGGCGACGAGGGCCGGCACCTTGCCAGACGGCGTCTCCACGGCCGTGCGGGCGGAGGCGGCCGCGCCGTCGTCGGGGGCGAGCCCGTCGGCGACGACGACCTGGTCGACCGAGGCCTCGCGCCCCGCGGACAGGGTCGCGACGTCCGGCCGGCCGTCCGGCCAGGCGAGGGTGAGGTCCCAGCCCTCCGGACGCTGCCACGCCGAGCCGAGCGCGGCCTCGCCGCCGGTCGCCGCAGCGACGTCCGCCCGGGACGGCTCGGCGTGCGCCACCGCCGCGAGGTCGGGGTCGTAGCCGGGCAGGACGGCGACGTCGGCCGGCTCGCCGGTGGCCGCGGTGCGGAGGGTGCTGCTCGTCAGGCTCGCCGACGTCGCGGCGTCGGCGTCGTCGTCGCCGACAGCGGGTGCCCCGGTGAGCCGGGTGGCCCACGCCTGGGCGTCCTCGTCGCCCGTGGCGGCGGCCGCGGCGACCAGCGCGGGGTCGACGGCGAGCGACATGCCGGGGGAGGAGCCGGTGACGGCCGCGGCGTCGAGCAGGCGGGTCAGCCGTCCGCCGTCGGCGGTCGCGGTGCCGAGCGCCAGGTCGTAGCCGTCCGGGTCGAGCGGGTCGACGGCGGGCCCCGTGACGGGCGCGGCCACGCTCACCGAGACCGGGTCGGGCGCGTCGCCCGCGGGCGCGAACAGGAGGAAGGTGTGCACGACGTCGAGCGTCGCGTCGCCGCGGGTCAGCGCGACGGACATCTCGCGCGGCCCCCAGGGGTTCTCCGCGCTGAGGCCGAGGACGTCGACCTCGAGCTCCATCGTCACCCGCGTGGAGTCTCCGGGCGCGAGTCGGTCGACGGCCGCGCCGTCCTGGCGCGATCCTGCGGTGCTGGTGCCGCCGTCGTCCGCCCAGGCCGCCAGGTCCTCGCGCGAGGTGACCGGCCGCCACGCGACGCCGAGGTCGAGCTGGGCGCCGTCGAGCACCGTGTCGGTGCCGTTGGTGACCTGGAGGGTGAGGGTCACGGTGGAGCCAGGCGCGGCGAGCACGGGCGCGGAGCTCACGAGCTCGACGGTCGCCTCGCCGTCGCGCGCGGCCGGCACGACCGAGGGCGACGGGATGGCAGCCGACGCCATGGTGCCGGGGAAGGCGACCAGCGCGCCCGTCAGGAGCAGCCCGGCGAGCACGAGGAGGACGGCGGACAGGCGGGCCGGACGGGCGGGCGTAGGCGCGGGTGCCGCGCAGGCACCCGACGGTCGGGAGGCGGTCACGCGGCGGGCCTCACTCGACTGCTCCGAGGCCGGGGTGGCCGAGCACCTCGGGCGTGCGGCGCAGCACCTGCTGCGCGACGATCGCGAGGCGCTGCTCGTTGGGGTACGAGAGGCGGTCCGTCAGCTGCTCGACCGGCACCCAGAGCGCGTCCTCCGCCTCGCCGTCGGGGTCGCCCTCGGCGGTGATGGTGCCGCCCTCCGCGCGCAGGAGGAAGTGGTGCACCACCTTGTGGACGCGGTGGTCCTCGCCGCTGAACCAGTAGTCGATGACGCCCAGGCGGGTGCGGATCGTCCCCAGGATGCCCGTCTCCTCGCGGATCTCGCGGACGGCGGCCTGCTCCGGCGTCTCCTCGCCCTCCAGGTGCCCCTTGGGCAGGCACCACTCGAGCCGGCCGCCGCGGTTGCGCCGCACGATCACGGCCGCCTCCGGGCCGCCCGCAGCGACCTGCACCACGAGCCCGCCCGCCGACGTCTCCTCGTGGACGGGCAGGTGCGTCGTCGTGCCCGACGGGGCCACTCCGACGACGGCGGGCGTCGCCGTGCCGCGCGGGCCGGCCAGGCGCGCCGGGTCGACCTTGAGCGGGTGTCCTCCCGGTGGCACGGGGACCGGCGCGGCCGGGCGCCGGCGCCGCGGGCCGGGAACCGGGGCCGGGGATGACATGCGCCCCACCCTACCGAGTGACGACGCCCCGCCGGCCCAGCCGCCGGGGCGCGCACGCCCAGGATCTGGGAGGATGGGACGCCGTGTCGACCCCTGAACCCCCGGCCCCCGCCGCGCTGCTGCGCCGCGCCCTCGCCGTGCTGACCGAGATGGCCCCCGCGGCCGTCGAGCTGGGCGAGGTGTTCCGTGCCGCCGGGCACGAGCTCGCGCTGGTCGGAGGGCCTGTCCGCGACGCCTTCCTCGGCCGCACCAGCAACGACCTGGACTTCGCGACGTCGGCCTCGCCCGACGAGACGCAGGCCCTGCTGGCCCGCTGGGGCGACGCCCACTGGGACATCGGCAAGGAGTTCGGCACCATCGGGGCGCGGCGGTTCGCGCGTGCCGGGGGCAGGTCCGGCGTCGGCGCAGGAAGGGTGTCGGGCGACGTCGTCGTCGAGGTCACCACCTACCGCACCGACGAGTACGACCCGGCCTCCCGCAAGCCCGTCGTCGCGTTCGGGGACACCCTCGACGGCGACCTGTCCCGGCGCGACTTCACGGTCAACGCGATGGCGGTGCGCCTGCCGGACCTCACGTTCGTCGACCCGTTCGACGGGCTGTCCGACCTGGCCCGGGGAGTGCTGCGCACCCCGATCGCGCCGGAGCGGTCGTTCGACGACGACCCCCTGCGCATGATGCGCGCGGCGCGCTTCGCCGGCCAGCTCGGGTTCGCCGTCGAGCCCGCGACCCGGCAGGCGATCGTCGACATGGCGGGCCGCATCGACATCGTCTCCGCCGAGCGGGTGCAGGCGGAGATCTCCAAGCTGCTGCTGAGCGACCGCCCCCGCGCAGGCCTCGAGGTGCTCGTCGACACGGGCCTGGCCGACCACGTGCTGCCCGAGCTGCCCGCGCTGCGGCTGGAGATCGACGAGCACCACCGCCACAAGGACGTCTACCAGCACTCGCTCACCGTGCTCGAGCAGGCGATCGCGCAGGAGACCGGCCCGGACGGCCCGGTGCCCGCGCCCGACCTCGTGCTGCGGCTCGCCTCTCTGCTGCACGACGTCGGCAAGCCGGCCACCCGCCGCTTCGAGCCCGGCGGCGGCGTGAGCTTCCACCACCACGAGGTGGTCGGCGCGAAGCTGGTGGCCAAGCGGCTGCGCGCGCTCAAGTACGAGAAGCAGGTGGTCAAGGACGTGGCGCGGCTCGTCGAGCTGCACCTGCGCTTCCACGGCTACGGCGAGGGGCAGTGGACGGACTCCGCGGTGCGCCGCTACGTCACCGACGCGGGCCCGCTGCTGGAGCGCCTGCACCGGCTGACGCGCGCCGACTCCACGACGAGGAACAAGCGCAAGGCGCAGCGTCTCGCCGACACGTACACCGACCTCGAGCACCGCATCGCCGCCCTGCGCGAGCAGGAGGAGATCGACGCGATCCGTCCGGACCTGGACGGGTCGCAGATCATGGCGATCCTCGGCATCGCGCCCGGGCCCGCCGTCGGGCAGGCGTACAAGCACCTGCTGGCCCTGCGGATGGAGCACGGTCCGCTCGGCGCGGAGCGCGCCGAGCAGGAGCTGCGCGCCTGGTGGGCGGGCCGCGAGGGCTGACCGACCCTCCCGCGCCAGGGCGCGGCGGGTCTATCCTCACGCTTGCGCGCGGGCCCGACGGCGAGCCCCGGAGCGCGACGAGCGGAGGCTGGGCATGAGCGGTGCCGGGGTGACGTCGGGCGGTGCGTCCGGCGGGACGGCCGGTGGCGTGCGCGGAGCGGGCGGCGACGCGGGGGCGCGCGACCGGCGCGCACGCCTCGTCGTGTCGGCGTTCTACCTGGTGCAGGGCATGTGCTTCGCGGGGCTCCTGGCGCAGGTGCCGACGCTCCAGCACGACCTGGGTATCTCGGACGGCACGCTGACGCTGATCCTGCTGCTGGTGCCGGTCGTGGCCGGCGTCGGCAGCGTGCTGGCCGGGGCCCTGGCCCCGCGGGTCGGCAGCGCCCGCCTGCTGCACGTGTGCGGGCCGCTCGTGGCGCTCGCGGTGCTGGGCGCGGGCCTGGCGCTGAGCGTCACGGTGCTCTACCCCGTGGTCGCGGCGGTGGGGCTGTTGCTCGGCCTGGTCGACGCGAGCATGAACATGCAGGGCGTGGAGGTGGAGCAGCGGTACGGCCGCAGCCTGCTCAACTCCTTCCACGGCGCATGGAGCGTCGGCGGCATCCTCGGGTCGCTCGCGGCCGTGCTGGCGCACTCGCTGGGCTGGTCGCTCGCCGCCGGGCTGGGGCTCGTCGCCGCGGTGGGCGTCGCCGTCGACCTCGTGGCGACGGCGGCCGCGTCCGGGGGCGGCGCCCCGCGTCCGGCCGCGCGGGAGACGGTGCCCGGCCTGGTGTCGGGGGACCGCGCGCTCCGCACCGTGAACGGGGTGCCGGAACCGGCCGGCCCTGTCGGCCGGGAGCGGGTCGACGCCGGCTCGCCCCGCGCCGCGCGTCCGCCGTGGGGGCCGCTCGTCCTGGTGGGCCTCGCCGTGACGATCGTGTACGTCGCGGACTCGGCGACGTCGAACTGGTCCACCAAGTACATCCAGGACGCGCTGGGCGCGGCGGCGAACGTCGCCCCGCTGGGTCTCGCCGCCTACCTGGGCTGCCAGCTGATCGGCCGGCTCGCGGCCGATCGGCAGGTCAACCGGTTCGGGCCGGTGGCGCCCGTGGCCGTCGGCGGGATCGTGGGGGCGGCGGGCCTCGCCGCTGTGACGCTCGCCCCCGGGCCGTGGGTCGCCGTCGTCGGCTTCGGGCTCACCGGGCTCGGCCTGAGCGTCGTGGTGCCGCTGGCGTTCTCGGTGGCGGGCCGGCTCGACCCTGAGGGCACGGGCGTCGCGGTGGCGCGCGTGAACCTCTTCAACTACGTGGGGTTCGTCGTGGGGGCGGGACTGATCGGCGGCGTCGCCGAGCTGCTCAGCATGCGGCTGGCGTTCGCCGTCCCCGCGCTGCTCGCGCTCGGCGTGATCGCCCTGGCGCCGGCGTTCAAGGTCGCGGCGCGCGACGACGTCGCTGCTCCGTCCGCCGCCCCCTGACGTCGGGGACGACGACGGGCGGTCACCGTCGTGCGACGGTGACCGCCCGTGGCGGCCGAGGCGGCGCCGCCGGCCCGTGACGGGGCCGGCGACCGGTCAGTGCGCCGCCGGCATCCCCTCGCCGTCGGGCGAGGCGGGCACGCGCCGCAGCAGGAGCGACAGCCCCACCGCGACGAGCATGATCGCCGCGCCCCACACGAACGCGTCGCCGACGCCCTCGGCGAGCGCGACCTGCGCCGTCGCGCCGTCCTCCATGAGGGCGACGGACCGCGTGGTCATCACCGCGACGAACATCGCGGTGCCGGCCGCGCCGGCGAGCTGCTGCACGGTGCCGATCGCGGCCGACCCGTGCGAGTACAGGGGCGGCGTGAGCGACGACAGCGCCGAGGTGAACAACGGCGTGAACATGAACGCCAGGCCGAGGCTCAGCGTGACGTGCAGCGCCAGGATGTACCAGGGCGACGAGTCCGCGTGCACCTGCGTGAACAGGGCCAGGGCGACCGTCACGACGGCCAGGCCGGGCGTGACGAGAGGGCGCGGGCCCACGCGGTCGTAGAGCCGTCCGACGACCGGGCCGAGCAGACCCATGAGGGCACCGCCCGGAAGGACCACGAGTCCCGTCCACAGCGGGTCGAGACCGATGGCCTGCTGCAGGAACAGCGGCAGCAGGATCAGCGAGCCGAACATCGCGAGCATGCCGACCGCCATGATCGCGAGGCCGACGGAGAACGCGCGGAACCGGAACACGCTCAGGTCGAGCAGCGCGCGGTCGTCGCGGGCCAGGAGGAGCTGGCGCCAGGCGAACAGGCCGAGCGTCACCACGCCGACGGCGATCGGGATCCACGGCGCGACGGGCGGAGCGTGCCGCGCGGCCTCGCCGAGACTGGACAGGCCGTACACGAGGCCGCCGAACGCCACAGCCGCGAGGAACAGCGACAGCGGATCGAGGCGCGAGTGTGTACGGTCGGCGACGTCCCGGACGTACAAGAAGCCCATGACCAGCGCGAGCAGCGCGATCGGGAGCACGATGCCGAAGACCCAGCGCCAGCTCAGCGAACTGAGGATCACCCCGGACACGAAGGGCCCGAGCGCCGGCGCGGCGGCCATGACGATGGAGATGTTGCCCATCACCTTGCCGCGGATCGCCGGCGGTACGACCGTCATGATCGTCGTCATGAGCAGCGGCATCATGATCGCCGTGCCCGACGCCTGCACGATGCGGCCGCCCAGCAGCCAGCCGAAGCCGGGGGCGAGCGCGGCGAGCAGGGTGCCCGCGCTGAACAGGGACATCGCGAGCAGGTAGGCGCCGCGCGTGCCGAGGCGCTGCAGCAGGAACCCGGTGGCCGGGATGATCACCGACATCGTGAGCATGAACGCGGTGGTGAGCCACTGACCGGTGCTCGCGGTGATGCCGAGGTCGGTCATGAGCGGGGCCAGGGCCACGCTCATCGTCGTCTCGTTGAGGATGACGACGAACGCCGAGCCCAGCAGCAGCGCGATGACGGTGAACTGCTGGCGCGTGAGGCGCTGGGGCACGGCCTCGTCGATGACGATGCCGCGCGGGGGAACCGTGGTGTCGGCCGTGCTGGGAGTGGTCGCGGGGGTCAGGGCAGCCTCCGGGGTCGGCGCGTCGGGTGGGGCGGTGTCGGTCTGTCGGGGGGCTGGCACGCTGTGCTCCGCTCGCGTCGTGCCGGGTGAGCCCGGCGGAGGGCAGGCGAGGGCCGACGCCGGTGGGCGCGGCACGTCGTCGTGGTCGGTCGTGGCCCCGGGGGCGGTCACCCCGGTGCGGTCATGGTGCGGTCGCCGGACGGGCGAGACCGTACTGTGTACGACCACGAACCATCCTGCGATATTCCCGCTCCCGGTGACGACCTGTTTTCCGGGCGGAACTCGTCGGTCCGGGCGGAACCGTGGACAGGCAGCCGTCAAGCAGCCGTCAGGCGTGCGCGGCGGCGTCCTCGGCGCCCCCGGCGCGGCGGACGCGGGCGGGCACCTCGGCCGGGGACCGCGCGCCCCGGGTCGCCATGAGCAGCGCGGCGAGGACGTAGGCGACGGCGAGGCCGACGAAGACGCCGCGGGACCAGCCGGTGTCCGGCAGGGTGAAGGCGGCGAGGGCGGCCGCGCCGACGAACGCGGCGTTGTAGAGCACGTCGTAGAAGGCGAAGGCGCGGCCGCGGAACTCGTCCTCGGCGTCGCGCTGCACGATCGTGTCGACCGCGATCTTGGTGCCCTGCGCGGCCAGCCCGAGGAGCGCGGCGCCCGTGTACACGACGACGCGCTCCGGCGTCGTGACGAGGAGCAGCTGGCTCGCGGCGGCGAGCAGGAGCATGACGGCGATCCAGCCCTGGGGCCCGGTGCGGCGCGACAGCGTGGGGGTCAGCACCATCGCGAGGGCGCCGCCGACGCCGGTGAGGCCGATGACGACGGCGAACGTCGCCATCCCGGCGCTCTGGCTGCCGGGGTCGAGCAGGTTGCGCGAGATGAGGATCGACGCGATGAACACCACGCCGTAGAGGAACCGGTGCACGGCCATGGCGAGCAGCGCCTGCCCGGGGGTGCGGCGCGCGACGAGGTAGCGGGCGCCGTCGGCCAGGCCGCGGGCGACCCTGGCGAGCTCGCCGCGCAGGTCGGCCTCCGCCGGCCGCTCGGGGCCGAGCTGGGTGCGCCGCAGGCGCGTGGCGAGCAGGGACGCGACGCCGAAGACGAGGGCCGCGCACACGAGCGCGGAGGAGTCCTTGACCCGGCCGGGCTCGAACATCAGGCCGAGGACGAAGCCGATGCCGCCGCCGACGAACGCGGCGCCGGCGCCGAGCGTCGGGGACAGCGAGTTGGCGGTGAGCAGCAGCGGCCCGTCGACGACGCGCGGCAGGCCGGCCGACAGCCCGGCGAGGAGGAAGCGGTTGACGGACAGGGCCGCCAGGCCGATCGCGTAGATGGCCCAGCCGACGCCGCCGGCCAGCATCACGCCGGCCATCGCGAGCGTGAGCACCACGCGCACCGCGTTGCCCCACACCAGCACCTGGCGGCGCTGCCACCGGTCGAGCAGCACGCCTGCGAACGGGCCGACGATCGTGAACGGCGCGAGCATGACGGCGAACGCGCCGGCGATGGCCGCCGCGGTGCCCTGCGACTCGGGGGAGAAGAACAGCAGGGACGCCAGGCCCACCTGGAACATGCCGTCGCCCGCCTGCGAAACCAGCCGCACGGTGAAGAGCTTGCGGAAGCCCTCCAGCCGCAGCAGCGCGCGCAGCTCGTGCCAGGTCTCGCCGATCGCTCCCACGTCCTTACCCTCCCATGTCCTGTGGCGCGAGATAGAGAGGGTCCTCCCGCGAGATAGAGAGGGCGCGCCCCCGGGCCGAAGCCGGGGGTGCCTCTCTATCTCGCGGGAGGACCCTCTCTATCTCGCGGGGTCGTCAGCGCTCGACGTCGCCGCGGATGAACGCCTCGAGCTGGGCGCGGCCCGCGGTGTCCTCCATCTGCACGGGCGGGGACTTCATGAAGTACGTCGACGCCGAGAGGATCGGGCCGCCGATGCCGCGGTCCAGCGCGATCTTGGCGGCGCGGACGGCGTCGATGATGATGCCGGCCGAGTTGGGGGAGTCCCACACCTCGAGCTTGTACTCCAGGTTCAGGGGCACCTCGCCGAACGCGCGGCCCTCGAGGCGGACGTACGCCCACTTGCGGTCGTCGAGCCACGCGACGTAGTCCGACGGGCCGATGTGGACGTTGCGGTCCTCCTTCTTGCCGCCGAGCGGGCCCTCGAGGTTCGAGGTCACCGCCTGCGTCTTGGAGACCTTCTTCGACTCGAGGCGGTCGCGCTGCAGCATGTTCTTGAAGTCCATGTTGCCGCCGACGTTGAGCTGGTAGGTGCGGTCGAGCACGACGCCGCGGTCCTCGAACAGCTTGGCGAGCACGCGGTGCGTGATCGTGGCGCCGACCTGCGACTTGATGTCGTCGCCGACGATCGGCACGCCGGCGTCCTCGAACTTCTTCGCCCACTCGGGGTCGGAGGCGATGAAGACGGGCAGCGCGTTGACGAAGGCGACCTTCGCGTCGATCGCGGCCTGCGCGTAGAACTTGTCCGCGGCCTCGGAGCCGACGGGCAGGTAGGACACGAGGACGTCGACCTTCGCGTCCTTCAGCGCCTGCACGACGTCGACGGGCTCGGCGTCCGACTCGTCGATCGTCGCGGAGTAGTAGTCGCCGAGGCCGTCGAGGGTGTGGCCGCGCTGGACGGTGACGCCGGTGGGCGGCACGTCCGCGAACTTGATGGTGTTGTTCTCGGAGGCGTGGATCGCCTCGGCGAGGTCGAAGCCGACCTTCTTCGCGTCGACGTCGAACGCCGCGACGAACTCCAGGTCACGCACGTGGTAGTCGCCGAGCTGCACGTGCATGAGGCCGGGGACGGTGTCGGTCGGGGCGGCGTCGCGGTAGAAGTGCACGCCCTGGATCAGGGACGATGCACAGTTTCCGACACCGACGATGGCAACGCGGACGGAGGTCATCCTCGCTCCTTGTTTCTCTGGGCCGGCGCGTCGGACGCCCCGGCGTTGTGGTCGCGGGCGCGGCCGAGAGCACGGTCGCGTTCCGTGGTGATGAGTCCGTCGAGCCAACGCACCTCGCGCTCGACCTGTTCGAGCCCGTGACGCTGCAGCTCGAGGGTGTACTCGTCGAGCCGCTCGCGGGTGCGTGCGGCAGACTCTCGGACCGCCTCCAGGCGCTCGGTGAGCCGGGTTCGCCGGCCCTCGAGGATACGGATGCGGGTCTCGGCGTCCGTCTGCGCGAAGAACGCGAAACGGACGTCGAAGTTCTCGTCCTCCCAGGCGGCGGGGCCGGACGACGCGAGGACGGTCTGGAGATGTTCCTTGCCGTCCGCCGTCAGCCGGTACACGATCCGCCCGCGGCGGCCCGACAGGGGTGCCTTGCCGTTGGCCTTGGCGCCCGACTGCCGGGAGCCCGACGCCCGGCCGGCGGGGGCCGGCGCCTCGCGCTCCGTCGTCTCGATGAGACCGCGGGCGACGAGGGACTTCAGCGCCGGGTAGAGGGTGCCGTAGGAGAACGCGCGGAACGAGCCGAGCAGCAGGTTGAGCCGCTTGCGCAGCTCGTACCCGTGCAGCGGGGCGGAGTTGAGCAGGCCGAGGATGGCCGTCTCGAGCACCACAGACCTGCTGCGCACGAGGGTTCCCCTTCCGTCCCGTCGTCCCGTTGCTGCCGACCCGTCGTCACGACGTATCGAGTCGATACATCGTGAGAATAGGACTCGCCGACATGGTCGTGCAACGGGAGGCGACCGGACGTCAGCTCCGCGCAGTTGTGAAGGTTCCGCGGAGCGCAGGCCAGAGGGCTGCGGACGCCTGGGGTCGAACCGTCGCCCCGGGCGCCCGAGGCTCCCTCTGGCCCCACCGGATCGCCTAGTGTTCCCTGTGGTCCGCAGGCCGGCGCACTCTACGAGCAGCTCGCCGGTCCCGCACGACGAAAGGCTTGACGTGGCGAGGAGACGTCGCTTCTGGAACTACCCGCGCCCGCGCAAGGGCCCGGTGCAGCGCTGGCTGCCGTCCTGGCGCATCGTCGTCGGCACCCTGCTCACCGGGACGGCGCTGGGCGCCGGGCTGTTCGTGGCCGCGTGGAGCACCACGACGATCCCGAAGAACCTCGACGAGGTGAACAACCAGGCGGCGACCGTCTACTGGTCGAACGGCAAGGAGATCGGGCAGTTCGCCGAGCAGAAGCGTGAGCTCGTCCAGCTCGAGGACCTGCCGCCCTACGTGGGCAACGCCGTCGTCGCGTCCGAGGACGACACGTTCTGGACCAACAACGGCATCGACGTCAAGGGCATCGCGCGAGCGACGTACAACAACCTCAAGGGCGGAATGCGCCAGGGGGCGTCGACCCTGACGCAGCAGTACGTCGAGCGGTACTACCTCAACACCGAGGACTCCTACGCCGGCAAGGCTCGCGAGGCGATCATCGCGCTCAAGGTGGCGCAGACCCAGCCCAAGGAGCAGGTGCTGGAGAGCTACCTCAACACCATCTACTGGGGCCGCAACACGTACGGCATCCAGGCCGCGTCGCAGGAGTTCTTCGGCAAGGACGCCAAGGACCTCACGCCGTCCGAGGCCGCGCTGCTCTCGGGCATCATCCCCTCGCCGAACAAATGGGACCCGTCGGTCGACCCGGAGCGGGCCAAGGAGCGCTGGGAGCGCAGCATCAACCGGATGTACCAGCAGGGGTACATCACCAAGGACGAGCACGACAAGGCCGAGTTCCCGAAGTTCAAGGAGAAGAAGGAAGCCGCCAACACCTGGGGCGGCCAGAAGGGCTACATCCTCGCCCAGGTGCGCAAGGAGCTCGTGAAGTCCGAGAGCAACCCCGACGGCCCGCTCGAGTCCGAGCAGGAGCTCGAGACCCGCGGCCTGCGGATCACCACGACGATCGACCAGAAGCTGCAGAAGACGGCCGTCGAGGTGGAGAAGACGCTGCACGAGGACGGCACCTACGGCAAGGCGAACAAGAACGTCCGCATGTCGCTGGTGTCGATGGACCCCCAGACGGGCGCCGTGAAGGCGCTGTACGGCGGCCCCGACTACGTGAAGCAGTCGCTCAACACGGCCACGCAGGACGTCATCCAGGCCGGTTCGACGTTCAAGCCGTTCACGCTCATCGGCGCGCTCGAGGAGGGACACACCCTCGAGGAGAAGTTCGACGGCAGCACGCCGCAGGTCTTCCCCGGCGACTCCGCCGACGACAAGCCCTGGACCGTCGGGAACTTCGGTGGCGAGCCGTTCGGGCAGATCGACCTGGCGACGGCCACCGCGCACTCGGTGAACACGGTGTACGGCAAGCTGAACCTCGAGATCGGGCCGCAGAAGACGGTGGACGTCGCCGAGAAGGCCGGGATCAGGGCGTCGTCCCCGGATCTCCAGCCCTACCGGTCCAACGTGCTCGGCACCGCGTCGGTCTACCCGATCGACCTCGCCCGCGCCTACTCCACGATCGCCGCGGGCGGCTACCGCACCACGCCGCACGTCGTGGCGAAGGTGGAGACGCTCGACGGCACCACCCTCTACGAGGGGCCGACGGAGCAGGAGAAGGAGTTCGAGTCCGACGCCATCACGGCGGCCACCTACGCGATGACCAGGGTCGTCGAGGAGGGCTCCGGAGACACTGCCAAGGAGCTCGGTCGCCCCGTCGCCGGCAAGACCGGGACGTCGAACGAGAACAGGTCGGCGTGGTTCGCGGGCTTCGTGCCCCAGCTCACCACCGTCGTGGGCCTGCGGCAGTACACGACGCTCGATCTCGAGGCCGGCGACATCAAGGGCCAGGACGAGATCGACGGCTTCGGCGAGTGGGAACAGATCACCGGTGGCTCGTGGCCGGTCCGCGCCTGGACCGACTTCATGCAGGTCGCGACCGAGGGCATGGAGTCCCTGGACTTCCCCGAGTACGTGCCGACGCAGCCGACGTACACCCCGTCGCCGACGCCGTCCGAGACCGAGGAGGAGAAGGTCACCGTCACCGACGTGACCGGCTGGGACATCGCCAAGGCCACACGCGAGCTGGAGAGGCTGCAGCTCAAGGCGAGCACGAGGGCCCAGAACAGCGACCAGCCCAAGGGGACCGTGCTGGAGATGTCGGGCGCGAACACCGAGGTGCCGGTCGGCGCGACGATCACCCTCGTCGTCTCCACCGGCCAGGCGGACCAGCCGGAACAGGTCGTGGTGCCGAACGTCGTCGGGCAGCCCCGGACGACGGCCGAGCAGATGATCTACGGCGACGCCCTGGAGCCGGCGGTGCGCGAGGAGTTCAGCGACCAGCCCGTCGGGACCGTGATCAGCACCGAGCCCGGCCCCGACGCCAGCGTCCCCGAGGGCTCCACCGTGACGCTCGTCGTCTCGAAGGGCCCCGAGCCCGGCAACGACGACAACGGGAACGGCAACGGGAACGGGAACGGCAACTCGCCGTCGCCGGACCCGACAGCCACCGACGACGGTGGGATCCTCGACGGCATCGGCGAGGACAACTGAACCCGATGACCAGCGCGCGTACCCGCGGAGCCGGCTGATTTCGAGTCAGCGGGCTCCGCGGGTATCCTGGTCGACTGGCTGTGCCCACCACCCCGGACCGTTCCGGGGCGGAGCGCGGCCGACGCACGCAAGAACCCTCCTGTCACGGAACGACCGTGACCGCTGAGACCAGAGGAGGTGGGTTGAACACATGCGTCAGTACGAGCTGATGGTGATCCTGGACCCGGAGGTCGAGGAGCGCACCGTGGCCCCGTCGCTGGACAAGTACCTGACGGTCATCTCGACCGAGGGTGGGTCCGTCGACAAGGTCGACATCTGGGGTCGTCGCCGCATGGCGTACGACATCAACAAGCGTTCCGAGGGCATCTACGCCGTCGTCGACTTCACCTCGACGCCGGCCACCGCGAAGGAGCTGGACCGCCAGCTCGGCCTGAACGAGGCCGTGCTGCGCACCAAGATCCTGCGCACCGACGCCCGCTGAGACCTGAACCGAATCTCTGCCCCCGTCGCGGGCGGCGTCCTGGTCGTTGTGGACAACGACGGCGCGGATGTCACAGTCCCGTGATGGGATCCCCTCACGACTCTCGGACGAACGAAGGAGCATGGCATGGCTGGTGAGACCGTCATCACGGTCGTCGGAAACCTGGTCGCGGACCCGGAGCTGCGCTTCACCCCGTCAGGGGCTGCCGTCGCCAACTTCCGCATCGCGTCCACGCCGCGCACGTTCGACCGCCAGACCAACGAGTGGAAGGACGGCGAAGCGCTGTTCCTGTCCTGCTCGGTCTGGCGCGAGGCCGCGGAGAACGTCGCCGAGTCGCTGACGAAGGGCATGCGCGTCGTCGTGCAGGGCCGTCTGACGCAGCGCTCGTACGAGACCCGCGAGGGGGAGAAGCGCACCGTCATGGAGCTGCAGGTCGACGAGGTCGGCCCGTCGCTGAGGTACGCCTCGGCGAAGGTCACCCGCGCCCAGCGCTCGGGTGGCGGCGGCGGCTTCGGCGGTGGCGGCGGCAACCAGGGGGGCGGCTACGGCGGCCCCCAGGGTGGCGGCGGCCAGCCCGGCGGAGGCTTCGGTTCTTCCGGCGGCGGTCAGAGCAACGACCCGTGGGCCACGGCCGGTCCCGCCTCCTCCGGTGGCGGGTTCTCGGACGAGCCCCCGTTCTGATCGGCGCCAGTCCCCAGATCACCCGTCCTCCGACGCCGGCCCCGGCCGGTGCCTCGTGAGGACAGCACCTGTGAAGGAGCAACACCATGGCGAAGCCTGTGGTGCGCAAGCCCAAGAAGAAGGCCAACCCGCTCAAGACGGCCAAGATCGAGTCCGTCGACTACAAGGACACCGCGCTGCTGCGCAAGTTCATCTCCGACCGCGGCAAGATCCGCGCGCGTCGCGTGACCGGCGTCTCCGTCCAGGAGCAGCGCCAGATCGCCCGTGCGGTGAAGAACGCCCGTGAGATGGCGCTGCTGCCGTACTCGTCCTCGGCCCGCTGACCGGAAGGATCACTGAATCATGTCGAAGCTGATCCTGACCCACGAGGTCACCGGTCTCGGTGAGCCTGGCGACGTCGTCGAGGTGAAGGACGGGTACGCCCGGAACTTCCTCATCCCGCGCCGTCTGGCCACCCCCTGGACCAAGGGCGCCGAGTCCCAGGTCTCCGCGATCCGCAAGGCCCGCAAGGCCCGCGAGATCGCCACGCTGGACGAGGCCAAGGCGGTGGCCGACTCGCTCGCCGCCAAGACGGTCGTCGTCACGGCGAACGCCGGTGAGTCCGGCCGCCTGTTCGGTGCCGTCACCACCGGTGACATCGCCGACGCGGTCGTGGCCGCCGAGGGCCCGCAGGTCGACAAGCGCAAGATCGAGATCGGCCAGCCGATCAAGACGACCGGTGAGTACACCGTGTCGGTGCGCCTGCACCCCGAGGTCTCCGCGAAGATCGCCGTCAAGGTCGTCGCCGGCTGAACGTCTGACGCCTGACGGTCGAAGGCCCCGACCCCCGCGAGGGGGTCGGGGCCTTCGTCGTTCCTCCCGTCAGACGGTCAGGGCAGCGGCTTCAGGTCGACGTCGTAGACCGTGGTCTGCCCGGCGACGATCTGGGCGGCGCGGACGGTCGGGACGAAACCGTTCGCCGCGGCGATCAGCTGGAGCGGCCCGTTGGCCTTGGGCATCCAGTACCCGTACGTCCCGTCGGCCCCCGTGACGAGGGTCTTGTCGGACGCCTTGCCGTCGAGGTGCACGACCGCGCCCTCGAGCGGTGACCCGGCACCGGTGATCGTGCCCGCGACCTTGCCCCAGCCGGCAGGCGCCTTGACGGTCATCGTCGCGCCGACCTTCGGCGCGGCGTACGGGGTGTTCTCGCCCACGGTGATCGTGGCCGTGTACGTGCCCGGCTGCTCCACCGCGGCGTCGAGCGTCACGGCTGCCCGCACGGACGCCCCCGGCGCGAGAGTGAGCTCGGGCGGCTGGACGTCCAGCCACTCGACGCCCCCGCCGGCGGACTCACCCGACACGTTCATGACGATGTGCATCCCGGGGGACCCGATCTCGGCCGTGTCGCTCGGCTCGGCGATGTCGCACTCCCGCGAACGGAGGTAGCTCGGCGCGCTCTGGCCGGCGTCGTTGGACCCGATGAAGAACCATCCTCCGGCGGGCACGTCCACCTCGACGACGAGCGTGCCGTCCGCGGGCACCTCGCCGGTGACCGGCACCGTGACGATCTCGCCGCTGGTTCCCGCCGCGACCGTGGCCTCGGCACTCCCGACGAGCGTCATGTTGGCGTACCGCAGGTCGCCGTCGAGCGTGTAGAGGTTGACGGTGAGCGCCTGTGCGACGCGAGCGGCCTCCACACCGAACGACACCGCGGACACGTCGAACGACCCGTCGATCCCGAAGTCGCTCAGCGTGAAGGTGCGCAGGTAGCCGTTGTCCTGCGTGACCACCTGGTTGGTGCAGGCCACCGAGTTGTTGGAGACGATGTCCTGCGACGACGAGTGGGTGAGCGTCGTCTCGCCGGCCGCGACGACGGCCGACAGGTCGGGCGAGACGGTGCCGGCGTCCGCGCCCGAGGTCGCGAGGCCGCTGCCCCCCTTCGTGCCGGCGGCACCCAGGCTGCTGCCCTTCGGAGCGGACGACTCGGCGATGGTGGCGGTGTCGGTGACGTGGTTGATGACGCCGCCGCCCGTCGTCGACGTCGAGAGCATCTCGAAGCCGCCCGACGACGCTCCGAGCGCCACGTCCACCGGCTCGGTGCCGGTATTGGTCAGCTGGAAGGCACGGCTGGCCGTACCGCCCATCGCGAGCGCGGCGGACACGCTCCCCTTGTCGACCTCGAGGCGCCCCGCGCCCAGGGCGACGTTGCGGGTCAGGACCTGACCGTCCTCGGTGAGGGCGGCGTTGCGGGTCGCTCCGGCGTACTCGTCCATCGCGTACGAGAGGCCGTACCGCTCGAGCGGGAGCCGGGCGGCGTACGTGCCGTCCGCCTCGGTGGTCACGACCGCCTCGTCCCCGTCGTCCTTCGACGTGATCGTCACGGTGGCGCCCTCGAGCGGCTCGCGGGTGTTCCCGTCCCGGACGACGCCCTGGATGGTGCCCATGTCGACGAGGTCGTAGGTGATCGACATCCCCTCGCTTACCACCGGGGTGTTGTACGAGTACTGGGACGCGACCGCTCCGGCGGCATCCTCGATCCCGATCGTGGCGGAGTCACCGCGCGCGGTGGTGCTGTCCGTGACGGCGCCGTACCCGAGGGTCACCCGGCCGTCGGCGAACAGGGTGGCCGAGACGTTCACACGGTCGGTTTCCGGACGGTACTTGCGCACGTTGCGCCACTCCACGACGAACGCATCGACGCCGTCCACGGTGGTGGAGCCCGTGTACACGGCGGCCTCCGCGTCGACGTTGAGGTCGTCCCAGAACGGGTAGACCGCGGCGTTCGGCGCGGCGGGCGCGGGCAGTGCGGTGTTCGTCAGGCTGGTGGACGACGCGAGGAAGTTCAGGAACCCGTTGGTCGACACGTACGCGGTGTCGTACCGGTCGCCGTAGAACGGGAAGCTGAACGGCAGGTCCACCGCCGCGGCCTTGTCGTCGCCGGTGAGCCCCAGCAGGGTGTCGCCGGACGCGACGCCGGCCGTGCCGGTGGTGCAGGCGTAGCCGTAGCCGTCGATCGTACGGTCGAGCACGGCGTTCGCCGTCTCGTCGCCGTCCACGACCAGCTCGGTGCTGAACGGTTCGGCGCAGTGCCCGGCCGAGACGGTCAGCGTGTACGTGCCGTCCGGCACGTCGGCGATCGTGTACCGCCCGTCGGCGTCGGTCGTGACGTCCTCCAGGGGAGCGGAGAGCGAGACGACGGCACCCGCGCTGGGCGAGCCGTCCCGCTCGGCGACGAGACCGGTGACGGTGCGGAGCGGTGCGCGCTCGAGGGTGATCGGCAGGGTGACGGCCTCGTCGGCGGTGACCGTGACCTCCGAGGTCGCCGCCAGGTACCCGAAGGCGGTCGCGCTCACGGCGTAGTCGCCCACGGCGAGGCGGGCGGAGAACGTGCCGTCCTCGCCGGTCGTGACGGTGCGGTCGTGGGTGCCGTCGAACGCCACCTCGGCGCCGACGACGGGCTCGCCGCCGGCGTCGGTGACCGTGCCGGTCACGTCGCCGGTACCGTCGGTGGGCGCGGCCTCGACGAGGGCCAGGGCGTCGAGCTTGCCCTCGCCCCAGACGTTGTTGTCGTCGGCGGTGCCGCCGCACGTCAGGTCCTCGACGTCCAGCGCCGTCTGGTCGAGCAGCGCCGCGGTGCCCTCGATGTCGCCCTGCAGCGCCGGCGCGGCGCTCCACAGGAGGGCGACGGCGCCCGCCAGGTGCGGCGTCGCCATGGAGGTGCCGCTCATGGTCGCGTAGCCGCCGGGCACCGACGACCGCACGTCGACGCCGGGGGCCGCGATGTTCGGCTTGACGCCGTCCTCGCGGCCCGGGCCGCGGGCGGAGAAGCCGGCGATGTCGCCGTCGACGTCGAAGGCGCCTGCCGCGTAGGTGTGGGTGAACGTGCCGGGGAAGCGCCCGGACTCGCAGGACGGCCCCTCGTTCCCGGCGGCCCAGGCGCCGAAGATGCCGGCGGCGTTCCAGGCCTGCGTCTCGGCGCTCATCCAGTCCGCGGGCAGGTTCACGCCCGACGGGATCCCCCACGAGTTGTTGATGACGTGCGGACGCTTGCTCGGGTCGGCGTCGGTGCCGTCCGCTCGCGTCGGGGCGAGGAACCACTGGGCGTCAGTCAGGTAGTCGTCGAAGTCGCACCCGGCGAGGTCGATGCAGTTGGCCGCGATCCAGGTGGCGCCGGGTGCCACGCCGACCTGGTTGGCGCCGTCGGAGCCCAGCACGGTGCCCGTGGTGTGCGTACCGTGCGACCCGCTGCTGGCGCACGGGTCGCCGCCGCAGGCGTCCGGGACGTCGAACCAGTTGTAGTCGTTGTCGAGCGAGCCGTCGGGCTGGATGCCGCGGTACTTCGACCGCAGCGCGGGGTGCGTGACGTCGACGCCGGTGTCGAAGCTCGCGACCGTGATGCCCTCGCCCGTCACACCGAGGTCCCAGACCTCCGGGGCGTTGATGGCGTCGATGCCCCACTCGACGGCGGCGGTCAGCCTGGTGTCGGCCGGCTTGGATTCGACCGGTTCGGTCTCCTCCATCGCGAACGTCTCATAGATGCCGGTGACGTCGTCGGACCGGGCGACGTCCTGCGCCAGCGCGAGCGTGCCGCCCTCGACGTAGATCGAGTTGTTGATCCAGTAGCTGGTGTAGTGCGCGCCGGCGGCGTCGAGCGTGTCGATCACCTCGGCCTGGGACTTCTTCGCGAGCGCGGTGAGCGTGTCGTACACGTGCTGGCCGCGCTCGTCCCAGTCGGCGATCTTCTCGGCGGCGGCGAGGTCCGCCGCCTCGTTCATCCTGATCCAGAAGTCACCGGACTTGTGGTCCGTGAGCTGCTCCTGCACCGCGGCGGAGAACTTGTCCGCGGGGTCGTCGGGGGTGGAGAGGTGCGTGGTCGTGGCGTCGACCTGCGCCAGCGCCGGCGCGGCGGCCACGGCCGACGTGGCGAGGAGGGCCAGGCAAGCGCTCGTCGCTGCCCAGCCCCTCCTGCGGTGGATCGTTGAGTGCACGGTTCCTCCAGGTGAGGGTGCCCCGGGTGCGGGGCTTCGTGACGGGCGCCCGGTCGGGGCCCGTCCTCAGCCCATCCGGCGATCCTTCGGCGGACAAGGACGACCGGCGGCCAGTTTCCGGTCAACCCGGGGACGGATCCGGGTCGGTTCCGGGCTGCGTCGGCGGGCGGTCCGGCCTGAACTCTGATAGGCACCTGGGTAAACGATGTCCGCGTCCCCTTCCCGGAGTGCGCGTCGGACGGAGGACGCAGATGCCCCCCAAGAACGTGGTCGAGCCGGTCGGCGGGTACGTGCTGTGCATCGGGTTGCCGCTGCAACGGGTGGGCGAGGTGGCCCGGCTGCTGCGCGGGCGCGCCGCCGTGATCGCGACCGCCGACACCGACGGCGCGCGCATGCTCCTCGGCCCGCCCCCGCCCGCGGTGGTGCCGGATGACGAGCCGCCGCACACGCTCGAGGTGCACGCCCGCGCTCCCGCGCCGCCGTCGGGCGAGATCCCGGTCGTCTCCGCCGCTCTCGTGGACGACCGGGCGCGTCGGATCGTGCTCGGCGCGCTCACCGTGGACCTCGCGGCGCGGGAGGTCACCGCCGGGGGTGTCCCCGTGCACCTGTCGATGCGCGAGTTCGACCTCCTGGTCGTCCTCGCGTCCGCACCCGACCGGGTGTGGTCGTTCGCCGAGCTCACGAGCACGGTGTGGCGGACCGGCTACCTGGGCGACCCGGACCCGGTGGTGTCCGCCGTGAAGCGGCTGCGCAAGCGGCTGCGCGTGCTGCCGGAGCTGCGCGTGTCGTCCGTGCGGGGCATCGGGTACCGGCTCGTGGTCCCCTCGTGACCATGCCGCTCCGACGTACCCGCCGCGCCGACGGTTCTGATCACGTACGTTCTGGAGCGCACAGCGTTCGCCATCAGAACCGTCGGCCGTGTGCTGGGGCTCAGCCGAGCAGCACCGGGCCCCGAGGGACAGGTCGGCCGGGCCGCCAGCTCGTGCCCCGGAGATGGTCGGTGACCTGCGGCCCGACGACGCCGGACCAGGCGTCCGACCCGGAGTAGCGGAGCACGACGTGCCCCGCGGCGGCGAGGAGGTTCTGCCGCCGACGGTCGCGGAACAGCGCCTCCGGGGTCGAGTGCTCGTCGTGCCCGTCCACCTCGACGAGCAGCCACCGTCCGTCGCCGAGCCACCACGCCATGTCGACGCGGACCCTGGCGCCGTCGCGCGTGACGAGTCGCAGCTGGAGGACGTCGGGAGGGGCGCCCTCGTCGAGGCAGCTCAGGCGGGCGACGGTTTCGGCAGGGGACTCGGAACGCCGGTCCGCGAGCCCCCACCAGTCGTGCGTACGTTCTACGCCTCGCCGTCCCCGCGCCAGGTCGTGCGCAAGGTGCAGTCCGTCCGGTGTGATCAGCCGCCGGTGCAGCGCGCTGTCCATGACGGCGACGGCGTGCCTTCGGTCGAGGTGCGGGACCGCCTGCGCCAGGGCCAGGTCGACGGGCACGGCGAGGCGACCGCCGACGTCGTCGTACGACCTCGCCCCCTCGTAGCGCCGTAGCAGCACTCCGGGGCGGACCACGCGTTCGCGACGGTCGAGGCGAGTCACCTCCACCAGCGGTTCCACGGGCAGGCCCTGGACGTCGCGGAGGACCAGTGCCGACTGCCCGACCGCGACCGCGGACGGCCCGTGCGCCAGCAACCCGTACCAGGCGGGCCGACGGCGACGGTGGGCGAACAGGTCGTCTCGCTGGTGGTCGGGGTCGCGGGTCCGTCCGAGGAAGGGCTGGGGGAGAAGGTCATAGACCGAGTCGAAGACCCGGTGGAGCCGACCGTCCCGAACCGCTCGGCTCATGCGAGGTGAGGTCATCCCGACGGCGAGGAGCTGCGCGCGGGTGACGAGCCCTTCCTGGGTGCGTGCGTCGGCCATCAGCGCGGCCGGGAGGGGGTTCGGCGCTCGCACGAGGCCCATCGGACCACGTCGTGCCGGTGTCGTGTCGTGACCCTGTGGACAACTTCCGTTAACACCCGCCGACGGTTCTGATCACGGACGTTCTGGGCCCGATGGCGTACGTGATCAGAACCGTCGGCGCGAGGGTGGCGGCGTCACGCGCCCGTGACCATCCACCGGTCGCCGCGGGCGCGCAGGCCGGTCGTGAGGGCGCGGGCGAGCATGAAGACGCCCGCGAACGCGCCCCACAGCCAAGCCAGCCCGATCGCGCCGTCGGGCGCCCAGGCGCGCACCGCGAGGGCGAACGGGACGTAGACCACGAGGGTCAGCATCCCCGCCCAGGCGAGGAAGCGGCCGTCGCCGGCGCCGATGAGGACGCCGTCGAGCACGAACACCCAGCCCGCCATCGGCATGAGCACGCCCGTGACGACGAGGCCGGCGGTGATCGCGACGCGCACGTCGTGGTCGGACGTGAACAGCGGGGCGATCCACCAGCCGGAGACGGCGAACATGACGCCGATGACGACGCCGGCGCCGACGCCCCACTGCAGGGAGCGGCGCAGGACGGCGCGCACCCGGCCGACGTCGCCCGCGCCGAGGCCGTGGCCCACCAGCGCCTGGCCCGCGATGGCGAGGGCGTCGAGGGCGAACGCGGCGAGTCCCCACAGGCTGTTGACGACCTGGTAGCCGGCCAGCGCCGTCGCGCCGAGGCTGGTCGCGACCGCGACAGTGAGCAGGATGGCGAGCCGCAGCGACGCCGTCCGGACGAACAGCGGCGCGCCCGCCCGGGCGTTGGCCCAGATGCCGGCGTGGTGCGGCCGCAACGACGCGTGGTGGCGCCGGGCGCCCCGCACCACGACGACCGTGAGCACGGCGCCCATGCCGAGCTGGGTGGCGGCGGTGCCGATGGCCGAGCCCGCGATCCCCAGGCCGGCGCCGTAGACGAGAACGACGGACAGGATCGCGTTGACGACGGCGCCGCTCGACGCGACCCACAGGGGCGTCCGTGTGTCCTGCAGGCCGCGCAGCACGCCGGTGGACGCCAGGACGACGAGCATGCCCGGCAGGCCGATCACCGACCAGCGCAGGTAGGTGGCCGCGTAGCCCGCGACGTCCGCGTCGGCGCCCATCGCCCCGACCGCCCAGTGCGCGCCGACGGCGAGCACCGCCGCCAGCACGACGCCCAGGCCGAGGGCGAGCCACATGCCGTCGACGCCGGACTGCAGCGCGTCGCGGGTGCGGCCCGCGCCGACCAGCCGTGCGACGGCGGCGGTGGTGGCGTAGGCGAGGAACACGCACAGCCCGACGAGGGTGACGAGCAGCGTCGAGGCGACGGACAGGCCCGCGAGCTGGGCCGTGCCGAGGTGGCCGACGACGGCGCTGTCGACGAGCACGAACAGCGGCTCGGCGACGAGGGCGCCCAGCGCGGGCAGCGCGAGGGCGAGGATGTCGCGGTCGATGCGGCGTCGATCACCCTTGTGGTTGCCGCTGTTCTCACCCCTGTGGACAACCTTGTGGGTGGCGTCCGCGGGCGGGTGACCCTCCGGCGGCGTCGGTGAAGGAGGGGTGGCGTCGTGGTGTCCGCCGTCTGGATCCGGGGTGCGGTGCACCTCACCCAACTTTCTTCTCCTCCACACCCTGAGGGTAACGTCGCCGCAGGTCAGGGGCCTGCGGAAAGTTGTACACAGCCGATATCCCCAGTTGTGCACATGCCTGTCCACCGCCCATGCACAGCCTGAGCCACCTATCCACAGGCCCGTCCACATCTGTGTCCACACCGTCGATTGCGCACGGTCGCGGGCGCGCCTAGCGTCGTCCGCGGTGTCAGAGGGCCACGGTAGAACGTGGACCTGACAGCGGGAGTCGATGTCCGGTGACGGACCGGACGCCGGCGACGGCGGGGGAGCGGGGTGAGCATGTCGATCGAGGAGCTCGAGGCGGGCTATCAGGGGGCGCCCGGCGCCACCTTCGACCGCACACCTCCTCAGGACGTCGCTGCCGAGATGAGCGTGCTCGGCGGCATGCTGCTCTCCAAGGACGCCATCGCCGACGTCGTCGAGCAGATCCGCGGCAACGACTTCTACCGCCCCGCGCACGAGGCGGTCTACGACGCCATCATCGACCTGTACGGCCGCGGCGAGCCGGCTGACGCCATCACCGTCGTCGCCGAGCTCACCAAGCGCGGCGAGCTCGCCCGCGTCGGCGGCGCCCCGTACATCCACGACCTCATGGCCGGCGTCCCCACCGCCGCCAACGCGGGCTACTACGCGCGCATCGTGCAGGAGCGGGCCGTGCTGCGCCGCCTCGTCGAGGCCGGCACCAAGATCGTGCAGCTCGGCTACGCCACCGACGGCGGCGACGTCGAGGGCATCGTCAACACCGCGCAGGCCGAGATCTACGCCGTCACCGAGCGCAAGACCTCCGAGGACTACCTGCCGCTCGCCGAGATCATCGGCGGCACGATGGACGAGATCGAGGCCGCCGGCAACCGTGGTGAGGGCATGGTCGGCGTACCCACCGGCTTCGCCGACCTCGACCGGCTGACCAACGGCCTGCACCCCGGGCAGATGATCGTCATCGCCGCGCGGCCCGCTATGGGCAAGTCGACGCTCGCCATCGACATCGCGCGGGCGGCGTCGATCAAGCACGGGCAGTCGTCCGTCGTCTTCTCGCTCGAGATGAGCCGCAACGAGATCACGATGCGTCTGCTGTCTGCGGAGGCGCGCGTTCACCTGCAGAAGCTGCGCAACGGCTCCATGGGCGAGGACGACTGGCAGAAGGTCGCCAAGGTGATGGGCCGAGTGTCCGAGGCGCCGATGTTCATCGACGACTCGCCGAACATGTCGCTCACCGAGATCCGCGCCAAGTGCCGCCGGCTCAAGCAGAAGCACGACCTCAAGCTCGTCGTCATCGACTACCTGCAGCTCATGACCTCCGGCAAGAAGGTCGAGTCACGCCAGCAGGAGGTCTCCGAGTTCTCCCGTGCGCTCAAGCTCCTGGCGAAGGAGATCGGCGTCCCCGTCATCGCGCTGTCGCAGCTGAACCGTGGTCCCGAGCAGCGGCAGGACAAGAAGCCGGCGATGTCGGACCTTCGCGAAAGTGGCTCTATAGAACAGGATGCAGATATGGTTATCCTTCTGCATCGTGAAGACGCCTATGAAAAGGAATCGCCGCGAGCGGGCGAGGCTGATCTGATCGTCGCCAAGCACCGTAATGGCCCGACCGACACCATCACCGTGGCTTTCCAAGGTCACTACTCGCGGTTCGTCGATATGCAGTCCTGACAGTCGTGTCGTCGACGTGCAGCAGGCTTTGCTGAACCCTGCAGGTGAGTTGCTTAAGGGTGGCTGATGGGAATCTGCTGGTCTCGATGTCGAGCAGTGGGGTGTGCCACCATCCTGCGATGACCGCCACTGAGTCGATCCCTCCCGTGCCGCCGGTTCCCGGCGTCGTGCCTGCTCGAGCGCGCACCGTCTACGTGGTGACGCATCCGGAGGCGACGCACCACGTCGACGGATTGGTCGGTGGTCAGTTCGACTCCGAGCTGACAGTGAAGGGCCTGGAGGACGCGGGTCGGATCGCTGCGGCCCTGGCCGAGCGGATCGACGACGGGGCGAGCCGGGCCGTCGTCTCCTCGGACCTCCGTCGGACGGCCCAGACGGCAGCAGTCATCGGCGACGTCCTGGGTGTCGCCCCCGTCCTCGACAGCCGCCTGCAGGAGAAGTCGTACGGCGTGGCGGGAGGACGCGAACAGTCCTGGTTGGACGAGCGGTTCGTCTCACCGCCGGCGGTCGGGGACCGGTTGCGCCACCACGAAGGGATCGACGGCGCCGAGACGCGCCGGGAGGTGGCGTACAGGGTCTACGAGGCGACGTCGGACGCCCTGACGCGCGACGTGGACGACCTGGTGGTCGTGACCCACGGCTACGCGGCGACGTTCGTGGTCGCCGCGTGGATCGGGATGCCGATCGAGAGCACCGGCCACGTGGCCTTCCACGTGCGCTCGGGCAGCATCACGACGCTGCGCGAGGACGACTACTTCCACAACCGAGCTGTGCTGGCCGTGGGGGAGACGTCGCACCTGCAACGTTGACGGATGCGTTCGAAGGCCTGTGGTGACGCAGGCCGGTCACTCCGTGGCGCGCGCGAGGACGGCGATGCCGGGTCCGCCGGGCAGGTCGATGCGGCTGGGGCCGCGGTAGGTGCCCGGTGCGGGGGTGCTGGTCATGGTCCAGGTGTCGATGACGTCGACCGTGAAGTCGGTGTCGTCGGGCAGCTCGATGATCCGGTAGGCGGGGCGGTGGCGCCCGAAGTACTGCAGGTAGACGGTGCCCTCGATCCCCAGGGTCGGAGCGCTGTGGCGGCGGTCGTCGTCGAGCGGCGCGACGTCGTCGGGCAGGCTCTCGACGACCTGCCGCAGGTAGGCGATGCGGGCGGGGCTGTCGCCGACGAGGTCGCCGCCCTGGGCCCACCAGATGGCGTCGCCGTGGTGCAGGTAGGTCTCGCCGTGGGTGACGGAGCCGCCGAGGGTGACGGCGGTCCAGAACGTGTCGACGACGGACTCGGCGGTCAGGTCGCCCCACCGGTAGGGCAGGTCGCCCTCGTACCCGCACTCGTCCACGACGACGGGCTTGGACCACTGGGTGCGCCACTGGCGCATCTGCTGCACGTCCCAGTGCTGGAGGCTGACGTGGGTCACCCACGGCCGGTGGTGGTCGTACAGGGCGAGGCTGGCCGGGTCGTACATCCGGGTGCCGTTGTGGATCGAGGCCAGGTGGCGGTACGGGTCGTAGCGCTCGACCGTCGCGAAGGCGCGGTCCCAGTCGTCCATGGACTTCTCGCGCATGAAGTCGTACTCGTTCGCCAGCGACCACCACACGTTCCGGTAGGCCGCGAGGCGGGCCAGCGTGTACCGCAGGTAGCGCTCGTCGGCCTCGGGGTCCATGCGGTCGAAGCCCCACCGGCCCTTGTCGTAGGGGTGGAACAGGATGAGGTCGCACTCGATGCCCAGGCGTTGCAGGGCGAGGATCTGTTCCTCGAGGTCGCGGTAGAACACCGGGTCGGGCCGGGTGAGGTCGAAGGTCCCGTCGTCGTGGCGCTCGAACGGGAAGCGGGCGGGCTCGGCGGCGTTGAAGGCGTAGTTCTTGGGGAAGACGCACATGCGCAGCTTGGTGAACGACGCATCCCCGAGCGCGGCGAGGGTCCTTTCCTGGGTCGCCGCCGGCTGGTGCGTCCAGGCGTAGCAGGTCGTGCCGAACGGACGGTAGGGCGTGCCGTCCGCGTACCGGAAGCGGCTCGCGTCGCGCACGCGCACCGGGCCGTGGTTGTCGCCGCTCGCCGGGACGCAGGCGAAGGCTCCCTCCGCGAGGGTGGCGCCGTCGGGTCCGGCGACGCGGTAGCACCATCGCCCGACCTGCTCGGGCATGAAGCGCACCCGGTAGACGCCGTCGCCGTCGTAGAAGCCCTCGACCTGGCGTCGGGTCCGGCCGTCCTGCGGCCCGTCGAGCCGGAACTCGGCGCGCGGGCGGACGTCGAACGGGTTGCCGGGGGAGCGGAGCTCGACCGAGACGTCGACGACGTCCCACTGCTCGACCTCTGTCCGGGCGGTGCTCATGGTGCGGGACCTCTCTGTCGTCGCGGCATCAGACGTGCGGCGTCATTCTCGCGAACCTCGGCCGGTCTCGACCGGTCCCGATCAGAAATGGACCTACCGACGCTCCTCCTCCCGGTGCCCGGGGCATGATGCCCCCGTGGACTTCTCGCAGCCGCCGGTGGTCCGGGTCGCGCCGGACGCCGAGCACCCGCTGCCCGCGGGCGTGTGGCCGCGCACCGTCCCCGCCGTCGAGCAGGTGCTGCGCGACGGGCTGGACCTCGCGCCGGGCGTGACGTTCCTGGTGGGGGAGAACGGCAGCGGCAAGTCCACGCTCGTGGAGGCGGTCGCGGTCGCCTACGGGCTGTCGCCCGAGGGTGGCACCGCGCACGGTCGGCACTCGACGCGCGAGACCGAGTCGCCGCTGCACCGCGCCGTCCGGTTGCAGCGGGGCGTCGGGTCGGGGCGGTGGGGCTTCTTCCTGCGCGCGGAGACGATGCACGGCTGGTACACGTTCCTCGAGGAGCACCCGGGGCCGAGGGACCCGGTGTTCCACGAGATGAGCCACGGCGAGTCGTTCCTCGCCGTCCTCGAGTCCCGGTTCGACGGTCCGGGCCTGTACTGCCTCGACGAGCCGGAGGCGGCGTTGAGCTTCTCCTCCACGCTCAGCCTCATGAGCGTGCTCGAGGACCTCGCCGGACGCGGCGGCCAGATCCTCTGCGCCACGCACTCGCCCGTGCTGGCGGCGCTGCCCGGCGCGACGATCCTGGAGGTCGGGCCGTGGGGCCTGCGCCCGACGACGTGGGACGACCTGGAGCTGGTGCAGCACTGGCGCGCGTTCCTCGACGCGCCGGAGCGCTACCTGCGACACCTGCTCGGCTGAGCGGGCTCGGCTCGTCGCCGACATCGCCGGTTCGTGCCTCAGAGCGTGTGGAGCCACGGGTACTGGCGACACAGGCCTCCCGCCCGCCTCGATCGGCCGGCCGCCGATGTCGAGACCCGGCGCACGGCTCCGTCCCCGGGGTGAGGCGCCCGACCGGGAGCCCGAGTCCGAAGGAGCAGACCATGACGCACCCGACCGGCCGCACGGTGGCCGCGAACATCAGCCTCTCGCTCGACGGCCGGTACCGCGGGCCCGAGGGGCCAGGGGACTTCGGGGCGTTCCTGCCCTACGTCGCCACGGACACCGCGCGCGACCACATGAGCCGGATGTGCGCGGGCGCGACGACGGCCGTGCTGGGCCGCGTCAACGCGGAGGGGTTCCTGGGCTACTGGCCGTCGGTGGCGGACGACAAGGCCGCCGACCCGCGCGACCGCACGTACGCGAGGTGGCTGGTCGACACGGAGAAGGTGGTGCTCTCGCGCACCCTCGCGACGGCGCCGTGGCCGCGGGCACGGACGGTGGACGCCCCCGCGACCGACGTCGTGCGGGAGCTCCGGGGCACGGGTGACGGGGAGATCCTCGTCAACAGCAGTGCGAGCGTCATCAGGCCGCTCCTCGCCGCGGACCTGCTCGACCGGCTGTACCTGCTCGTCGTGCCCGTGATCGTCGGCGGCGGGCCGCGGTTGCTCGACGACGGCCTGCCAGGCTCCACCTGGACGCTGACCTCGCAGGTCGTGGGGGAGCAGGGCGAGGTGGCCGCGGTCTACGACCGGGCGCGGTGAACGCCCGCTCGCGTCGCCGGGGGTGACGGCTACGCTGCCCCGGTGCTCGAACCCGCCCCGCTGATCGCCGGACTGCCGTGGACGGGCTGGGCCGTCGTCGTCCTCGTCGCACTGCTCGTCGGCTTCTCGAAGACGGCGCTGGGCGGCCTCGGCATGATCGCGGCGGCACTGATGGCGCTCGTCGTGCCGGCCAAGGAGTCCACCGGCGCGGTGCTGCTGCTGCTGATCACCGGCGACCTCGTCGCGATCTGGGCCTATCGCAAGCACGCGGACTTCCGCGTGATCGGGCGCCTGCTCGCGCCGGTGCTGGCGGGCGTGGCGCTCGGCGCGGCCTTCCTCACCTGGGTCAGCGACGACGTCATGCGCCGCACGATCGGCGGCATCCTGCTGGCGCTGCTGGTGCTCAACCTCTGGCGCGATCGGCTGCGCGTGGACACGCGCGCCGCGACGCTCGGGTACGGGGGCCTGGCCGGCTTCACGACGATGGTCGCGAACGCCGGCGGGCCGCCGATGAGCCTCTACCTGCTCGCCGCGCGCTACGAGAAGTGGCGGTTCCTCGGCACGACGGCGTGGTTCTTCTTCACGGTGAACGTCATCAAGCTGCCGGTCGCCGTCGGCGTCGGGATCGTGGGCACCGACACGGTGGGGCTGTGGGCGGCCCTCGCGCCCGTCGTGCTGGTCGGGGCGTGGATCGGCCGGCGCGTCATCGGGCACGTGGACCAGCAGCTCTTCGAGCGCCTCGTCACCGTGCTCGTGGCGCTCGCGGCCCTCAACCTGCTGCTGCTCTGACGCGCCGGCGCGTCACGTCGGTCGCAGCCCCCACCGCGCGGGCGCCATCGTGTAGATCTGCCGGTACAGCGCGGTGCCGACGAGGACGCCGAGCGCGATGGCGACGATCGACCCCGCGATGGTCGGCAGGCTCGTGGAGCTGACGGCGTCGCCGCTGGCGGTCTGGGTGAGCCCGATCAGCCCGGTGGCGCCGGGCACGAGCAGCCAGAACGCGGGCAGGAAGCAGACGACGGCGGGCGGCGCGCCCCGGACGGTCTGCACGAGGTAGGCGCACAGCGTGAGGGCCGCGGCGCCGAGGAAGCCGCTGTAGACACCGCTGGTGAGGGTCGCGCCGACGACCTGACCGCCGTACGCCACCAGCAGCACGACGGTGAGGAAGAAGAGGGACCGCGGCGGGCCGCAGTGGTACAGGAAGATGCCGAGCGAGAAGAGCAGCACCCCGATCCACGGCTGGAACGCGCCGAGCGTGGTGGGGGAGGACGCCAGCGCGTCCGCGCCGGGCACGTCGGTGATCGCCAGGGCTGCGAGGATCCCGAACGCGAGGAACAGCAGCTGCGCCAGCCCGGAGACGAGCCGGCTCGACCCGGCGACCATGTCGCCGGCGGCGAGCTCCTGCACCCCGGTGGTGAGCGCGGCGCCGGGCAGCAGCGTGACCAGGGGTGGCACCAGCACCTGCAGCGGCTCGCTCACGACGGCGGTGTCCGCGAGCCCGAACACCAGCAGGGCCAGCACGAAGGCGGTGACGACGGGCAGCAGGGTCGCGGCGTAGGTGCCGGGCCGCACGGTGAGCTTCACCGCGCCCACCAGCACGCCCAGCACGAACGCGTAGAGCAGGCTCACCGGGTTGCCGCCGAGCAGCACCAGCCCCAGGCCCGCCGCGGCCAGCCCGTGCCCGGCCGTGCGTACCCAGGCCGGGAACCGTGGGTGGGCGTCCTTGACCTCCTGCAACCGCTCGGCCCCCTCGGATGCGTCGATCCGGCCCGCGACGGCGTCGTCCACGACGGCGTAGACCTGCGCGGCGCGGTCGAATCGGACCTCCCCGCCGGCGGACTCCGCGACGTCGAACCGGGTCTCGGTGTCGCCGGGCATCTTGATGAGGATCAGCGTCGGGAAGACGAACAGCGTGGTCTTGGGGGACCCGAGGGCGACGGCGACACGCTTGAGCGTGTGCTGGATGTCGGTGGCCGCCGTCCCGACGGTGAGGAGCGCGCCGCCGAGCAGCACCAGGAACTCCTGCAGCCGCTCGGACGCGGCGTCCACGACCGGCTCGGCCTCGAGCGACCGGCGTCGGAGCGAGAAGCGCCGCAGGTGGAGGTGCCGGGGCCACCGTCGCGCCGGCGGGGCCGCCCGCAGGGCGTCGTCGCCGTCGTCACCGGTCACCGTGCCTCGCCCTCTCCCGACGGGTGTGGATCGCGATCGCCACCCTAGGGCCGGTCCGCGCGGGCGACCACCGCGACGGCTTGCGGCGGTGCGCGTCAGTGCCTGGGTCGAAGGACCGGGCCGGACCGCTGCATCGCGGAATTCGCTACCGACCGGTAGGCAACGCGGTGATTCATGTGTACGCTTGTACACATGCCTCCTGTCGCCCCTTCGTCGTCCGACCGCCGCGCCCGTGCCGCCGTCGCGGCGCTGTTCCTCACCAACGGGGCCCTGTTCGCCAACCTCATCCCGCGCTACCCGGAGATCAAGGCGGACCTGCAGATCAGCAACGCGACCTATGGCCTGGCGGTGGCGGCGTTCCCCGCGGGGGCGATCGCCGCGGGGCTGGCGGCCGGCCTCCTCGTGCGGCGGTTCGGCTCCGCGCGCGTGGCGGTGGCCGGGACGGTCCTCACGAGCCTGGGGGTGCTCGCCGCCGGCGTCGCGCCGGGGCTCGGGCTGCTCGTCGCGGCCCTCTTCCTCGGCGGCGCGATGGACGCCTGCACCGACGTGGCCCAGAACGCGCACGGGCTGCGCGTGCAGCGCCGGTACGGCCGCTCGATCCTCAACTCCTTCCATGCGGTGTGGTCGATCGGCGCGGTCCTGGGCGGCTCGATGGCCGCCGCCGCGATCGCCCTCGACGTCCCGCGCGGCGTGCACCTGGGGGTGTCGGCCGTGCTGTTCTCCACCGTCGCGCTGGCCGCGCTGCGGTTCTGCCTGCCGGGGCTCGACGGCGCGGTGCAGGACGGCGGCCCCGCGCCCGCCGCCGCGGGGTCGGCCCCCGCGACGCCGCGCGGCCGCACCGTGCTGGTGCTCGCGGCACTGGTGCTGGTCGCGTTCGCGGGCACCCTCGTCGAGGACGCCGGGAACTCCTGGGCCGCCGTGTACCTGTCGGGCACCCTGGGCGCCGCCGCCGCGGTGGCAGCGACCGGCTACATCGCGCTCACGGGGGCGCAGTTCGTCGGGCGGATGCTCGGCGACCGGTTCGTCGACCGGTTCGGCCAGCGCGCGGTGGCGCGCGCGGGCGGCCTGCTCGTCGCGGTGGGCACCGGCCTGGCGCTGGCGTTCCCGTCGGTCCCGGGGACGATCGCCGGTTTCGCGTGCGCCGGGTTCGGCGTCGCGACGCTGGTGCCCGCGGCGATGCACGAGGCCGACGAGCTGCCAGGCCTGCGCGCCGGCACCGGGCTCACCGTCGTGTCGTGGCTGATGCGCCTGGGGTTCCTGCTGTCGCCCCCGGTCGTCGGCCTCGTCGCCGACGCCACCAGCCTGCGCACCGGCCTCCTCGTGCTGCCGCTGGCCGGCGTGGTCGTCGTCCTCGCCGCGGGCGTCCTCTCCGGGCGGCGCACGGCCCGGCCCGCGACGCCCGGCGAACGGCCCGCGGACGCCATCATGGGGTCATGACCGCCGGGACCCGCCCTCGCCGCTACGACCCCGAGCGTCGCGACCGCATCATCGACGCCTGCCTCGACGTCATCGCCGCCCACGGTGTCGCGGGCACCACGCAGCGCCGCGTCGCCGCGGCGGCCGACGTGCCTCTGGGCTCGATGACGTACCACTTCTCCGGGCGGGACGAGCTGCTGCGCGAGGCGTTCGGACGCTTCACCCGCCAGGCGTCCGCGCAGTTCGACCGCCGCATGGCCGACGCGCCGGACCGTGACGCCGCGCTGCGCGCCGTCGTCCGGCTCATCACGCTCGACGTGTTCGCCACGCAGCGCGACCTGGTGCTCTCGCACGAGCTCTACACGCTCGCCGCGCGCGACCCCGCGTTCCGGGACCTCACGAACGACTGGATGCGCCGCAGCCGCGCCGCGCTCGGCCGCCACTTCGACCCGGCGACCTGCCGGGTCCTCGACGCGTTCGTGGAGGGCATGACCATCCACCGCGCCCTCGACACCGAACCGCCCGACGGGGTGGACGTGCTCGGCGCGGTGCGGCGGCTCGCCGGGCCGGGCCCGGCCGCCGGAGCGGTCAGTAATCGCCCATCTGCGTGACTCCCGCGGTGTACTCCCAGTGCCACGGCTCGTACTTGGAGCCGCCGGGCCGGGCCCAGTCGGGGTTGTCCCAGCCGTAGGCCGGGGCGTTCGCGGCGAGCCAGTCCCACCGGGAGCCGGAGTACGTCTCGGGGCAGATGTCGACCGCGAGGCCCCAGCCGTGGTTCGACGTGCCGGGCGCAGCCGCGAGGTACCCCTTGGCGGCCTTGGTCGCGACCTGCTGCGCGTAGCTGCGGAAGCCGTCCGTGATGCACATGGACTCGCCCCACGCGGCCTTGTACGCCTCGTTGAGCTCGGCGAGCCTCACGGCCGCGTCGGCGCGGACCTGCGTGCGCCCGTCCCACAGGGTGCACAGCTCGCTGGACGGGATCTGCCCGTTGGACCCGGTGCCGGCAGCCTCCCCGCCGCAGCCGGGCAGGACGGGCGGGGGCGCCTCGATCTCGCCCCGGGCGAGCGTCTCGACCGTCATCTTCGCCTTGTCCGACACCGTGACCGTCGCGCCGGCCGAGGTCTGCTGCACGGTCGAGGCCTGCGCGACGCCCGCCCTGGCGCCGCTGCGCGAGGCGGCGGCCCCCCGGTCGTCGACGGCTGCGGCGGCCGCGGCGGTGATCGCCTCCAGGGAGCCCGTCGTGGGCTGGTTGTCGGCCTCCGGAGCCGCGGCCTGCGGCGCGATCCCGGTGAGCGTCGTCGTGGTGGCGACGGCGACGGTCAGCCCGACGCCGAGGCCGGCCAGGCGGCCCGGGACGCGCTTGCGCGCCGACTTGCGCACGGGACGGCGTACGGTGCGCGCGGTCTCCGCGGGAGTCGTCGTGCCGCGCGGGGCGCCGTCGTCCGCGGCCGGGTGCACGGGGGCGAACACGTGCGCGTGCACCACGGGGGGCGTGGCGGGTGCCGGAGCCTGGACGTGGACGCGAGGCGCCGGGGTGGCGGGAGCGGCAGGGGTGACGGGCGCGGCGGCACGGGGCGGCGCGCCCTCGCGGACGGGCTCCGGGACGTGCCGGACGGCGGTGACGGGGCGGCTGCGCCCGCCGCGGCCGGGGTCGCGCCGGCTCGGGTAGGTGCGGGCGGGGGCCGGCGCGGGCTGCGTCTGCGTCATCGCGCGGCCTGCGCGGAGACGACGGTCGGAGAGGGTGCGCCGCGGTGCGCGGTGCTCCCGTGAACGTGGGTTGTCATGCGACCTCTCTTGCTGCCTGAACCACCGGCCCGGAGGAACGTACCGCACGGGCGGATGAAATGTCACGAAACGATCACGAGGTGGTCGCAGGGGCGCGGCTCGAGCACCGTCACCGATGCCTCCCGTGCGGGATGCCGCGGCCCGGCCTAGCGTCGGGGGATGAGCGAGGACAACGACGTGGTCCGGACCGAGAAGTCCGGTGGCAAGGCCGCGAAGATCCTGTACCGGCCGGTGGGGATCGTCAGCTCGATCGTCGGCGGGCTCGTCGCGGGTCAGGTGTTCAAGCAGGTCTACAAGCGGGTCGCGCCGGGGCATCCGGACGACGCGCCCACGCCGCTGCAGTCCGAGTACCGGATGCGGGAGATCCTGCTCGCGTCGCTGCTGCAGGGCGCGATCTTCTCCGTCGTGAAGGCGGCCATCGACCGCGGCGGCGCCCGCGCGTTCGAGCGCTGGACGGGGGAGTGGCCGGGCGACTGACCGGTGCCCGGCCCTGTTCTCACCAGTCCGCGGGGCGGGAGTCCTTGCCGTCGAGCCACAGCCGGTCGCTCGCGTCGCGGTGCGAGCCGGTGGTGCCGACGTGCTTGGTGCCGATCTGGTCGCCCTTGACGATCACGTGCGCCATGGCCTGGGCGTGCCCGTGTCCGATCCCGTACGTCTCCTTGAGCCAGGCGACGACGGCCATGGTCTTGCTCTCGGGGCCTAAGCCCTGCTGGGCGGCGGCGTCGACGATCTGGCGCGGCGTGAGCCCGGTCTTTGTCTCGACGGTGTCGAGGTAGGCCTGGAACGACATCAGCGGTGCTCCTCGCTCTTGTTCTCCTGGATCATCGTGCCGGACGCGTGGATGCACATCATGCGCAGCACGCCGGTGCCGGTGTTGGTGAAGCCGTGCCAGACGTCGGGCCCGACGACGGCGGTGTCGCCCG
Organism: Isoptericola sp. NPDC019482; assembly: GCF_040632295.1. Lineage (NCBI taxonomy): Bacteria > Bacillati > Actinomycetota > Actinomycetes > Micrococcales > Promicromonosporaceae > Isoptericola > Isoptericola sp. NPDC019482. The sequence goes on from NZ_JBEYBQ010000001.1 coordinate 217,257, forward strand.
CGCGGGCGACGACGCTCTCGGTGCCGATGCGGATCGTGGCCTCCCCCTCCAGCACCGACCAGGTCTCGGAGTAGGGGTGGCGGTGCAGGTCGGGGCCCTGCCCCGGGTCGTTGCTGACGAGGAAGAACGACACCCCCGACCCGTGGTCCTGGCCCTCGAAGCGCAGCGTGCGCGAGCCGGGGATGCGGAGGGTGTCGGCGGGGACGACGGCGGCCATGGTGGGCTCCTTCGGTGAACCGTGGTGGACGTCGTCCAGCCTCGCGGGGGCACGCTCCCCGCCACTACCGTTTCGACGTGCATCGAAACGTGGTCGAGTTCCGCCTCGCCCCCGACGACGTCTCGGCGATCCGGTTCGGCGTCTCGCCCGGCCACGAGCTGGCGCACGCCGTCCGGGTGCTGGCCCAGCCTGCGTACCACCCGCTGCAGTGGGGGTGGCTGCGGGCGGCGCGGGGCCGCGCGCCCGCCCGGGCGCTCGGACTGCTGACCCTGCTGGTCGGCGCGGACGGGTACCTGCCCGACTTCCTCACCTCGACGCCCGGCTGGGACCTCGGTCCGGACGAGGAGCTCGAACGGCTCCGGGAGGCCGACCTCGGCCCGCTGCGGGTCGACCTGCTCAAGCGCGTCGACCGGACCGACGGCGCCGACCGGCGGCTCCTGCAGGCACTCGCCGACGACCCGGCGCACGCCCGCGACCTCGCCGCCGACGCCTGGGCGCAGGTGTGGGACGCGGTCCTCGCGCCGTCGTGGCCCCAGCTGGAGCGGATCCTGCGCGCGGACATCGGCGCTCGCTCCCGCCGCGTCACGACGCACGGCCTGGGCACCATGGTCGAGACCCTGCACGAGGCCGTGGCCTGGGCCCCCGACGCCGTCCAGGTGCGCCTCCGCCTGCACGGCGAGGTGCTCGACTGCGCGGGCAGCGGCCTGGTGCTGGTGCCGTCGGTGATGGCGCCGCGGTGCTCGGTGGTCACCGAGCCGCCCGCGCAGCCCACGCTCTTCTATCCCGCGCTGGGGATCTCCGAGCGCTGGGCCGACGACGCCCCCGACACGTCCGGGGCGCTCGCGGACCTGCTCGGGGCGGGCCGGGCGGGCGTGCTGCTCGCGCTGCGCGGGCCGCTGACCACGAGCGAGGTCGCCGCCGCCGGCGGGCTCGCCGTCTCGACGGCGTCGCACCACCTGGCGCGGCTGCGCGCCGCCCGCCTGGTCGACGCGCGCCGCGACGGCCCGCGCATGCTGCACGAGCGCACGCCGCTGGGGGAGGCGCTGGTCGGGGGCTGATCGCCCGGGGCGAGGCATGACCCGCGCGATAGGTTCGCCCGATGCGTCGCCCTGCTCCTCAGCCCTCGTCGTCCGTCGCGCGCGTGCCGGGGTTCCGCCCGCTGCTGGCGATGTCGGCGCTGGGCTTCTCGGGGTACGCGCTGCTGCTGCCGGCGGCGCCGCTGTGGGCCGTGCACGGGGGAGCGAGCGAGGGCGGTGCCGGGCTCGTCAACGCGGTGCTCATGCTCGCCACCGTGCTCACGCAGACCACGGTGCCGTGGCTGCTGCGCCGGGTGGGGTGGCGGCTCACGATGACGGCGGGCGTCGTGCTGCTCGGCGCGCCGTCGTTGCTGTTCATGGCCACGGACCAGCTCGGGTGGCTGCTCGCGCTCTCGGCGGTGCGCGGCATGGGGTTCGCCGTCCTCACCGTGTGCGGGTCGAGCGCCGTGGCCGCCCTCGTGGACGGGCCGCGGCACGGCCGCGCCATCGGGCTGTACGGGCTGTCGATCGCGTTCCCGCAGCTGGTGCTGGTCCCCAGCGCCGCGTGGATCGCCGAGACGCTCGACTTCCGCGTGGTCTTCGCGCTCGGCGCGCTGCCCGTGCTCGCGGTGCCCTTCGCCGTCCTGCTCGGCCGGTGCCTCGACGCCGTGGACGATCGCGCCGGCGAGGCGGACGCCGACGCCGCGCGCGCCGGGCAGCCTGTCGACGGCGGGCCCGGGCGCGGCCGCGTCCTGCTCGCGCTGGTCATGCCGTCGCTCGTGCTGCTGGCGGTGACGACGCCGGGCGGCGCGCTGCTGACGTTCGCGCCGCAGTTCGCCGGGGGAGCGGGCGCGGCCGTCGCGGGACTGCTGGGCTTCACGGCCGCGACGGCCCTCGCGCGCTGGGGCGTGGGCGGCCTCGCAGACCGGTTCGGGCCGCGCGTCTTCCTCGCACCGCTGCTCGCCTTCTGCGCCGCCGGGCTGGCGGTGTGCGCCTGGGCGATCGCCGACGGCGGCCCTCGACCGGCGCTCCTCGTGCTGGGGATGACGATGGTCGGCGTCTCCTACGGCAGCCTGCAGAACCTCACCCTCGTCGCGGCGTTCGCGGCCGTGCCCGCGCGGCAGCACAGCACCGCCAGTGCCGTGTGGAACATCGGGTTCGACGCCGGCACCGGGCTCGGGTCGCTGGTCGTCGGCTTCATCGCCGCGGGCACCTCGTTCTCCGTGGGGCTGCTCACCACCGCCGTGGTGTGCGTCGTGGCGGCCGTCGCGGTGCTGCTCACCCGACCCTCGCGCTGACGACGCCCGCCTGGTGCACGATGGGTGCGGACACCGACACGCGACGAGCGGAGGCCGAGATGGGCACCAAGCAGGAGATCCAGCACGGGAAGCCGGAGCGCGGCCGGAAGCGGGGGCCGGGGCTGTTCCAGCTGATCATGGTCGGCCTGGTCGTCGCGGCCGTCACCAAGGAGCTGCAGAAGGACAAGGAGGACCGCACCTGGCACGGCACCGTCGCCGGGTTCGTCCCCTACGAGTTCCGCGTCCCGACCGTCGAGCGCATCCGCGAGCGCGTCTGGGACCCGGAGGGCGAGCACCTGCTCAGCCCGCACGTCTTCGGCGTGGGCTGGACGGTCAACGTCGGCCGCATCGTCGAGCTCGTGCGGCGCAAGGTCGACGACGCGCGGGAGGACGCCCCGGCCTGACCAGGGCGGAGGCGGGCGTTCGCTGACGTCAGGCCCGGGCGTCCAGCCACGACCGGCCGACGAGCGCGGTGGACGATCGGGGGAGACGAGGGGCGCCGCCGTCGGCGAGCGAGCGGCACGCTCGCATCACGGTGTTGAAGTCCGACGGCGCTCGCGTCTCTCCCTCCATGCTGCCGCCGTCGGGGTGCCAGGTGGCCCTCCAGCCCTTGCCCTGCAGCATCACGAACGGACCGGCGACGATGCTGAGGACGTCGTCGTCGATCGCCTTCAGGAGGCCCGCCGACCCGAAGTCGCAGGCGTCGCAGCCGCAGTCGGGGACCCCGTAGTCGATCCGGTGGTCGGCGTCCTCGACAGCGAGGTGGAGAAAGTCCGGCGCCTCCCCGTGCTCCGTGGGGCCGGCGTCCTGCTCCAGCAGCACGAGCGCCAGCGTGCCCGGCACGGGGGACACGATGCGCACGCCGCGTGCGAACTCGTGCCGCTCCGTGGTGACGGGGCCGAGGCGCTCGACGACGACGCCCGGCAGCGCGCCGAGCACCTCGGTCCACGCGTGGGCGCGGCCGTGCACCACCCGGTACCTGTGCAGGTCGGAGACTCGTGAGTACTCCTCGTGGCGCGGCTCCACGCCCTCAGGCCGGGGCGGCGGCCAGGAGGGCAGGCCGAGGCGGTCGTAGGCGTCGACCACCCGCGCCCGCAGGACGTCGGGCGTCACGGCGCGTCGAAGGCGCGGACCACGAGCCCCTGCGCGAGCGCGCCGAACGCGCCGCGCTCGTCGTGCAGCACGCTGGACGTGAGGCCGGCGCCGGTCGCGCCGAAGACGACGCTCGTGTCGAGGCCCAGCCACCCGCCTGCGGGCGCGCGGTACAGGTGCGCCGAGAGGTCGACGTTGGGGAAGGCGACGCGGCGCGGGTCGGCGCGCACCGTCATGCCGTTCGCGAGGTCGAACAGCCCGACGGTGCGGGCGAGGGCGCTCGCGTCCTCGTCCTCGACGAGCGCGTGGCCCGTACGGACCCAGACGTGCCCGCGGCCCGGCCCGGCCAGGGCGCGGCGCACCTCGATCGACTCGACGAAGCCGCCCGGCCAGTCCGCCGCGGGGTCCCAGGCCGCGGTCGCGTCGGGCCCGGGCAGCGGCGCGGGCGCGCCACCCGCGAGCGGGCTCGTGTCGCCGACGGCGGTGAGCCACGCGCGCAGCGTCACCACGGTGCGGCCGGAGCAGGCCACCGACGCCTCGACCAGCTCGACGCCGCGACCGGGCCGCAGCACGCGCACGTCGGCGGACATCTCCTCCAGGCGGTACGGACCCCAGATGTCGAACGTCAGCCGGGTGGCCCCCAGATCGTCGCGGCCCCGCTTCTCCCGGTCCGCCTCCACCAGGTGGGTGAGCAGCCCGAGCGTGGGGGCCACGTGCTGCTCGTCGGTCTTCCAGGCGCCCCCGACGTGCTCGGTGGGCTGGAACGTCGTCGCGCCGGTGCGGCGGAAGTAGGCCATGGGTGTCCGTCCTTCGTGGGGAGTGACGGCCATCCTGCCAGGCGTGGCGCCGACGGTCAGAGCCGCTTGCGTAGCCTGTGGTGGGTCTCGACCACCCGGAACCCGAGCCGCTCGTAGAGGGACCTGGCCCCCGCCGGGTCCTCGGCCGCGGTGCGCAACCGCAGCGGCGCGGACGTGCGCGCCCCGACGCGCTGAGCGAGGTCGACGAGCAGCGCCGTCGCCGTCCCACGGCGCTGCCAGTCGGGGTGGACCTGGACGTCGTCGATCTCCGCGACGTGCGGCCACAGCGTCGCCGAGGCGAGCCCGACCAGGTCGGGTCCATGCTCGGCCAGCAGGTACAGGTCGAGGTCGGCCCGGGCGAGCCAGCCGCGCACGTCGTCGACGCTCGGCGCCACGAAGTGGTCGCGGCCGGTCCAGACGCGCGCGGTCAGGTCCGCGATCCGGGCGGCGTCGTCGGGGCGGGCCGTGCGGACGCCGACGCCGTCGGGCAGGGTGGCGGCGGAGGCGACCTCGCGTGACGCCTCCATCTCGACCACCGCGAACGCGTCGGCGAAGCCGAGGTCCCGGAGCAGCGCACGCCTCTCGACCTCGCGGGACCGGCTGTTGGCGCCGAGCGTCGCCGCCCGGTCGCCCCGGCCGACGCGTCGTCGGACGTCCTCCTCGAGGTGGACGAAGAGGTCCCGCTCGTCGGTGCTCCGCGAGGCTCCGGGCGCGGCCCACACGTCGAGCAGGTGCAGCCAGGTGCCGTCGGTCTCGGTCCAGCTCCAGACCAGCCCGTAGCCGCGCGGCGACCCGTCGGGGCCGGGCGCGACGACCGCGCGGTCCGCGGACCGCAACGCCTTCTCGAGCTCGTCGGCCGTGGGGACGGCATCCAGGATCGCCCGCTCGTCGATCCCGTCCGAGGCCGCGCCGGCGCGCCGCAGCTCCGCCAGGCGGCGCGTCGTGCGCGTCAGGTCGTGCGGTACAGGTTCGCCGATCACCAGGACAGCCTCTCGACGGGAGGTGCGCGGGCCCAGGCATTTTGCGCAACCGTCACCCGCGCCCGCGATTCGACGGGGCCGCCGGGCGCGCTCAGGCCGTCGGGCCGGCGACCCCCACGAGGACCAGGGGCCGGCTGGGCAGCGGCTCGAGGCCGTAGCGCCGGTAGACCTCGGCGTGTCGGGTCGTGGCGGCGACGGTCCCCACGGTCTCGTGCGGAGCGACGACCTCGCCGACGTGGCGGGCGATGAGCGCGAGGGCGCCGTCGCGCCCTCGCGACGCGACGGAGTCGACCGTCCAGTCGGCTGCGCGGAACCGCGCGACGTCGGCGCGACGCTGCTCCCGCGACGCCGCCCTCAGGGCGGTGCGCTGGGCGCGGGCCACGGCGGTCCAGCTGCGGGCCGCGGGGAACGCGAGGAGCAGGACCGCCGCGGCGAACCAGCCGAGGATCACCACGGCGACGCCGACGGATGCGACGGTCGGCGCGAACGACGCCTGGCCCGCCGCCGTGCCGAGCACGGCGCCGACGAGGATCGCGACCCCCACACCGCGGGCGAACATCCCCACCGACGGCCACGCGTTCCGGCGCGTCAGGCGCACGACGACCCTGCCTTCGTGGTGCACGAACCCGTCGAGGACCACGGCGATCGCCACCCACAGCGGCCACGTCACCGTCGCCCCGACCCTGCGGGCCCGGGCGGGAGCGTTCGTCCAGGCCAGCGTCCAAGCGACGGGGGCCAGCGCACGTCCCCGCACGGGTTCCATCGCCGGCGCCCAGACGGCGTTCATCCGCATGGCGGGACGGTATCCCTCGCCGTCGCCGTCACCACCGCCGGGGCCGGGTGAACTCAGCCCGCCCGGCCCGCCGCGACGCCCCGGGTGTCCTCGTCGGCGCCCCACGACGCCAGCAGCCGCAGCCGGTCGGCGGACGGCGACCCGGGCTCCGCGGTGTACACGAGCAGCACCTGGCCGGGCTCGGCGGTGATGGCGAGCTCCTCGAAGGCGAGGGTCAGCTCGCCGACCACGGGGTGGCGGAAGCGCTTGGTGCCGGTGCCGTGGATGCGGACGTCGTGCGCGGCCCAGAGCCTGCGGAACGTCTCGCTGCGCGTGGACAGCTCGCCCACCAGGTCCTGGAAGGCCTTGTCGTGGGGGTTGCGCCCCGCCTCGGCGCGCATCACGCCCACGCACATCTGCGCGAACAGGTCCCAGTCGGGGTAGAAGTCGCGGGCCGCCGGGTCGAGGAACTGGAACCTGGCCAGGTTGGGCGTGCGCCCGCCGTCTCCGATGACGGGGGCGTAGAACGCGCGGCCCAGGGTGTTGGTCGCGAGCAGGTTCTGCCGCGGGTCGCGGACGAACGCGACCGCGTCGGTGATCGCCTCCAGCGCCCACTGCAGGCTCGGGCGCGGCTCCGCGGGCCGGGTGGCCCGGCCGCGCGAGCGGCCCGACGTCGGGATGCCGTCGGCCGCGCGCGCCAGGTCGAGGAGGTGCGCGCGCTCCGCGTCGTCCAGCTGCAGGGCCCGCGACACGGCGTCGAGCACCGACGCGCTCGCGCCGGCGATCGCGCCCCGCTCGAGCTTCGCGTAGTACTCGACGCTCACGCCGGCCAGCATCGCGACCTCGCTGCGCCGCAGACCGGGCACGCGCCGGTTCGAGCCCCCGGGCAGACCGGCCTCGTCGGGGGTGACCTTGGCCCGGCGCGACATGAGGAACTCGCGCACCTCGGCCCGGGTGTCGCTCTTGTGGTCCATCCCGCCAGGCTAGGCACGGTCGCGGTCGGGCGGCGGCCGCGAGGGGTGTACCGCCGGTACACGGTTCGTCAGGGACTCCCGCCGCGCTGACGCCCGACGCACGCTGGACGACGGCGCACCCCGATCCGCTACTGAGAAACACCGACGAACGGAGCACCACCATGCGTGGAGTCGTCCTGCACGCCCCCGGCGACGTGCGCGTCATCGAGCGCGAGGACCCCCGGATCATCCAGCCCACCGACGCGATCATCCGCGTCACCGCCACCTGCATCTGCGGGTCCGACCTGTGGCCCTACCGCGGCGTCGAGGACGTCCACGACGCCGTCATGGGCCATGAGTACGTGGGCGTCGTCGAGGAGATCGGCGCCGACGTCCGGACCGTCAAGGTCGGCGACTTCGTCGTCGGCTCGTTCTGGGCGTCGGACAACACCTGCGAGATCTGCGAGTCCGGCTACCAGGCCTACTGCGTGCACCGGGTGCTCATGGGCACCCTCGGCACCCAGTCGGAGTGGGCGCGCATCCCCCTGGCGGACGGCACGCTCGTCGCGACGCCCGGCATGCCCGACGACGATCTCGTGCCGTCGCTGCTCGCCGCGTCCGACGTCCTGGGCACCGGCTGGTTCGCGGCCGTCGCCGCCGAGGCGGGCCCCGGCAAGACGGTCGCCGTCGTGGGCGACGGCGCGGTCGGGCTGCACGGCGTCCTCGCCGCGAAGCAGCTCGGCGCGGAGCGCATCATCGCGATGTCCCGGCACGCCGACCGGCAGGCGCTGGCCCGCCGGTTCGGCGCCACCGACATCGTCGAGGAGCGCGGGGACGCGGGCGTGGCCCGCATCAAGGAGCTGACCGGCGGGCTCGGCGCGCACTCCGTGATCGAGGCGGTCGGCACGCAGGAGTCGATGATGCAGGCCGTGCGCTCGACCCGCCCGGGCGGCCACATGGGTTTCGTGGGCGTCTCCCACGACGTCGCGCTGCCCGGCGACGACATGTTCATGGCGGGCATCCACCTGCACGGCGGCCCGGCCCCCGTACGCCGCTTCCTGCCCGAGCTCGTCCGGCTCATCTGGGACCGGGAGATCGACCCGGGGCAGGTGTTCGACCTCACGCTGCCCCTCGAGCAGGCGGCCGAGGGCTACGCGGCCATGGACGAGCGGCGCGCCACCAAGGTGCTGCTCACCGTCTGACGGTCAGGACTTCGCCGGCGTGAGGGCCAGCACGCCGGCGAGGCCCACCATCATCCCGCCGCCGGCGCCGCGGACCGCCGCCAGGCGTCGCGGCGACCGGGCGAACCACGCGCGGGCCGTGCCGGCGAGGACCGCCCAGGTTCCGTCGAGAACCAGCGCGATCAGCGTGAACTCCAGCCCCAGCACGAGCATCTGCAGGGGCACGGCCCCGGCGTGGAAGTCGACGAACTGGGGGAGCGCGGCGACGAAGAACACGATCGTCTTGGGGTTGGTCGCCCCGACGACGAACCCCTGCCGCAGCACCGTCCACGACGACGCGGGCCGTGCCCGCGGGTCGGTCCGGACGTCGGTGCCCTCGCGCCGGTGCCGGATGGCCTGGACGCCGAGGTAGGCGAGGTAGGCGGCGCCGAGCAGCTTGAGGGTCGTGAACAGCGCGACGGACTGCGCCACGAGCGTGCCCACGCCCAGCGCCACCAGGACGACCGGGACGAGCGCGCCCAGCTCGTTGCCGAGCACGCTCAGCAGCCCGCCGCGTCGCCCGAGCGACAGCGAACGGCCGATCACGAACAGCACGCTCGGCCCCGGGATCGCGATGAGCACGACCGAGGCGAGCGCGAAGGCGAGGAGCGACTCGACGGGCGGCACGGGCTCAACCTAGCCCTGCGCCGGGACCCTGGGAACCCGGGCGCCGGGTGCGGGGCGGGGGGTCGGCAAGGCAGTGGGCTGGATGCCAGGAACGAGGCGGTCCATCATCCGCAGCAGGCTAGGTGCCTGGTAGACCTCCGAGCGCCGGATGCGGCCGCCGGACGGTTCCAGGATCTGGACGTCGAGCAGGTTGTCGATCACCTTCCGGGCCGTGACCCCGGATGTTCCGAGGGCCCGCTGGAGGTAGCGGGCCGTGACGACCGGTTGTTCGGCAAGGATGCGCAGGGCGTCGTGCACCTTTGAGTCGGAGCGAAATCGGGACACCTGCCCGGCCCAGTCGTGCTGCACCTCGGCAGACTCGGTCAGGATGCGCTCGGTCTCGTCGCAGGCATCGGCCAGGATGTCGGCGAAGTAGGCGACGAACTGGCTCACCGTCTCGGACCTGTCGGCAGGGTCTCCGTGCCGGAAGTCCGTGAGGCGGCGGACGTACTCGTCGGTGTCCCGGCGCAGCACGACGGACAACGGGAGCACGCCCTGCTCGAGCACGGCGGCGCGGGCGAGGTAGCCGTGCACGAGCACGCGCCCGGTGCGCCCGTTGCCGTCCTCGTACGGGTGGATCGTCTCGAACTGGGCATGGATCAGCGCTGCCTTGATCAGCGGACTGTCCGGGCTGCGGTTGGCGTAGTCCAGCAGGTCGCCCATGAGCGGCGGCACGCGCTCGGCCGGCGGCGCTACGTAGGAAGCGGTCAGCTTCGACGAACCGCCGATCTGGACGTCGACATCGCGGTACCCACCCTTGTGCACGTGCGGCGCGATGGCACGGTGGATGTCGTGCACCGACCCGTCGTCCCACGGGTCGCGGAGAGACTCCACGCCGTCCCGCACGGAGTTCAGGTTGCCGAGGATGGCGTGGGCGGTGTCGAGCCGGTCGAACTGATGGCCCTCCAAGCCGGGATCCAGGTCCTTCAGCTGGGCGACCATGACGTTCCGAGGAGTCTCGCGCAGCCCTTCCACCCACGAGGAGGAGATGGACTCGGAGCGCACCAGCGTCGCGTAGAGGATCGGCTGAGGCCGAGCGCGGAGCCGCTCGGCGATGCGGGCGACGCCGGCGGAGACGTCGGTGATGGCCTCCAAGGCGTCGGCGTCCAGCAACGGCGCCATCCGCAGGTCCAGCCCGACCGGGAAGTAGCGCCGGTACGCGCCGCCACGCCGGTCTGCCGACCGCATGGCACCGAGGTCAGGTTCCTGAACCTCTCGCACCCACAAGGTGCGTTCGTCGGCGGACACGTCAACCCTTCCCTTCACCGGACCTTGGTTAAGGCTAGCGCGCTAGCCTTAACTGTGGCTTGGCGACGGGGTGGGGATCGGGGAACGACCCGTGCCCGAAGAGGATGCGCCGCGCGGCGGCACGACCGGGCGGCGTGCGCAGCGCGGTGAACCCGGCGGCGGCGACGGCGGGCGTGCGCACCAGCGACAGGCCGCGGCGCAGGGCGAGGCGCCCGCGGAACCGGGCGCGCAGCGCGGCGCCGTCGTACGCGGCGAGCTCGCGCCGGTCGCCGGTGCGCAGGGCGCGGTCGAGGACGTCGGCCGCGTGCGCGGACAGCCGCAGGCACGGGTCGAGCCCGCCCGCGGTGAGGGGCGAGACGGCGCCCGCGGCGTCCCCCACGAGGAGCCCGCGCGGACCCGTGATGCGGCGCAGCAGCCCGCCCACGGGGATGGGGCCCGCGCGCCGCTCGACGGCGTCGGGCACGGGCGCGCCCGCGAGGCCGGGCGCGGTGGCGGCGAAGCGGCGCAGCGCGTCGCGCAGGCCGTGCGGGTACCGGTCGGGGTATCCGGCGACGCCCACGTGCGCGTGCTGCCCGTCGTCGAGCACCCACGCGAGGTAGCCGGGCGCGAGGCGCGGGTCGAGCACGCAGTGGAAGGCCGGCACGACGTCGGTCCGGTGCGGCAGGGCGAAGACCTCCTCCGCCCCCACCAGCAGCTCGCGGTTGCGGTCGAGGCCCAGCTCCCGCGCGACGGCGGACCGGGCGCCGTCGGCCCCGACGACGAACGTCGCTCGCGCCTCCACCGGTCCGCCCGGGCCGTGCAGCAGGTGCACGTCGCCGTGCGAGCCGAGGTAGCGGGTGCCGAGCTCGAGCCGCACCCCCGCGACGGCGGCCCGCGCCGCCAGCTCCAGGTACAACGGCGCCATGTCGCCGACGCGGAACTCGTCGTGCCTGCTGTCGAGGGTGACCGGGCCCCGGTGTGACGGCGGGTAGAGCACCATCCGCCGGATCGGCGGCCCGAGGTGCTCGGGCGGCAGGTCGAAGTCCTCCAGCGTGCGGCGCACGAAGATGCCGGTGGTGCGCACGGTGGTGTCGAGGCGGGAGCGCCGGTCGGCGAGGACGACGTCGTGCCCGCGCCGCGCCAGCTCCGTCGCCGTCCACAGCCCGGCCAGCCCGGCCCCGACGACGAGCACGTCAGCCCTCATCGTCGGCACCGCCCTCCGGCTGGTCGTCGACCCACTCGAGCAGGTCGCCCGGCTGGCAGCCGAGCACGCGGCACATGGCCTCGAGGGTGGCGAAGCGGACGGCCTTGGCGCGCCCGTTCTTGAGCACGGCGACGTTGGCGGGCGTGAGCCCCACGCGCTCGGCGAACTCGCCGACGCTCAGCTTGCGCCGGGCGAGCTCCACGTCGAGGCGGACGACGATCGGCATCAGATCACCCCGTCGAGGTCGGTGCGCAGCTCCGTGGCCTGCCGCAGCAGCGCGCGCAGCACCACCATCAGCAGCCCGACGGCGGCGCCCACGAGCAGCACCCCGAGGAGCAGCGCGGCCAGCCCCGCCAGCCCCTCCGCGGCGACGAGCAGCACGAACGCCACCAGCACGAGCAGCCATGCGCCGGCGACGGCGGCCACGATGCCGTTGACCCAGACCATCGCGTGGTCGGAGAAGATGCGGTCGTCGCGCACCATCGTCAGCAGCCGCCACGTGCACACGATGACCGCCTCGACGCAGGCGAGGCCGACGACGGCGAGCACGAGGAGCGGCCAGCGCAGGGGAGCGAGGTCGGGGGACTCGCCGGCCATCCGTGCGAACGCGGCGGGCAGCACGGCGACCTGGGTGGCGACGAGGGCGGCGAAGACGGCGACGAGCAGGCCGCGGAGCGGTCCGACGAGGCGCTGGGTGCGGGACATGGCGACGAGCGTGGCGCCCTCGCCTATCGAAAGTCAATAGGTATCGATCGCTTTGCAGCGTCTTCGCAGGATCTCCCCGTGGTCAGTCGTCGCCCTCGAACAGCCCGCCGTCGAGCAGCCAGTGGTAGCGCAGGCGCAGCGCGCGCTCGGTGCTGGCCAGGATCGTCCCGACCAGGAGCGCGATGTTGAGGCCCGCGGGCAGCCGGACCGGTGAGGTGAACGTGCCGAACCGCTCGGCGACGGGCGGGACCTGGGAGATCTGCTCGACGATCTGCGGGGCGCCGAGCACCAGCGCGACCGCGAGGACGACCCAGGAGACGGCGCCGACCGCGCGGCTCACCTCAGGGCGGTCGCGTTCCAGGCGGGCGCGGCGCCCCTCGGCGGAGGCCGGGTCGGGTGCGAGCTGGCGCTCGCGGCCGTCGGCGGTCACGTAGTGGCAGCGGCGCAGCCCGTAGCTGCTGGTGGCCACCTGGACGACGCCGCCGGTGACGGGGAGCTCCGCCGGGAGCCGCGACGTCGCGGCGTGCACGCCGTCGCGGTAGAGGCGGGCCCGCACGTCGCCGTCCTCGGAGTCGCCCCAGAGCCGCACGTCGACCGACCACCGCTCGGGCACGCCGCCGTCGCCCACGAGATCCAGGTGGAAGAGGGCGCGGGACAGCGGCTGCCACCACCGGAAACGCTGCAGGGCGTGCCCGTCCCCGGGCCTGATCCGTCGCGCGGCGCGCCGACGTCTGCGGTCCGAGAACATCCCCGGCAGCGTAGCCGGGCCCGCGACCCGTGGCCCGCCGGGCGGGTCGGGTGCACGATGTCTGGCGTGAGCACGCCCGAGACCCCGCCGCGGTCCCGCCTGGTACGCATGTCCGCCCGCGACCCGAAGGAGCCCGGCCGCACCGCGAGCCCGCTGGAGCTGTTCTTCGACCTGGTCTTCGTGGTCGCGGTGAGCGTCGCGTCCGTGCAGCTGCACCACGCCCTCACCGAGGGGCACGTCGGGAGCGGGCTGCTGTCGTACGGGATGGTGTTCTTCGCGATCTGGTGGGCGTGGATGAACTTCACCTGGTTCGCCACGTCGTTCGACACCGACGACTGGCTGTACCGCGTGCTGACGATCGTGCAGATGTCGGGCGTGCTGGTGCTCGCGGCGGGGATCGAGCCGGTGTTCGTGGACGGCGACTTCACCGTGGTGGTCGCCGGGTACGTCGTGATGCGCGTCGCGATGATCGCGCAGTGGCTGCGCGCGTCGGCGACGGACGGCCCCACCCGTGGCGCGACGCGGGCCTATGCCGCCGGCATCGCCGTCGTCCAGGTGTGCTGGCTCGCCCTCCTGCTGCTGCCCGAGGAGGTCCAGGGGGCGGCGTGGGTGGTCCTCGCGGCGGCGGAGCTGGCGGTGCCGGTGGTCGCCGAGAACCGCGGCCGTACCCCGTGGCACCCGCACCACATCACCGAGCGGTACGGCCTGTTCACCCTGATCCTGCTCGGCGAGAGCCTGCTCGCGTCGTCCAACGCGATCATCGAGGCGCTGCACGACGAGCAGGACCTCGGGTCGCTGATCTCGATCGCGGTGCTGACCGTCGTCGTCACGGCCGCGCTGTGGTGGATCTACTTCTGGCCGCCGCACCACCAGGCCCTCGACGGCCGGCTGAGCCGGTCGCTGCGCTACGGCTACGTGCACTACTTCGTGTTCGCCGCCGCGGGCGCGTTCTCCGCCGGCATCGAGGTGGAGATCGACGCGCTCACCGGGCACACCGCGCTGTCCGACGTGGGGGCGTCGTTCACGGTCACGGTCCCCATCGCCGTGTTCGTGCTCGGCGTCTGGTGGCTCGCGATCCGCGACAACGCCGACCGCGTCGTCAACACGGTGGTCCCGGTGGGCGCGCTGCTGGTGCTGTGCGACCCGGTGATCCCGGTGCCCGTCACCCTCACCGCCGTGATCATGGTGGCGATCGTCGTGGTGCTGGTGCTGCACCCGCCGGTGACCGGGGCGTCGCGCCGGGCCGGTTGACGCCGGCCGTCAGGCCGTCGTCGCGCTCGACGCCGTGCGCTCGTCGCGGCGGGCCAGGAGCTCCGCGCGGTCGTACTGGGGCGGCAGCGACCAGTCGGCGCCGAGCTCCCGCGCGGCCCGGACGGGCCAGTACGGGTCGAGCAGCAGCTCCCGGCCCAGGGCCACGAGGTCCGCCTCGCCCTCGGCGACCAGCTGCTCGGCGTGCTGCGGGTCGCGCACGAGGCCGACGGCGGCGGTGGTCACGCCCGCCTCCCGGCGCACCCGCGCCGCGAAGGGCACCTGGTACCCGGGTCCCACGGGGATGGTCGCGTCCGGCACGTTGCCGCCGGTCGAGACGTGCACGACGTCGACGCCATGCTCGCGCAGCAGCCCCGACAGGCGCACGGTGTCGTCGGCGGTCCAGCCCTCGGGCTCGGCCCAGTCGGTCGCGGACAGTCGCGTCAGCACCGGCACGTCGTCGCCCACCGCGCCGCGGACGGCGTCCACCACCTCGAGCACGAGGCGTGCGCGGCCCTCGAACGACCCGCCGTAGGAGTCGGTGCGGTGGTTCGAGAGCGGCGACAGGAACTCGTGGAGCAGGTACCCGTGCGCGGCGTGCACCTCGACCGCCTCGTACCCGGCCTCGACGGCACGGCGCGCGGCGGCGGCGAACTGCGCCACGACCTCGCCGATCCGCTCCGGGGGGAGGGCTTCGGGCAGCGGCGAGCCGTCGGCGAAGGGCAGTGCGCTCGGGGCCAGCACCTGCCAGCCGAGGCCCTCCTCGGGTGCCAGCGCCCCGCCGCCGTCGGACGGCCGCCCGGTGCTGGCCTTGCGGCCCGCGTGCGCGAGCTGGACGCCCGGCACCACGCCCTGCTGGCGCATCAGGGCGGTGAGCCGGCGGTGGCCCGACACCTGGGCCGCGTTCCACAGCCCGAGGTCGTACGGCGAGATGCGACCCTCGGGGCTCACGGCGGTGGCCTCGACGAGGACGAGACCCGGGCGGCCGACGGCGCGGGAGCCGTAGTGCTGCACGTGCCAGTCGGTCGGGACGCCGACCTGCGGGCCCGACGGCTCGGCCGAGTACTGGCACATCGGCGCCATGACGATCCGGTTCGGCAGCGTGACGGCACGCAGCGGCAGCGGGGCGAAGAGGGCAGAGGGCACGGGGCGGCTCCGGTGGGTCGGTGATGGCGGTGCTGCCCGTGCCAACCGGCGGACCGTCGAACATCATCCGAGAGACAGGTCACCGCGCGCTGTGTACGACCGTACGCAACGCGGCTAGGCTCCTGCGGGTGACCACGGACCACTTCGCGGGGGACCCGCGCTCGAACCACGAGCGGATGCTCGCGGGGGACCTGTACGTCGCCGACGACCCGGAGATCGAGCGCCGCGCCCAGCGCGCCGCGCGGCTGCAGGACGAGTACGCCCGGACCGCGCCGCACGACCCGGCGGGCGCCCGCCCGGTGCTCGCCGAGCTGCTCGGCACCCTGGGCGAGGGCGCGGTGATCCGCCCGCCGCTGTACGTCGACTACGGCGAGAACGTGCACGTCGGCCCGCGGACGTTCGTGAACTACCACCTCACCGCGCTCGACGTCGCGCCCATCGTCATCGGCGCGGACTGCCAGATCGGCCCGAACGTCCAGCTCCTCACGCCGACGCACCCGGTGGAGCCCACCCCGCGGCGCGACAAGCTCGAGGCCGCGCGGCCCATCACGCTCGGCGACAACGTGTGGCTGGGCGGCGGTGTCATCGTCTGCCCCGGCGTCACGATCGGCGACAACTCCGTCATCGGCGCCGGGTCGGTCGTGACCCGTGACATCCCGGCGAACGTGGTCGCGGTGGGGAACCCCGCGCGCGTGGTGCGCAGCATCGCCGAGGACGCCTGAACCGCACGTGGCCCGCGCGTGACCGCGCGGTCGAATCGATACGAGGAACGCGGTTACGATCGTCCGCATGCCCGACCAGCTCCGCCGTCGCCTGTCGCTGTTCTCGCTGACCCTGCTGGTGGGCCTGGGCATGTCGTCCTGGATCACCCGCACGCCCGACGTCCGGGACGCGCTCGGCGCGTCGACCGCGGGGATGGGGCTGGTCCTCTTCGGGCTCTCCGTCGGCTCGATGACGGGCGTGCTGTCGGCGGGCCCGGTCGTGCGACGCCGGGGCGCGAGGCCCGTGATCCTGGTCGGCTCCCTGCTGGTGGTGGCCGGCGTCGCGGTCATCGGCGCGGCCGCGGCCGCGGGCCTCGCTGCGGGCGCGTTCGCGGGCCTGCTGCTCGTCGGGCTGGGCGGCGGGCTCGGCGAGATCGGCCTCAACATCGAGGGCGCGGCGCTCGAGGTCGAGAGCGGGCGCCCGGTCCTGCCCGCGCTGCACGGCAGCTTCAGCCTCGGCACCGTCGTCGGCGCCCTCGTGGGCATCGCGCTCACGGCGCTCGACTTCCCCGTCGTCTGGCACCTGCTCGCGATGGCGGCCGTCATGGCCGCGCTCGTGGCCTGGGCGATGCCGGGGATCCCCGCGGGCACGGGACGGGAGGCGCCGGAGGCCCGGGCGGCCGGCGCCCCGCGCGAGCGCCGACCCAGCGTGTGGCGCGACGGGCGCCTCGTGCTCATCGGCGTCGTCGTGCTCGCGATGGCGTTCGCCGAGGGCGCCGCCAACGACTGGCTGCCCCTGCTCATGGTCGACGGCCACGGGATGTCGGCCACGCACGGCTCGCTCGTCTACGCCGGCTTCGCCGCCGCGATGACGGTGGGCCGGTTCAGCGGCGGCCCGGTGGTCGAGCGGTTCGGCCGCGCCGCGGTGCTGTCCGTGAGCGCGGTGTGCGCCATCGCCGGCATCCTCGCCGTGGTGTTCGCGCCGAGCCCGGTGGTGGCCGGGGTCGCGGTGGCGCTCTGGGGCCTGGGGGCGTCGCTCGGGTTCCCGGTCGCGATCTCCGCGGCGGGCGACGACCCGGAGCGCGGCGCCGAGCGGGTGAGCGCCGTCGCCACCAGCGGGTACCTCGCGTTCCTGGTGGGCCCGCCGCTGCTCGGCTTCCTCGGCGAGCACCTGGGGCTGCGGCTCGCGATGCTCGCCGTCGTCGTGCTGCTCGTCGTGGCGGTCTTCGCGGCCCGCGCGGCGACGCCCCGGCCGGTCAGCCTTCCCGAGCGGCCAGCACCGCAGCCCGCTCGGCCTCGCTGAGCAGGATGCAGAACTCGTTGCCCTCCGGGTCCGCGAGCACCACCCAGCCGCCCTGCCCGTCCGGGCTGCGGAGGTCGGCGACCTGCGTGGCGCCGAAGGCGAGCAGGCGCTCCACCTCCTCGGCCTGCGTGCGGTCCGTGGGGCGCAGGTCGAGGTGACCGCGGTTCTTCACCGTCTTGGGCTCCGGCACCTCGATGAACAGGAGGCGGCCGTGGCTCTCGGCGGGCGCGTCGTGGCCGGCGGGCGGCACGATCATGCACTCCTCGTGGCCGGGCAGGTTCGGGTCGCCCGGCACGTCGACGTAGCCGAGCACCTGCTTCCACCACTCGGACTGGGCATAGGCGTCGCGGGCGTCGAACGTCGTGTGCGAGATGCGTGAGGTCATCCCCGCATCGCACCACGACGACGCCCTGCGGTCCCGGCAATTTCGCGCCCGCGCACCTATCCTGCGGGCGTGAGTGCCGAGGTCAACGCCACCGCCTGGTCCGTCGTCGCGTCGGCGGTGATCTGCGGCCTGTGGGTGGCCTGGCTGGTGCACTCGCTCCGGGTGGACCGCCGCCGCCTGCGCAACGGGTTCCTCGTCCTCGCCGTGGTCTACAGCGGGGTCGGCCTGCTCTGGCAGCTTGTCGCGCTGGTGCCCGGGGGCTCGACCGCCATGGGGTGGGTCAGCTTCCTCCTGTTCGGTGTCCTCGTCCTGGGTCTCCTGGTGCTGCCCGTCCTCCTGGTGGTCAACGGGCTGACGATGGTGCGCCGGGAGCGCCGCAGCCTGGGGAACCTGCTGTCCCTGCTGGTGGGTATCGCGATGCTCGCTGCGCCGTTCGTCGTCGTCGCCCCGTTCGTGCTGCAGGTGCCCTGGACCCTGGGGCTCGTCGTCGGGCTGGTGATGGGCACGGCGTGGCTCGGGTTCGTGTTCCTCGGCTTCGTCACGCAGACGCTGCTGTACCGGCGGTACGCCGAACGGGTGCCCGCGCACGGCGTCATCGTGCTGGGCTCGAAGGTGGTGGGCGGCCGGGTGCCGCCGCTGCTCGCGGCCCGCCTCACCACGGGGCGGGCAGCGGCCGAGCGCCTCGGGTCCGACGGCGTCCCCGTGCCGATCGTCCCGTCCGGGGGGCAGGGCTCCGACGAGGTCCGCCCGGAGGGCGTCGCGATGGGGGAGTGGCTCGTCGACCGCGGCGTGCCCGCCGACCGCGTGCTCGTGGAGGACCGGGCGCGCACCACGCGCGAGAACCTCACCCTCGGCGTCGCCGTCCTGCGCGAGCACGGCACCGAGGGCCCGTACCTCCTGGCGACGAACAACTACCACGCCCCGCGCGCCGCGATGGAGGCGATGGACCTCGGCCTCGACGTGCACGCGGTGGGCGCCCCGACCGCGGGGTACTTCTTCCCCAGCGCGTACCTGCGCGAGTTCGTCGCGGTGCTGCGCCGCCGCCCCGCGGTGCACGGCGTGGTGGCGGCGGGCATCGTCGTCGTGGTCGCCCTCGTGACCCTCGTCGCGGTCGCGGGGTTGTAGGGACTCAGCCCACCAGCGCGGGCTCGTCGTCGGCGTCCGGGACGGCGGCCAGGTGCCGGCCCTCCTCCTGCCCGGTGCGCTGCCGGGGGATGCAGAGCACGATCGCCGCGCCCACGGCGGCCGCGACGGCGCCGATGACGAAGCAGAGCTGGAACGCGCCGCCGGTGGGGATGGGCGGAGTGCCGGGCGCCAGCACCGTGGTCTGGCTGGTGAGCACGATCGCCATCACCGCGCCGGCCACGGTGGTGCCGATGGAGCGCATGAGGCTGTTCAGCCCCACGCTCGCGGCGGACTCCGCGGCCGGCACGTTGTTGAGGATGAGAGTGGGCATCGCGGCGTACCCGATGCCGACGCCGGCGGACGCCACGCACGAGGCGAGCATGAGCTGCCACGGCGCGTCCATGAGGAAGACGGCGACGACGTAGCCGAGCGCCAGCACGCCCGCGCCGATCGCCATGGTGCTGCGGCCGCCGAGCCGCGTGAGCAGGCGCGACGAGACCGGCGTGAAGAGCATCATCATGAGGCCCGCCGGGGCCATCCACAGGCCCGCCTCGAGGATGGTCTGGCCCAGGCCGTAGCCGGTGGCCTCCGGCATCTCGAGGAGCTGCGGCACGACGATGGACTGCGCCATCATGCCGAACCCGATGAGGACGGCGGCGAGGTTGGTGAGCAGCACCGGACGGCGGGCGGTGGTGCGCAGGTCGACCAGCGGGTCGTCGTGACGCAGCTCGTACCAGCCCCACAGCAGCAGGACGACGACGCCGCCCACCACCATGCCGAGGGTGCTCACGGAGCCCCAGCCCCAGTCGTTGCCCTTGGACACGCCGACGAGGACGCCGACGAGGCCGATGGCCAGCCCGATCGCGCCGACGACGTCGAGGCGGCCGGGGTGGGCGTCGCGCACGTGCGGCACGACCGTCGCGGTGAGGGCCGTCATGACGACGGCGAGGACGACGGAGACCCAGAACAGCATGTGCCAGTCGAAGTCCTGCGCGATCCAGGCGGCCAGCGGCAGGCCGAGCGCGCCGCCGACGCCGAGCGTGGCGCTGACGCCCGCGACCGCGGTGTTGCGCAGGTGCGGCGGCGCGATCTCGCGGACCATGCTGATCGCGACGGGGATATAGCCCATCGCGATGCCCTGCAGCACACGGCCGACCAGGACGGGGCCCACGGAGTCGGAGACCGCGCAGACCAGCGAGCCGACCACCAGAACGGCGGCCGAGACGACGAGCACCGGCTTCTTGCCGTAGAGGTCGGCGAGCCGGCCGGTCACCGGCATGGCGACGCCGCCGCCGAGCAGCGTGGCCGTGACCACCCACGACGCGGTGCTGGCGGAGGTGGACAGCAGCTCGGGCAGCTCGCTCTGGATCGGGATGACGAGCGACTGCATGAGCGCGGCGCAGAGGCTGCTGAAGCAGACGACCACGACGACGGCGATCGCCCGCCGGTCGGTGCGCGGCGGCGCGTCGGGGGCGGGGGACGGGGAAGAGCTCACGGCACACCTCGGGATGTGTAACTTACATAAGACCGTGTGTATGCTACCTGCATATCGACCAGCGTCAACCCCCGAAGGGATCCCGATGCCGACCGTGACACCGTCGTCCGCGCCGTCGCCCTCGCCGTCCGACCCTGCTGGGCTGACCGACGACCGCCGGGTCGCGGGCCTGCTCTTCCGGCTCGACCTCCATCGCCGTCTCGCGGAGCACCGCAGCCCGCTCGGCACCGCCGACGGTCGCCTCCTGTGGCTGCTCTCCGACGGCCGGCCCCGCACGCTGCGGGAGATCGCCGAGGCGCTGCGACTCGAGCAGTCCACGGTCAACCGTCAGGTCAACGGGGCGCTCGCGGCCGGGCTGCTGCGCCGGTTCACCGCGCCCGGCCGGTCGGCCCGCCTCCTCGAGCCGACCGAGGAGGGTCTCGCTCGGTTCGAGGAGGCGACCGGTCAGGCGCTCGGCGCCTACGCCGACGGCCTCGCCGTGCTCGGCGCCGACGCGGGCGCGTTCCTCGACCAGCTGGAGCGGTTCGCGGACGCCTACGGGGATGCCGTCCGGGAGTCGTGACGCATGCTCCTGGTGTGACCCAGGTCACCGCGAGCGGGTGGGCGCCGTCCTACCGTGGACGCATCGATTGGATCACCGCGGGGCCGCCGACGGCCCGGCGCTGACGCCCGCCGACCCCTCGACCGGCGCCCGCAGGGCAGGCCGCGACCCGTGGGGAAGGAGGAGTGCGATGAACTGCTACGAGTGCGCCACGCGTGACCGTCGGGAGACGGTGGCGGTGGCGAGCTGCTCCACGTGCGGCGCCGGAGCCTGCCTGGATCACGTCCGGGTGGGGGCCGCCGTCGTCCACGAGCACTCGCCCGGCAACCCGGCCGACTACAGGCTGCCGGGGCGTCGGCTCTACGACGTGACCTGCGCACCGTCGGGATCGGTGACGCCGCAGGAGGCCGCGGCGGGCATGGAGCCGGCGACCTGACGCGGTCGTCGACGCAGTACGCCCAGATCCTGCCCGATTTCGGGCAGGATCTGGCATGTCAGGGGCGAGGGGCGCATGATGTCCCGGTGACCGACGCCGATCTCGTCGCCCGCATCGCGACCTCCACGGGGCTCTCCCCGGCGGAGGCGGAGCGCGTCGTCGAGGACGTCCTCGCCTGGTACCGCGAACCGGCCGAGGACTACGTGCGTCGTCGGCACGCGTCGCTGCGCACCTACGGGCGCCGCAACGAGGAGATCTACGCGCAGATCGCCGCCGAGCTGCGGGAGCGCCTCGTGGCAGCCCCGGAGCTCAGCGAGCGTCAGGTCCGCCGCGTCATCTACGGCTGAAGAATCTACGGCTGAACATCAACGGCTAGGAGCAACCACCCCATGTGCGGAATCGTCGGCTACGTCGGCCCCCAGCAGGCAGCCCCCGTCCTCGTCGAGGGCCTCACGCGGCTGGAGTACCGCGGCTACGACTCGGCCGGCATCGCCGTGCTCAACCCGCGCTCGACCGCGCACCCGTCGCGCGTCGTGCGGGCCAAGGGCCGCGTGCGCGACCTCGAGGCCGCGCTGCCCGCGCGCCTCGCCGGCACCGTCGGCATCGGGCACACCCGCTGGGCGACGCACGGTGAGCCGAGCGAGCGCAACGCCCACCCGCACACCTCGTTCGACGGCCGCGTGCACGTGGTGCACAACGGCATCATCGACAACTTCCACGCGCTGCGCTCGCGCCTCACCGCCGACGGCGTCGAGCTCACCTCCGACACGGACACCGAGGTCATCGCGCACCTCGTGGCGCGCGAGCTCGCGGCCGGGCAGGGCTTCGAGGACGCCGTGCGCGCCGCCGTCACGCAGATCGACGGCACGTACGCGCTCGCGGTGACCGACGTGCAGAACCCGGACCGGATCGTCGTCGCGCGCAACGGCTCGCCGCTGCTGCTCGGCGTCGGCGACGGCGAGATGTTCGTCGCCTCGGACGCCGCGGCGATCGTGCGCCACACGAGCCAGGTCGTGCTGCTCGACGACGGCGACTTCGCGTCCGTGACGGCGGACGGCTTCCGCACCTTCACCAACGACGAGGAGCACACGGCACGCGACGCCGTCACGATCGACCTCACCGTCGAGGAGCTGGAGCTGGGCGGCCACGCCCACTTCATGCACAAGGAGATCCACGAGCAGCCGGAGACCGTGGAGCGGATGCTGTCCGGCCGCCTCGACGACCGGTTCGGGACCGCCAAGCTCGACGGCCTGAACCTCGACCCGCGCCAGCTGCGCCGGTTCACCCGCGTGAAGATCCTCGGCTGCGGCTCCGCGTACTACGTGGGCCAGCTCGGGGCGTCCATGATCGAGGACCTGGCGCGCATCCCGGCCGACGCCGAGCCCGCGAGCGAGTTCCGCTACCGCAACCCGATCATCGAGCCCAGCACCCTGTACGTGGTGGTCAGCCAGTCCGGCGAGACCGCCGACACCCTCTTCGCCGTCCGCGAGGTGCAGCGCAAGGGCGGCACCGTCGTCGGGCTCGTCAACGCCGTCGGGTCGTCGATCGCCCGTGAGGTGGACGGCGGCATCTACCTGCACGCCGGGCCCGAGGTGGCGGTCGCGTCGACCAAGGCGCTCACGCACATGGGCGTCGGGTTCGCGCTGCTCGCGCTGGCGCTGGGCCGCGTGCGCGACCTGTCGTTCGCGGACGGCAAGCGCATCATCGCCGGCCTGCGGGCGATCCCCGGGCAGATCGCGCAGATCCTGGGCGACGAGGAGGACCTGTCCGCCGCGGCGAAGGAGCTCTCCGAGGCGCCGAGCCTGTTCTTCATCGGCCGCGTGCGGGGCTACCCGGTGGCGCGCGAGGGCGCGCAGAAGTTCAAGGAGATCACCTACCGGCACGCCGAGGCGTACCCGACGAGCGAGCTCAAGCACGGGCCGCTCGCGCTCATCAGCCCGGAGCTGCCGACGGTCGCGATCATGCCCGCCGACGACCTGCTGGAGCGCAACATCACCGCCGCGCAGGAGATCCGCGCCCGTGGCGGCGCCGTCGTCGCGATCACGCACCCGGGCGTCGAGCTCGGCGACGCCGCGACGGCGCGCATCGAGGTGCCGCGCAACGAGGTGGAGCTCGACCCGATCCTGCTGACGATCCCCACCCAGCTGCTCGGCTACCACGCGGCCGTCGCCCTCGGCGAGGACGTGGACCGGCCGCGCAACCTCGCGAAGTCCGTCACCGTCGAGTGACGACGGCGGCGGGGAGGTGCGGCAGGTGGCGGCTCAGCCGCCGACCTCGTCGAGGAGCTGCCGCACCCCCTCGCCGTCCATCAGCCCGATGACGTTGCCCGCCGGGTCGGTGAACCAGGCGCCGTCGCCGCCCTCCATGAAGCCGCGGGCGACGCCCTTCTCGTCCTGGTCGAAGCCCTCGTAGCGCTCGAGCGTGACGCCCTTCGCGACGAGGTCGTCCACCACGGGATCGACGTCGTCCACCGCCAGGTGGAAGACGGTGAACGCCGCCGGGGTGTGGTCCTCCTTGGGGTACACGAACACCGGGGAGCTCGTGTCGAGGTGGAGCACCAGGCCCATGCCCTCGTCCAGGGTCGTGACGCGGAGCCCGAGGGTGTCCGCGTAGAAGCTGCGTGCCGCGTCGAGGTCGTCCACCGAGAAGCTGGAGAACCCGCGCCGAGTCGTGACCATCGCCGTTCCACTCCCTTGTGACCGCCGGTCCCCGGGCGTGGGGAGCCGCCACGAGGGTGCCGGACCTCTCCAGGATCCGTCCGTCGTCCCGTCCACGCCGCTGCCCGGACGACCGGGGGCGGGTGAAGTTCGGCCGGCCCGTGGCGTCGTCCCGGTCACGCCGGGTCGGGCTGGTCCTCGATCTGCACGGCCTTGAGCTCCGGGGTGAACGCGAACAGGGCGCCGTCCTTGGCGCCCACCCACCAGCCGCCGCACTGCAGGGTGGCGTCCTGCTCCTGGCCGGCGGTCCACCACCCCGCCTCGAGCGTCGAGTCCGTGCGGTAGTCGTCGGCGGTCAGGGTGCCGCGCGCGGGCTTCGGCACGAGCGGGTGGTCGGCGTCGACCGACGTGCAGTCGGTCGGCAGGGACGTGACGTCGGCGTCCATCGTGAGGATCACCTCGTCGCCGGTGGTGCGGAAGACGCCGCGGACGTCGGAGGCGTCGTCGGGCACCCAGGAGGGCAGCCCCTCGTCGGCCTTGCCGTCCACGCCGCTGTCGTACGTGAACGCCTTGGTGTGGCCGGCGCTCCGGTCCTGCAGCGCCTCCGAGATGGCGCCGCACGCCGTCGTCGTGACGGTGACGACGGAGGCGAGCGCCAGCACGCCGACGCCGCGGTAGCGGCGCACGGGCGACGTGGTGACGGCCGAGACGTCGGCGCGGTCGGCACGGTGGGTGCTGCGGTGGTCGTGGTGGTTCTCGTGCTGCGTCATGTCCACGACGCTACGAACGCGCAGGTGGCGGCGTCGTCGGCCCCGGAGCGGAACCTCGCGGGCGGCGCGTACGACCCGGGGAGGACGCCGGGCTCAGGGCCGGCTCAGGGGTTCACCCGAGGCGGGCGGTCGAGGTGAGCGGCGACCGCGGCGGCGGTGACGGCGACGGCGGTGGTGGCGGTCGCCGTCCCGACCACGCCCGCCCAGCCGGCGTCCTCCCAGACGTGCGTCGCGACCGCGCCCATGACGGCACTGCCCACGTAGTACGCGAACAGGTACGCGCTCGAGGCCTGCGCGGTGCCGCGGCCTTGCCGGTGCGCGCGGTCCACGGCCCAGCCGCTGACCAGGGAGTGCGCGCAGAAGAAGCCGACGGTGAGGATGCCGAGCCCGGCGACGACGGCCACGACGGAGGTCGGCACGGTCACCGCGACCCCGACGCCGAGCAGCACCAGGCCCGCGACGACGGCCGGGCCGCGCCCGCGCCGTCGGGCCAGGAGCTGTGCGACGGACGGCGTGACGATCCCGACCGGGTACGCCAGGTACACCAGGGTCACCGCGTGCCCGAGCGAGAACGGCGGCGCCTCGAGCCGGAACGCGACCGCGTTGTACACGCCGACGAACGTGCCCATGCTCGCGAAGCCGACGGCGCACAGCAGTGCCACGACCGGGTCGCGGAAGGCCGACGCCGTGCCCGTCAGCACGCCGCCCAGCCGCAGCGGCCGGGGCGTGAACCGGGCCGAGCGCGGCACGAGCGCCCACAGGGCGACGGCCGCGAGGAGCGTCGTGACGCTCAGCACCTCGGTGGCCAGCGGCCACCCGCCGAGGGCGGCGAGCGGGCCGGGCACCAGCCGCCCGACGGCGCCGCCCACCGCGGTGCCCGCGATGTACGCCGCGTTGGCGCGGGCGTGCGCGCCCGGGTGCATCTCCTCGCGCAGGTAGGCGAGCGCGACGGCGGGCAGGCCGGCCAGCGCGACGCCGGCCAGCCCGCGCAGCACCAGCAGGCTGCCCCAGGTGGGCGCGAACGCGCTCGCGAGCCCCAGCACGCCCGAGGCGAGCAGCGACCAGCGCATCACCTCGACCCGCCCGAACCGGTCCGCGACCGGGCCGACCGCCAGCAGCGCGACCGCCATCGCCGCCGTCGTCACCGACAGCACCTGGGCGGACGCGCCCGCCGAGACGTCGTAGTGCGCGGCGACCTGCGGCAGCAGCGGCTGCACGTAGTAGAGCAGCGAGAAGTTCGCGAGCCCGCCCGCGGCCAGCCCCAGCAGCGTGCGGCGGTACGCCCGCGACCCGGGGCGGTGGCCCTCGAGCGGGGTTGTGGTGCGCGTCGGCGCGGGCGGGGCGGCGGTCACCGGTCCACGATGCGCCGGTCGTTCCGATGCGCCAAATGATCCGGACGCGGGTTCTGATGCCAGAATCGCATCTAGCCTGACGGAGGGACGGACATGGACGAGCAGACCCTGCGGGTGTTCCTGTCGCTGTGCGAGACGGAGAGCACCCGCGACACCGCGGCGCTGCTGCGGGTGGACCAGTCGACGGTCTCCCGCACGCTGGCGCGGCTCGAGGCGGGGCTCGGCGTCGAGCTGTTCCGCCGGCACGGGCGCCGCATCGCGCTCAACCGGGCCGGCGTGAGCTTCCGCGGCGACGCCGCGCGCGTGCTCGACGAGATCGAGGTGGCTCGCCGGCACGTGCGCCAGGAGGCGCTCGGCGCGCGCACCGTGCGGCTCGGCTTCCTGCAGTCCGTGGCGCGGTGGCTGGTGCCGCGCGTCGTGACCGAGCTGCGTCGTGACGACCCGGACCGCCGCTTCGAGCTGCGCCAGGGCTTCGCGCAGGACCTGTTCGGCTGGCTCGACGACGACGTGCTCGACCTCGCGCTCGTCACGCCCCCGCCGCCCACCCGCACCACGGGCTGGCGGCTGCTGCACGAGCAGGTGCTGTGCGTCGCCGTCCCGCCGGGGCACCGGCTGGCCGGGCGCGCGGGGGTCGGTGTGGACGACCTGGCGGGGGAGCGGTTCGTCGCGTTCTCGCGGACCACCGAGCTGCGCGGCGTCGTCGAGGGCATGCTCGGCACGGCCGGCGTCGAGGTGGAGGTCGCGTTCGAGTCCAGCGAGGTCGACACCATCCGCGGCCTCGTCGCCGCGGGGATGGGCGTGGCCGTGCTGCCCCGGCCCGAGCGGCCCGACGCCGCCGACCCCGTCTACGTACCGCTGGAGCCGCGGACCACCCGGAGGCTCGGTGTGGCCTGGCCCGACCGGTCACGCATCCCCGCGGTGGCGCGGACGGTCACCGGGTAGGTTTTCGCCGTGAGACCCGAGCCCCGCGACGCGCCGACCCCCGAGGCCGTGGCGTCCCTGCAGCGCCGCACGCTGACCGTCGTCGTCGCGAGCCAGGTGCTCGGCGGCGCAGGGCTGGCGGCGGGCGTCACGGTCGGGGCGCTCCTCGCGCAGGAGATGCTCGGCAGCGACCGCCTCGCGGGCCTGCCGACCATGCTGTTCACGCTCGGCTCGGCGCTCGCGGCGTTCCTCGTCGGGCGGATCACGCAGCGGGCGGGACGCCGGGTGGGCCTGGGGCTGGGCTTCGCCGCGGGCGGCCTGGGCGCCGTCGGCGTGGTGGTGGCCGCGGCCCTCGGCGCCGTCCCGCTGCTGCTCGTGTCGCTGTTCGTCTACGGGGCGGGCACGTCCACCAACCTGCAGGCCCGGTACGCGGGCACCGATCTCGCCGCCCCGGACCGCCGCGCGACGGCGGCCAGCGTCGCGATGGTGTCCACCACGCTCGGGGCCGTGGCGGGGCCGAACCTCGTGGAGCCGCTCGGCGTCCTCGCGACGTCGTTCGGGCTGCCCGCGCTCGCGGGCCCGTTCCTGCTCGCGGCCGTCGCCTTCCTCGCCGCCGGCGGCACGCTGTTCGTCTTCCTGCGGCCCGACCCGTTCCTCGTCGCGAAGGAGCTGGCCGAGGCCGCGGACGGCGCGGTCGACGGGGTGGTCGACGGCGCGCCGGCGGGGACGGACGGGGCTCCGGACGGCGCGCGGCGCACCGTGCCGGCGGGCGTCGTCGTCGGCGCGACGGTGATGGTGCTGACGCAGATCGCGATGGTCGCGATCATGACGATGACGCCCGTGCACATGCGCGGCCACGGCCACGACCTGGCCGACGTCGGCCTGGTCATCGGCATCCACGTGGCGGCGATGTTCCTGCCGTCGCTGGCCACGGGCGTGCTGGTCGACAAGGTCGGACGGGTGCCGATGGCGGTCGCGTCCGGCGTGACGCTGCTGCTCGCGGGGATCACCGGCGCCGTCGCGCCGGGCGACTCGATGGTGCTGCTCGTGCTGTCCCTCGCGCTGCTCGGGCTCGGGTGGAACTTCGGCCTCATCGCGGGCACGGCGCTCATCGTCGACGCGACGACGCCCGCCACCCGCGCCCGAACCCAGGGCACGGTCGACGTGCTCATCGCCCTCGCCGGCGCGGGCGGGGGCGCGATGTCCGGCGTCGTGATGGCCGGGTCGAGCTACGCCACCCTGGCGCTCGGCGGCGGCGTCCTGTCGCTGCTGCTGATCCCGGTGCTGTTCCTCACGCGCCGGTCGGCGCCGTCTCCGGCGTGAGCGTGGACAACGAGGCGACGACGCCGTCGACGGCGCCCGGCACGGCGCGGTAGTACGCCCAGCGCCCGCGCTGCTCGCGCTCGAGCAGGCCCGCCTCGACGAGGATCTTGAGGTGGTGGCTGACGGTGGGCTGCGACAGCCCGACCGGCTCGGTGAGGTCGCAGACGCACGCCTCGTGGCCCTCGTGCGCGGTGACGATCGACAGCAGCTGCACGCGCGTCGGGTCGGCGAGGGCCTTGAACGTGCGGGCGAGGTCGCGGGCGCCGACGACGTCCACGGCGGGCGTCGTGCCGCCGCAGCAGCCGGCGTCGTCGGTCGTGGTCATGCGACCCATCTTGCCACGCATCGAAGAACGTGGATACGTTGCTCCCTGGGTGTTATCGACGTTCATCGATACGAGGGAGTCCGGAGATGGTCGAGACGGTGCGGGACGAGCTGCCGGTGGTCGTGATCGGCGCGGGCCCCGTGGGGCTGGCTGCGGCGGCGCACCTGCTGGAGCGAGGGCTCGAACCAGTGGTGCTGGAGGCCGGCGCGGGCGCGGGCGCGGCCGTCGCGTCGTGGGGGCACGTGCGCCTCTTCTCGCCGTGGCGGTACGACGTCGACGCCGCGGCCCGGCGACTGCTGGAGCCCACCGGGTGGGCGTCGCCCGACCCCGACGCCCTCCCGACCGGCCGCGAGCTCGTCGACGGCTACCTCGCCCCGCTGGCCGCGACGCCGGAGATCGCGTCCCGGCTGCGCACCGGGACCCGCGTGCTCGCCGTCGCGCGGGACGGCGCGGACAAGACGCGATCGCTCGGTCGGGAGCGCCGCGGCCACCGCGTCCGCACCGTCGACGCCGACGGCCGCGTCTCCGACGTCCTCGCCCGCGCGGTGATCGACGCGTCGGGCACGTTCGGCACCTCGAACCCCCTCGGCGTCAGCGGCCTGCCCGCCGCCGGCGAGGCCGAGGTCGCGCCCTTCGTCACCGGGCCGCTGCCCGACGTCCTCGGAGCGGACCGCGACCGGTTCGCCGGCCGGCACACCCTGGTGGTCGGCATGGGCCACTCCGCCGCGAACACCCTGCTGAGCCTGGTGGAGCTGTCGGAGACGTCGCCCGGCACCACCGTCACGTGGGCGATCCGCGGCGGCTCCGCGCGCCGGCTGTTCGGCGGCGGCGCCGACGACGAGCTGCCCGCCCGCGGCCTGCTGGGCACCCGCCTGCGCGAGGCCGTCGACGCCGGCCGCCTCCGTCTGCTGACCCGGGTCTCGATCGAGCAGCTCGCGCCGGGGGAGGGCATGGTCCAGGTGCGCGGCACCGCCAAGGACGAGCCGCTGGCCCTGGACGTGCACGCGATCGTCAACGCCACGGGCTTCCGCCCCGACCTGGACATGCTGCGCGAGGTCCGCCTCGACCTCGACCCCGTCGTCGAGGCGCCGAGCGCGCTCGCCCCGCTCATCGACCCGAACCAGCACTCGTGCGGCACCGTGCCGCCGCACGGAGAGCAGGTGCTGCGCCACCCGGACGACGGCTTCTACGTCGTCGGCATGAAGTCCTACGGGCGCGCGCCCACGTTCCTGCTGGCCACCGGGTACGAGCAGGTGCGCTCGGTCGCCGCCGCGCTGGCCGGCGACCGCGCGGCCGCCGACGCCGTCGAGCTGGACCTGCCCGCCACCGGCGTCTGCTCCAGCGACCTGGCCCTGGGGGCCGACGGCGAGTCGTCCGCAGGGTCGTGCTGCGGCACCGCGCCGGTCGAGCCGCAGCTCGTCACCCTCGGCGTGGGCGCCCCCGCCGGGGTCGGTTTCGCCTCCGGCGTCGCCCACGGGCGGTCCGGCGACGACGACAACGCCTGACCAGATCACCTGACGCCACCGCCCCCTTCGAGCAAGGGATCCGTACCGTCAAACGTGCTCTTGGCGGTACGGATCCCTTGCTCGAAGGGGGCGTCGGGGGTCAGTGCGCGACCGGGTCGACGCCGAGCGAGGCGAGCAGCGCGAGGACCCGGCGCCGGATCTCGTCGCGGATGGGGCGCACCGCCTCGATCCCCTGCCCGGCGGGGTCGTCGAGCTCCCAGTCCTCGTACCGCTTGCCGGGGAAGAGCGGGCACGCGTCTCCGCAGCCCATCGTGATGACGACGTCGGAGGCCCGGACGGCGTCGGTCGTGAGGACCTTGGGCTGCTCGGCCGTGATGTCGATGCCGGACTCGGCCATCGCCTCGACGGCGACGGGGTTGATGCGGTCGGCGGGCATCGAGCCGGCGGAGCGGACCTCGACCGCGCCGCCCGACAGCACCTTCAGGAAGCCCGCGGCCATCTGGGAGCGGCCGGCGTTGTGCACGCAGACGAACAGGGCGGACGGCCGGGCGCCGTCGTCGGGGAGGGTGGACATGCCCTCATATTGATCGACGTCGATGCACTCCGCAAGGAGCCGGTGCTCGAGCCTCAGGACTCCGGCTCCACGGGCCCGTCCTCGCCCACGGCGGCCTCGCCGCAGGTGGTCTCCTGCGCGGTGACGACCACGGGGTCGTCGGGGCCGGCGTCGGTGGCGACGGTCGACTCGTCGCCGTTCGACGCGTTCAGCGCGGCGTCGTCGAGGTCGACGAAGGTGCGCTCGACGGTGAAGGAGCTGCCGTCGGCGGACGTCGCGTTCAGGCCAGCGAGGCGCAGGTCCCCGTCGACCTCCGTGCACCCGACGCCGGTGCCCTGGCCGGTGAAGCCCTTGTCGAACGTGTAGGGCGCGCCGGCGAGGTTCTGCGTCGCGGCGAGGTCGCAGTCGGCGGCGGAGAAGAGCAGCACCTCGCGGCCCGTGTCGACGAGCGCGATCGGGGTGGTGCCGTCCCCGGCCGCCACGACGTTCACGACGGCGGACGCGCGCTGCGGGCTCGCCGAGTCGATCGCCGCCGAGAACGTGGCCCCCGACGCCGTCGTGATCCCGAAGCGTCGCTCGGCGCCAGCGGTGAGCCACGCGGTGTCGGCCGCGCCGTCGCCGTCCACGTCGACGACCTCGTGCGTGTCCGCGCCCTCGGGGGTGCCGTCGTCGGTCTCCGCGCAGCCCGCGGCGCCCGTCGTCGTGGGCGACGAGGAGGGGTCGGGGGAGGTGTCGTGCGTCGCGGTCGCGGTCGCGGTGGGCGACGGCGACGCGGCGGTCGCGCCGTCGCCGCCGCCGTCGCGCACCACGAGCCAGACGGCGACGGCGAGGACCACGACCGCGGCGAGCACCACGACCCGCCAGGTCCAGGGGTTGCGGGCGGGAGCGGGGCCGGGGGTGGGAGAGTCGCTCATGCTCCCCAGGCAAACACCGTCAGGCGGGGTCGCGCACGCCGTGCAGGCGGGCGTGCAGGGAGCGCACCTCGTCGGCGAGCGCCGGGGCGGGCCCGCGCGTGGCCACTCCGGGCGCGACGTCGCCCACCGCCAGCGGGGTCACGGGGCCGGGCGCGACGCCCCACTCCTGCAGCCACGCGGTGAGCTGGGCGGTGCTCGAGGCGTAGACGATGGGGCCGAGGCCCACCCAGGCGTGCGCCGCGCTGCACATCGCGCAGTGCTCGCCGGACGTGTACGCGGTGGCGCCCGCCCGCTCCTCGGGCGTGAGGTGGGCGGCGGCCCAGCGGGCGATCTCGAGCTCGGGGTGGCGGGTCCGGTCGCCGCCGGCCACGCGGTTGCGGTCCTCGAACACGACGGTGCCGGCCGCGTCGACGAGCAGCGAGCCGAACGGCTCGTCCCCGTCGTCCAGCGCCTCGCGGGCGAGGTCCACGCAGCGGCGCAGGTGCGGCAGGTCGGCGTCGGTCACGGCCTCAGTTTGGTATCCCATATATCCATCCTCTCGCACCCGCCGCCCGGCGCGACGGACCGCCACGGCCTATCGTCCGTCGGAGCAGCCGATCGAAGGAGCCCGGATGAGCCAGGACCAGACCGTGACGACCCTCGACGCCGACCTCGCGGTGATCGGCTTCGGCAAGGGCGGCAAGACCCTCGCCGGCACGATGGCCCGGCGTGGGCAGCGCGTCGTGCTGGTCGAGCAGTCCGCGCGGATGTACGGCGGCACCTGCATCAACATCGGCTGCGTGCCCACCAAGGCACTGGTGCACGAGGCGCAGACGCCGGACGCGGCGCTCGACGACGAGACCCGCTACGCGCGCGCCGTCGGGCGCACCGCGGACCTCACGTCCCTGCTGCGCGGCAAGAACCTCGCCATGCTCGACGCGCTCGACACGGTGACGGTCGTGACCGGCCGGGCGCGGTTCACGGACCCGCACACCCTCGAGGTCAGGGCCGGCGACGACACCCTGCGCGTCACCGCCGCCGCGATCGTCGTCAACACGGGCGCCGACCCGGTGCTGCCGCCGGTGCCCGGGCTGCGCGAGAGCGCGCACGTCGTGACGAGCACGCAGCTCCTGGAGCGGCCGCGGCGCCCGGCGCACCTCGTCGTGCTGGGCGGCGGGTACGTCGCCGTCGAGTTCGCGTCGATGCACGCCGCGTTCGGCGCCCGCGTCACGGTCGTCGCCCGCGGGCCGCGCCTGCTCAGGGGCGAGGACCCGGACGTCGCCGCCGAGGCCACCGCGATCCTCGTCGACTCCGGCGTCGAGGTGCTCACGGACGCCACGGTGACGGGGGTGCGCGACGACGGCGCCGAGGCCGTGGTCGCCTACGAGGACGCCGCCGGGCAGGACGGCGAGCTCCGCGGCGACGTCGTGCTCGCCGCGCTCGGCCGGGCCCCGCACACGGCCGACCTGGACCTGGCCGCCGCGGGCGTCGAGACCGACGTGCGCGGCGCGGTCGTCGTGGACGAGCACCTGCGCACGACCGTGCCGCACGTCTTCGCCGTCGGCGACGTCAACGGCGGCCCGCAGTTCACCTACGTCTCGCTCGACGACTACCGCATCGTGCTCGACCAGCTCGTGGGGGACGGGACGCGCTCCACGGCGGACCGCCGCGCGATCGCCTCGGCCGTGTTCATGACCCCGCCGCTGGCGCGCGTCGGCCTGACGGAGACCGAGGCCCGCGCGACCGGCCGGCGGCTGCGGGTGGCGACGCGGCGCGTGTCCGACATGGCCACCGTCCCCCGGGCCCGGATCGTGCACGACACGCGCGGGCTGATGAAGGCGGTCGTGGACGCCGACACGGACGAGGTGCTCGGCGTGACCATGCTCAGCCACGACGCGCACGAGACGATCAACATCGTCGCGCTCGCGATGCGCCTCGGCGCCACCGCCGGCCGGCTGCGCGACGAGATCTACACCCACCCGTCGATGACGGAGGCGCTCAACGACCTCTTCGGCGCGCTGCCGCCGGACTGATCTCAGGACCGCCGGCGCAACGCCGGGTCGTCCTCGTTCGCCTCCAGCGCGGCGATGAGCGTGCGCGCGTCGTGCGGGCCGCGGTGCCGGACGCCGTCGAGGAAGAACGTCGGCGTGCCGCGAGCCCCGGACGCCGCGGCGCTCGCCTCGTCCGCGCGGACCCGGGCGTGCAGGGCCTCGTCGGTCAGGTCGGCGTCGAACCGCTCGAGGTCGAGGCCGATCGTGGCGGCGTACCCGCGCAGGTCGTCCGGCTCCAGCCGGGACTGGTGGGCGAACAGCTCGTCGTGCATCTCCCAGAACCGGCCCTGCCGGTGCGCGGCCTCGGCGGCGACGGCCGCGAGGTAGGCGTGCGGGTGCACGTCCCGCAGCGGCAGGTGCCGCACGACGTACCGCACCCGGTCGCCGAAGTGCTCGCGCAGCTCCGCGCCCATCCCGGTCGCACGGGCGCAGAACGGGCACTCGAAGTCGAGGTACTCGACGACGGTGTGCGCGGCGTCGACGTCGCCCTTCGCGTGGTCGCGGTCGGGGTCGACGGCGGGGGAGAGCGTGACGGGCAGGTCGGCGCTCGCCTCGCCGTAGCGCACGCGGGCGACGGTGAAGATCGTCCAGCCCAGGAGGGAGGACAGCACCATCGCGATGAGGATGCCGACGGTCGCGGCCTGCCCGGCGGGCGTGCCGTCGAACGCGAGGTCCACCACCAGCAGCGACACGGTGAAGCCGATGCCGGACAGTGCCGCGCCGCCGAGCACGCTGCCCGGGCCCACGCCGTCGGGCAGGCGGCCGAGCCCGGCGCGGACCGCGCCCCACGTGCCCAGCCCGATGCCGACGAGCTTGCCGACGACCAGGCCCGCCACGACGCCCCACGTGATCACCGACCCGAGCGCCGCGCCGAGCGCGCCGCCGCGCAGGTCGATCCCCGCGTTGGCCAGGGCGAACAGCGGCACGACGACGAGGGACACCGGCCCGCGCAGCACGTCGTGCAAGCGGTGGTTGACCGAGATGGACCGGGCCAGCCCGACGCGGGCGTTGCGCGCCACGCTGGCGCTGGGCGACTGCCAGTAGTCGCGGAACAGGCTCTTGGCCTGCAGCACGTCGTCGCGCCGGGTGGCGACCGCGGGCACGAGCAGCCCGGCGAGCATCCCCGCGATCGACGGGTGCACGCCGGCCTGCACGGTCGCGCCCCACAGCACCACGACGACGAGCACGTACGGCGAGCTGCGCCACTCGCGCATCCGGCCCAGCAGCCACAGCACGCCGAGCGCGGCGAGCGCCACGAGGAGCGGCGCGAGTCGCACGTCCTCGGAGTAGACGACGCCGATGATGCCGACGGCGAGGAAGTCGTCCACCACGGACAGCGTGAGCAGGAAGACGCGCAGCTGGCTCGACATCGCCGGCCCGACCAGCGCGAGCACGCCCAGCAGGAACGCCGTGTCGGTGCCGACGACGACGCCCCAGCCGTGCGGGTCGGCGTGGCCGGCGACGGCGAGGAAGACCAGCGCGGGCACGATCACCCCGAGCGTGCCCGCCACGAGCGGCACGAGGCGCGAGCTGCGCTGCCGCAGCGACCCGATCGCCAGCTCCTGGCGCACCTCGAGGCCGACGACGAAGAAGAACAGCACCATGAGGCCGTCGTTGACCCAGTGGTGCAGGTCCATGTCGAAGCGCAGGTCGCCGACGTCGACGTGGATCGGCAGCTCCCACAGGTGCTCGTACCAGCCGGACAGCGGCGAGTTGGCCCACACGAGCGCCAGCAGCGTGACGCCCACGAGCAGCAGGGCGGCCCCCGACTCGGTGCGCAGCCGTTCCGCCAGTGCGCGTGCTGCCATGCGTGTCTCCCGTCGGTGGTGGTGCGGGCCCGCGAGGAGCGTACGTCGCTCCCGGCCCGCCGGCCGTCGGGGGCAACGTCGCCCGACGGACCGGGTGTTCCCGGGAATGCCCGAGGGGTGTCGTGGGTTGTGACCACACGGCAGGTGAGAATCGTTCTCACCGCGACCGCCTGAGGAGCAGCCGGATGGCCACCCGCACGGACCTGCGCCCGATCGTCAAGCTCCGCTCGACGGCGGGTACGGGCTTCACGTACGTCACCCGCAAGAACCGCCGCAACGACCCCGACCGCGTCGTGCTGCGCAAGTACGACCCCGTCGTGCGCCGGCACGTCGACTTCCGCGAGGAGCGCTGACGGCGGAGCCCGTCGCCCACCCACCGGTGAGAGGAGAACCCACCATGAAGCAGAGCATCCACCCCACCTACGGCCCCGTCGTCTTCCGCGACACCAGCGCCGGCAC
The DNA here is from genome assembly GCF_040632295.1 of Isoptericola sp. NPDC019482. Taxonomy (NCBI): domain Bacteria; kingdom Bacillati; phylum Actinomycetota; class Actinomycetes; order Micrococcales; family Promicromonosporaceae; genus Isoptericola; species Isoptericola sp. NPDC019482. The sequence continues at coordinate 253,110 of NZ_JBEYBQ010000001.1, forward strand.
CGCGTTCCTCACGCGCTCCACGCTGGCGGGCGACGCCGCCTCCGGGCCCGGCCGCCCCGCCCGCACGATCGAGTGGGAGGACGGGAACACCTACCCCGTCGTCGACGTCGAGATCTCGGCCGCCAGCCACCCGTTCTGGACCGGGGCCGCGCGCGTCGTCGACACCGCGGGCCGCGTCGAGAAGTTCCGTCGCCGCTACGGGCAGGGCGCCCGATGAAGGTCCGCGCCTCGCTGCGGTCGCTGAAGCGCCTGCCCGGCGCCAAGGTCGTCCGCCGCCGCGGCAGGACGTTCGTCATCAACGAGCAGAACCCCCGGTTCAAGGCCCGCCAGGGCTGAACCGGGGGTTCCCCCAGCGCACGACCCCGCCCGACGACGTCGTGCAGGTCCCGGCGCGCCTCGCGCGCGCCGTGCGCCGGGGAGCGCCCCTCGCCTGACAGGATCGTCCGCACGACGAGAGAGAAGGTGGACGATGGCGATCACCCTGTGCGTGCTGCTGTGGGCGGCCGACGGCGAGGCCCCGGCGCTGGCCGACTACGAGACCGAGGTGCTGGCGCTGGTGCCGCGGCACGGCGGGCGGGTGCTGCACCGCGTGACCAACGTGGCGCACACCGACGACGCGGCGCACGGCGCCGTCCAGCCCACCGAGGTGCAGCTCATCGAGATGCCCGACGAGGAGGCGCTCGCGGACTTCATGGCCGACCCCGACCGCGAGGCCCGGCTCGACGTCCGCGACCGCGCCATCGCGCGCACCGAGATCCTGCGCGTGCGTCCCGTGGGGTGAGCGCACGGGTCGGTACGCCTTCGACACGCCGGAACGGTTCGCGCCGAGCCGCACCTCCGTGGCGGTGCGCTGGGCCGGATCCGGCGTCGCGCCGGGTGGGGCGCGCGCGGTTGAGCGAGGTATCGAGCGCGGCGCCGTCAGCGCCCCTCGGGCATCTCCCGGCCGGGCACCAGCACCTCGTCCACGAAGCACCAGCCCCAGTGCTCGCCGGGCTCGATCGACCGCATCACCGGGTGCGCGGTGCCGTGGAAGTGCGCCGTCGCGTGCTTCGACGGCGACGAGTCGCAGCACCCGACGTGCCCGCACTCGAGGCAGGCGCGCAGGTGCACCCAGGTGCCGCCGGCGGCCACGCACTCGGGGCACGCTCCGGTGGTCTCGGGGGCGACGGGGGCGATCCGGTCGAGGTGCTCGCAGGTGCTCGTCATGGCGCGTCCCTCTGTCGTCGGGTGCTCGGTGGGCTGGCATCGGTGCGACTGCGAGTCTAGGGAGCCGCCCGGCGCGCTGCGCTCCGGGCAACCGGCTAGCGTGTCGACATGCCCGCAGGATCGCCGCTCCCGAGCGGTTCCGACGACGCCCGCGAACGCACCGCCGTCATCGTCGAGGACGACCCGGACATCCGCGAGCTGCTCGACGCGGTCCTCACCCAGGCCGGGTTCGCCACCTACACGGCCGCCGCGGGCCGTGCCGGGGTGGAGCTCGTCCACCGGCTCGACCCGCTGGTCACGACCCTCGACGTGAGCCTGCCGGACATCGACGGCTTCGAGGTGTGCCGGCGCATCCGGGCGGTCTCGGACACCTACGTCGTCATGCTGACGGCGCGCACGGACGAGATCGACGCCCTCATGGGCCTGGAAGCCGGCGCCGACGACTACCAGACCAAGCCGTTCCGACCGCGCGAGCTGAGGGCGCGGATCGAGGCGATGCTCCGGCGCCCCCGCCGTGCCGGCGCCGCGGACGGCGTCGCGTCCGCCGTCGCCGACAGCCTCGTCGCCGACAGCCTCGTCGCCGACAGCCTCGTCGCGGACGGTCTGGTCGTGGACGTCCCGGGGCGGGTCGTCCACGTCGACGGCGCGGAGGTCCCTCTCACGCGCAGCGAGTTCGACCTGCTGGCGGCGCTCGCGGGCGCCCCGGGCCGGGTCCTCGCCAAGGACGCCCTGGTGCGGGTGCTGTGGGGCGAGACGTACGACGTCGGGACGCCGGTGACGGAGGCCGACCGCCGCAGCGTCGAGGTCCATCTCGCGAACCTGCGCCGCAAGCTCGGCGACGACCCGGGAGCGCCACGGTGGATCCGCACGGTGCGCGGGGTCGGCTACCGGTTCGACCACCGCCCCTGAGCGAGGGCCGCCGCGACGAGCAGGGTGGCGGAGCGGGCCTGCGAGGACACGTCGTCCAGCCGCCGACGTGCGCCCGCCACGCCCTCCTGGGCCAGCGCCGCCAGCGCCCGGTCGGCGGCACCCGCGAGGCCCTCGAGGCCGAGCATCGTCGACGTGCAGGAGAAGGACAGCAGGGCCTCGCGGACCGCCTCGTGGTCGGTCCGGCGCAGCGCCCGGTCCAGCGCGGTGACCCGTCCGGCCAGCAACCCGACCCACGACCCCGCGAACCTGGCGACGGCGGCCCGGTCGCCCTCCAGCTCCTCGGCGAGCGAGGTCCAGGCGGCCTCGAGGGCCGCTGCCTCCCCGGGCCCGGGCGTGCTCATGCCCGCAGGCCGTGGTGACGACGCAGCAGCCGCCGCACCATGAAGACGGTCTGGAGCACGGTGATCACGCCGAGTACCGGCCACCCGAAGGAGAGCACGGCGGACTGCGCGGCGGTCGGCAGGAGCGTCCAGGACCAGGCGACACCCGCGAGCGCGACGACCGCGACGACGAGCGGGGCGAGATAGGCCCAGCCGCTGCCGCGCTCGGCCTTGGCCTGCGCCGCCCAGTTGTCGGTGCGCGACCGGGACAGGAACTTGGACCAGGCGCGGACGAAGTGCCCGATGCGGATCCACATGTACAGCTCGGCGGGCACGAGCGTCGCCGCGAACAGGACGTCGCGCCAGGTGCGGTCGCGCATCGACATCGCGATGCGCAGGTTCAGCGCGACGGCGACGGCAGGAGGCACGAGCCAGACGGGGGAGAACTCGAAGGCGCCGATGCTCAGCGCGCCCGCGAGGAGCAGCCCGAAGAGCAGGCGCGTGGCGGCGTTGACGACCATCCCCACGTTCTCCGTCCAGCGCAGCCGGAGGTTCGGGTGGAAGGGCTGACCCCGGGTGTCGCCGCGCTGGCCCGGCCACATGAGGTCGATCGCGCCGTAGTTCCACTTGACCTGCTGGCCGTCCAGGGCGCGCAGGGTGGTCATGCCGCCGACGACGGCGCGGGCCGTGGCGCTGATCTTCGTGGAGTACCCGAGCGACTTGATCTGCAGGCTCAGCAGGGAGTCCTCGACCTCCGAGTCGCTCACCCAGGGGGCGCGCTGGTGATGGGCCAGCATCACGTCCTCGAGCGCCGACATGCGGAACAGGGAGGCCTGCCCGCCGAGCACGGCCATGTTCCGGCCGCGCAGCAGGTTCTGCATGGTGAAGGCCGCGAACTGCGCGCGCTGACCGGTGAGCAGGAAGCGTGCGAAGGGACCGCGGGGCGAGGTGTCGACCGTGTAGATCGCGGAGATGCCGCCGATGCGCGGGTCCGACTCCATCTCGGCCTCCAGCTGCTCGACGGCGTTCTTCGCCAGGACCGTGTCGCCGTCCACGCCGAGCAGGTAGTCGGCGCCGCGCACGAGGCGGTAGCCGTAGTTGAGGGCACCGACCTTCTTGTCGGGGACCTGTCCCATGTCGTGCACGTAGACGCGCGTCGTCTGCTCGCGGCCCTTGCGCACGACGGTGTGCTCGCCGGCGAGGCGGGACGCCTTCCGGAACGTCTTGTCGGTGGTGTTGTTCACGACGACGTGGACCACGTCGGGCAGGCGCGTCTGGCGGAGCAGCCCCTTGAGGACGCTCTTGATCGTGGCGCCCTCGTTGTACGCGGGGACGATCGCGCCGATGGTGGCCCGTCGCGGGGTCTCGGCGACCACGAGCTCGGACGGCGTGAACTCGTACCGGTCGAGCTCGGTGCCGAACGCCAGGGGCGGGCCGGGCTCGGTGAGGGTGGCGGTCATGGAGGGCTCCGGGGTGGTTCGGGGACGAGGTAGTTCGAGATTCAACGAACTCATCCTCCGGACCGAACCTGCGGCGACCGTCGGGGTCGCCGCAGGAAAGCCTCAGGATCGGCTCAAGAACGCGCGCCGAGGCCCGCGCGGGCGGTGCGCACCAGCGCCGTGAGCCCGTCCGCCCCGCCCGCGGCCCGGCCCTCGGCGATCTCCAGGACGATCGGGTCGCCGTCGAGGTCGACGGGCCGCTCGAGCAGCTCGCGACGCACGTCGGCCACCCAGCGAGCGTCGTCGACGGCGTCGGGGAGCACCACGATCACCTCGTCCCGGACGGTCGTGTCGGAGCCCGCGGCGCCCCCGGCGGGCAGGAGCCTCAGCACGACGTCCGCCAGGTGGGCCCAGGCCGCGTCGCGGCCCTCGTGACCGAACGCGTCGCGGACCGCGGCGCCGTCGACGCAGCGCAGGACGACCACGCGCACCGGCCCGCCCGCCGCCCGGCCGCCCGGGTCGGCGACCGTGCGTCCGAGATGGGCCGGCGTCCGGGTGCCGAGCACCGGGTCGAAACGGACGGCGGCCGCCACGGTGGTCTCCCGCGTGCGGAGCGCCATCATCGCGAACGCCCCCACCAGCACCAGGACCAGGTTCACGAGGGTGGTCGTGGTGGTCGAGAACCAGCGCTCGAACGCCACCGAGCCGGGGCCGCCCGCCGCGAACACGACGGCCCGGGCCGCGTAGTAGGCGCCCGCGGCCGCGCACGTGATCCCCAGGGCCGTCGCCTCCGGCGCGGGCCGGCCGCCGCGTCCCGAGCGGCCGAGGAACTCGACCGCCGCGAGCAGCGACCATCCCGCGACGCCCAGCAGGTACGGCAGGCCGCCCGCCCAGGGCCCGCCGTCCGGCCCGTCGACGAGGGCGGCGAGCGCGACGACGGCGGCCGACGCCGTCACCACCCAGAGCAGCGAGCGCCTCCCCGCGCGGGCGCGCGCGCCCGACCAGATCGCGCCGAGCGACAGGACGAAGGCCCCGTTGCCCAAGGACGTGGCCCACCAGGCGGCGGCGGACGCCCCGCTCGCCAGGTAGGCGAACGTCGTGACGATCGCGGCGAGGAAGGTGAGCGTCCAGCAGCGGTCGACGACGTCGGCCCGGGGCCGCCGGACCACGCCGACGACGTAGAGCGTGGAGACCACCACCAGGACCACGGGCGTGACCACCAGCAGCGTCGTCTCGTCCAGCCCGTTCACCCCGCACCCCCTCGCGCGCCGGAGGGGCGTGCCGCGGCTGCCGGGAGCCGGACCGTGACGGTCGTGCCGACCCCGGGCTCGCTCGTCAGGCCGATCGTCCCGCCGTGCGCCTCGACGACCTGGCGGCAGATGTGCAGCCCGAGCCCGGTGCCGTGCCGGGTGCCCTGCCGCACCGCGGGGGCCCGGTAGAACCGGGCGAAGACGCGTTCGACGTCGTCGGGCGCGATGCCGACCCCCTCGTCCCGGACCACGAGGGCGACGGAGCCGCCGTCGTGGTCCACCTCGGCGGACACGGCACCGCCCGCGTCGGAGTACTTCACGGCGTTCGAGAGCACGTTGTCCACCACCTGTCGCAGCATCGCCGCGTCGCCGCGGACGTGCGCGCCGTCCGCCGGACCACGATGCTCCACCCGCAGCCCGGCGCCGGCGGCGAGAGGCTCGATCGCGGTGACGGCCTCGTCGACCACGGCGGCGAGGTCGACGTCGTCGCGGGCGGGGTCGAGGTCGCCACCGCGCGTGGCCGCGGCCGTCAGCAGGTCGCTCACGAGCGCGAGGAGACGGTCGGCGTTGCGTGCCGCGACGTCGACATGGTGCACGACCCGGGGTGGCGCGCCGGGGACGTCGGCGGCGAGCTCGAGATGACCGACGATCGACGTGAGCGGCGTCCGCAGCTCGTGGGACGCGGCCGCGACGAAGTCCTCCTTGAGCTCGAGCGCCGTGACCTGGTCGGTGAGGTCCTCGAACGTGACGACGGCGAGCCGTCCGCCGGTGTCCGGGTCCGCCCGGTCCAGCTGCACGACGGAGGTGCGCAGCGCCCGCCGGCCGGTGGGCAGCGGCCACCACGCCACGTCGCCGGTCAGCGAGTCGCCGGACACGGCGCGCTCGACCGGCCCGGTCGCGGACCAGGATCCGTCGAGGGCGGTGGGGCGCAGGTCGGGCAGGTCCTGGACGCGGAGGCCGGGACGGAGCATCCCGTCCGTGGCGTCGACGGCCAGGCGGTTCACGAGCACGATGCGGCCGTCGGCGTCGAGCAGGAGGATCCCCACGCCTGCCGTGCCGACCACGGCCTCCAGCAGCCGCCGCTCGTCGCCGAGGCCCGCGGCGGCCTGCCGCAGCTGTGCGCCCTGGCGTCGCAGCAGCAGGTTGCGGGCGTCCGACCGGCGCTGGATGGCCCCCACCGAGAGGGCGACCGCGGAGAGGACCACGGGCACGAGGGCGACGCGGGCCAGCTGGTTCGACGTCGTGACGGCGCCGGTCGCCACGGTGGGCAGCCAGGTGACGGCGAACCCGCCCGCGACGGCGAGACCGACGCCGACCCTGCCCTGGCGCTGGGCGAGCCACAGCACGGGGAAGACGGCCAGCAGCGACGCGGGCGCGTCGGCGGCGACGAACATGGCCGTGGCGGTGAGGTCCAGCAGCGGCACCACGATCTCGGCACGGTGGCCGAGCCGGTGCCACGGCACGAGGATCGTCACGGCCAGCGCGACGACCAGGACCACGACGCCGGCGACGAACCAGCCCTCGGTCACGGTGGCACGGTCGTAGACGGTGAGCCCGATCGTGGCGAGGGCCGCCGTGGCCAGGAACGGGAGGTGGACGACGAGCACGCCGGAACGTCGGACGGGCAGCGCGTCCGCGCGCACCCCCGCGTCTGCTCGCATCCGTCGACACTAACCACGGCGCCTGCGCGCCGCGCGCCGCGGCGCCCTACGCTGACCGCATGCCGGAGCGTCCCGTGATCCTGCTCGTGGCGGACGCGCACGCGTCCCAGGTGGAGCAGGAGTTCCGCGCCCGGTACGACCGCGACTACCGGGTCGAGCTCGTGCGCACCGCCGACGCGGCGCTGGACCGGCTGCGCGACCTGGTGGCCGCGCGGGAGCCGGTGGCCATGATCGCGGCGGAACGCCGGCTGCCGGACGGCGCGGGGGTCGAGCTGCTGCACCAGGTGCCGGCGGTCGTGTCCACGGCGCGACGGGTGGCGCTGATCGCCGGCGACGAGTACGCCGACGCCCTGGACGAGATGCGGGCCGCCCTCCTGCGCCGCGACATGGACACGTTCGTCGGCATCCCGCGCGGCGCGCGCGACGAGGAGTTCCACACCGCGCTGGTCGAGCTGCTGTCGGAGTGGGGCTGGTCGGTGGCCCGCCCCACCGTGACGTCCACGGAGATCGTCGCGGAGCCGGGCGACCGGGAGGCGGCCGCGGTCCGCGACCTGCTCGAACGGCTCGGCATCCCCAACCGCGTCCTCGCCCCCGACGACGCCGCGGCGCGCGAGATCCTCGCGGAGGCGGGCGGGGGCGCCGCCCTCCCGGTGGTGCGCGCGTTCAACGGCCGCGTGCTCGCGGGCGCGACGCCGTCCGCCGTCGCGGAGGCGATGTACGGCGGCTACGACTCGATCCCGCCGGGCGAGATCGCCGACGTCGCGGTGGTCGGTGCGGGGCCGGCTGGGCTGGCGGCCGCGGTGTACGCGGCGTCCGAGGGCCTGGCGACGGTGGTGCTGGAGCGTGACGCCATCGGCGGCCAGGCCGGGTCGAGCTCGATGATCCGCAACTACCTCGGCTTCCCGCGCGGCATCTCGGGGATGCGGCTGGCGCAGCGCTCCCGCATCCAGGCGGGGCGGTTCGGCGCCCGCTTCTACACCGGCCGCCCGGTGGCGCGGATCGAGCCCGGCCCCGCGCACGAGCCGGAGCACCACCACGTGCACGTCGACGGCGCGCAGCTCTGCGCCCGCACCGTCGTCCTCGCGACCGGCGTCTCCTACCGGCGGCTCGGCGTGCCTGGGGTCGACGACCTCGTCGGCGCGGGCGTGCACTACGGCGCCGCGAGCTCGATGGCGCGCGAGATGACGGACCGGGACGTCGTCGTGGTGGGCGGCGGAAACTCCGCCGGCCAGGCCGCCGTGCACCTGGCGAAGTTCGCCGGCTCGGTGACGATCCTCGTGCGCCGCGCGGACCTCGCGGAGACGATGTCGGACTACCTCGTCCGGGAGATCGCCGCGACGCCGACGATCGCGGTGCGCCCGCGCACGGCCGTCGTCGACGGCGGCGGGGACGGTCGCCTCCAGTGGCTGATCACCGAGGACCTGGACACCGGCGAGCGGTCCAAGGCGCACGCCGACGGTCTGTTCTGCCTGCTCGGCGCCGAGCCGGACTGCGGCTGGCTGCCGGGCGGCGTCGCGCGCGACGACCACGGCTTCGTGCTCACCGGCCGCGACGTGCCGCAGGAGCGCTGGGTGGACGGCCGCCCGCCGGCCAGCCTGGAGACGACGCTGCGCGGCGTGTTCGCCGTCGGGGACGTGCGCGCCGGCTCGATGAAGCGGGTCGCGAGCGCGAGCGGCGAGGGGGCGTCCGTCCTGCCACTGGTGCACACGCACCTCGCCTGGCTGCGGGCGCAGGAGTTCGGGGGAGGGAGCCCGGCATGACCGACGGCACGCACCCGCCGCGCACCTTCGAGCGCAGCCGCGCCCGCGACGTCGGCGACGCGGTGACCGGAGTGTTCGTCCGCCTCGGGCTGGTGCCGGGCACATGGTTGCTGACCACGCGGGGCCGGCGGTCGGGCCTCCCGCGCACGAACCCCGCGACCCTCGTCACCCTCGACGGGCGGCGCTGGCTGGTGGCCCCGTACGGCGTCGTGTCCTGGGTGCACAACGTGCGCGCCAACCCGCGCGTGCTGCTGCGCCGCGGGCTCGCGCGGCGCGTGTGCGTGGTGCGGGCGGCCTCGGCCGAGGAGGCCGGGCCGGTGCTGCGGCAGTACCTGCGCCAGTCGCGGCCCACGCGGCCGTACTTCGCGGCGACCGTCGACTCCCCGGTGGCGGACTTCGTCGCCGAGGCGGACCGGCACCCGGTGTTCGAGCTGGTGCCGCACGACGCCGGCCGCTGACCCACCCGTCCACATGGTGGTCCCAGTATTCGAGACAACTCCTACCTAAATAGTCGGGTGTGGATTACGGTCTCCGACATGACCACGACGGCACTCCTCATGCTCACCCCGCGACCCGCGGGCGAGCCGTGTCGCCCGGGCGCAAGCACCCGCCCGAGCCGACACCCCGAGGAGCATCGTGAGCACCACCGTCTACCCACGCCCCACCGACCAGCGCCCGACCGACCCTGAACGCGGCGCCCGTACCCGCGCCCGCCGCGGCGTCGCCGCGCTCTCCGCGGCCCTGCTGGGGCTGACGCTGTCCGCCTGCGCGGGCGCCACGGCCGCGCAGGAGTCCGCGTCCGGCAAGACCGTCTTCCGCTACCAGGGCGGCACCGGCACCGTCTCCTACCCCGAGCTGGCGGAGGACCTCGGCTACTTCGAGGACATCGAGCTCGACTGGATCGGCGACGTCACCGGCGGTCCCGCGTCGATCCAGGCCGCCGTCACGGGCGAGACGGAGTTCGGCGGCGCGTTCAACGGCGCGATCGCCAAGCTGCAGTCCACCGGCGCACCCGTCACGTCCGTCATCTCGTACTACGGCGCGGACGAGGAGACCTTCGCCGGCTACTACACGCTCGAGGGCAGCGGGATCACCTCCGCCCGCGATCTCATCGGCAAGAAGGTGGGGCTCAACGCCCTGGGCGCGCAGTACGAGACCGTGCTCAAGGAGTGGCTCGCCCGCGAGGGCCTGACGGCGCAGGAGATCGCGCAGGTCGAGCTGGTCGTGGTCCCGCCGGTCAACCTCGAGCAGACCCTCCGCGAGGGTCAGATCGACGTCGCGGCGCTGAGCGGCGTCATCAAGGAGAAGGCGCTGGACCGGGGCGGCCTCGCCGCGCTGGTCGACGACACCGAGCTGTTCGGCGCGTTCGCGTACGGCACCTACCTCCTGCGCGACGACTTCATCGCCAAGAACCGCGACGCCGTCCAGGACTTCGTGCAGGGCACCGCGCGGGCGATCCGCTGGGCGCAGACGACGCCCGCGGACGAGGTGCGCGACCGGTTCACGACGATCATCGAGGAGCGGCACCGCACGGGCGAGACCACCGACCTGGTGCCGTACTGGAAGTCGTCGTCGCTCCCCACCCCGGGCGGCGTGATCCAGGAGAAGGAGATCTCCGTCTGGGTCGACTGGCTGGAGGAGGACGGCCAGGTCGACGACGGCTCGCTCCAGGTCGACGACCTCTACACCAACGAGCTCAACCCGTACGCCGACGGCACGTTCGCCCCGGACGCCGGGCCCGACGGCGAGGAGGTCGCGTCATGACCGCGCTCACGGAGCGGACTGCGCCGGCCGCGCGGGCCGCGGGCACGGACGTCGACGACGCCCCGCCGCGCCTGCGCTTCGACCGGGTGCGCAAGGAGTTCGCCGTCCGCGGCTCGGGCGGCACGCTCGTGGCGCTGGAGGATCTCACCCTCGACGTCGCCGCGGGGGAGCTGGTGACCCTCGTGGGCCCGTCCGGCTGCGGCAAGTCGACGCTGCTCGACCTCGTCACCGGCCTGTCCGAGCCGACGTCCGGGCGCATCCTCCTGGACGGCCGACCCGTGACGGGCCCGGGCCTGGACCGCGGGATCGTCTTCCAGCAGTACGCGCTGCTGCCGTGGCGCACCGCGCAGGCCAACGTGGAGCTCGGTCTGGAGGCGCGGCGCCTGCCGAAGGCGGAGCGCCGCCGGATCGCGCGGGAGCACCTGGAGCTCGTGGGGCTCGCCGGGTTCGAGGACCGCTACCCGCACGAGCTGTCCGGGGGCATGAAGCAGCGCGTCGCCATCGCGCGCAGCCTCGCGTTCGACCCCGAGGTGCTGCTCATGGACGAACCGTTCGCCGCCCTCGACGCCCAGACCCGCGAGACCCTCCAGGACGAGCTCCTGCGGATCTGGCGGGCCACGGGCAAGACGATCGTGTTCATCACCCACGGGATCGAGGAGGCCGTGTACCTCGGACAACGCGTCGTGGTGCTCACCCCGCGCCCGGGCCGCGTGCAGGCCGTGCTCGACGTCGACCTGCCGGGACGCGGCGAGCCGGGCCGGGACCTGCGGGCCGACCCGGAGTTCGTCGCCCTGCGCCACCGCGTCTGGGACGCTCTGCACCACGTCGAGGAGGCGGCCCGATGACCGTCACCGAACCCACGACGCGGTCGACGGGCGCCACCCCGGACGGCGCCGACGCCCCGGCGTTCGCCGACCCGCCCACGCTCGGCCGCCGCAACGCCCTCGACGTCGCGGCCGGTCAGGGCCGGACCGCGGCCCGGTCCGCCGGCCGGCTGGCGCTGAACCTCCTGCGCGCCTCCGCGGCGCTCCTCGTGTTCCTCGCCGTCTGGGAGGCGGCGCCGCGGCTCGGCCTCGCCGACCCGGTGTTCCTGCCGCCGTTCAGCACCGTCCTCGCGACGTTCGTCGACCTGGTCGCGGACGGCACGATCGGTCTCCAGATCGGCACCAGCCTCGCCCGGGCCGGCGCCGGGTTCGCGATCGCGGTGGTGGTGGCGATCCCGCTGGGGTTCGTCATCGGCTGGTACGCCCGGGCCGCGCAGTACCTCAGCCCGTTCTTCGAGCTCTTCCGCAACACCGCGGCGCTCGCGCTGCTGCCGGTGTTCATCCTCGTCCTGGGGATCGGGGAGACCTCCAAGGTCGCGATCGTCGTCTACGCCTGCTTCTTCCCGATCCTGCTCAGCACGATCACGGGGGTGCGGACGGTGGACCCGCTGCTGGTCCGGTCGGCACGGTCGCTCGGGCTCGGCAGCGCCGCGCTGTTCGCCAAGGTCGTGCTGCCGTCGGCCGTGCCGACGGTCTTCACCGGCATCCGCATGGCGGCCACGTCGTCGATCCTCGTGCTCATCGCCGCCGAGATGGTGGGCGCGAAGGCCGGGCTCGGCTTCTACATCACCTACACCCAGTTCAACTTCCAGATCCCCGAGATGTACGCCGGGATCGTGACGATCGCCCTCGTCGGGGTGGCCGTGAACGCCGGGCTCGTGCTCCTGGAGCGCCGGCTCATGCGCTGGCGCGCCGCCTGACGCCCACCCCTTCCTTCTTCCTTCCGCACTCCTCGAAAGGCGGAGCCATGCCCGCACACCAGCCCGCACGCACCCTGACCCTGAACCTCTTCCTGCACCACGTGGGCCACCACGAGGCCGCCTGGCGGCACCCGTCCACGCGTCCCGAGCAGCTCTTCACGCCCGACTACTACGTGCGCCTGGCGCAGCAGGCGGAGGCGGCCAAGCTCGACGCCGTGTTCTTCGCGGACGGCCCGTTGCTGCACGGCGGCGTCGAGCACAACGCCGTCGGCACGCTGGAGCCGATCCTGGCCCTCGCGACCATCGCCGCCCACACCGAGCGGATCGGCCTCATCGCGACGGCGTCGACCACGTACTACGAGCCGTACAACCTGGCGCGCCTGTTCGGCACGCTCGACCACGTCAGCGGCGGCCGCGCCGGCTGGAACATCGTGACGACGTCGTCCGCGCAGGCGTCGGCGAACTTCGGCCTCGACGCGCACCCGGACCCCGCGGTGCGGTACGCCCGCGCCGAGGAGTTCCTCCAGGCGGTCACGCGGCTCTGGGACTCCTGGGAGGCGGACGCCGTCCTCGTCGACCGCGAGGCGGGCCGGTACGCCGACCCGACGCGCATCCACCCGGCCGCCTTCGAGGGCGAGCACGTGCGCGTCGCGGGGCCGCTGAACCTGGCCCGCTCGCCGCAGGGCCGGCCGGTCCTGGTGCAGGCGGGCGCGTCCAACGCGGGCCGCGACTTCGCGGCCCGCTGGGCGGAGGCGATCTTCACCGCCCACCAGCGGCTCGAGGACGCGCAGGCGTTCTACGCGGACGTCAAGGACGGGGCGCGCCGGCACGGTCGTGACCCCGGGCAGGTGAAGATCCTGCCCGGCATCAGCCCGTTCATCGGCTCCACCGAGGCCGAGGCGCGTGCCCTGGAGCGCGAGTTCAACGAGCTCACCGTGCCCGAGTACGGCCTGCGGCAGCTGGGCGGCCAGGCGGGCGTCGACCTGTCGCACCTGGAGCTCGACGCGCCCGTCCCGCTCGAGATCTTCGCCGACGCCGGCGACGTCACGGACAACGCCCGGTCGCGGTTCCAGGTGGTCGCGGGGATCGTGCAGCGCGAGCACCCCACCCTGCGGCAGCTGTTGCATCGGCTCGCCGGCGCCCGTGGGCACCGCGTCGTGGCCGGCACGCCCGAGCAGGTCGCCGACACCATCGCCGAATGGTTCGCCCACGGCGCCGCCGACGGGTTCAACGTCATGCCGCCGTCGCTCCCGTCGGGCCTCGAGGCCTTCACCGAGCAGGTGGTCCCGATCCTGCAGCGGCGTGGCCTGTTCCGCAGCGAGTACGAGGGCAGCACCCTGCGCGACCACCTGGGGCTCGCCGAGCCCGAGAACCGGTACACCGCGGCCCGCCGCGACGCGGACGTGCTCGTCGCGCCCGTCCTGGAGGGGGCCCGATGACGGCGCTCGCGGGGCGGACCGCCCCGATCAGCGCCGACGAGTTCCGCTCCGTGTTCCGCGGCCACCCCGCGGGGGTCGCCGTCGTGGCGCTGCGCGACGGCGACCGGCGGATCGGGTTCACGGCGACCTCGGTGATCTCCGTGTCGGCGGAGCCGCCGCTGCTCGCCTTCTCGCTCGCGACGTCGTCCTCCTCGTGGCCCGCGGTCTCGCGGGCGGGCACGGTGGCGGTGAGCTTCCTGGCCCACGACCAGGCAGACCTCTCGGCCCGGTTCGCGACGAGCGGGATCGACCGCTTCGCCGACGGCGGGTGGCGGGACCTCGACACGGGAGAACCGGTGATCGACGGCGCAGCCGCGTGGGTCCGCGCGCGCGTCGTGCAGCGGACCGCGGTGGGCTCGAGCCACCTCGTGACGCTGGAGGCGGTGCGCAATCACGTCGAGCCCGCCGCGACGCCGCTCGTGTTCCACGACCGGGGCTACCACCGGCTGGGCGCGGCGAGCCGGGTCTGAGCACGGGGCCGGGCACAGTGCCGGGCACGGGTTCAGGCACGGTGTGACGCTCGGCGCCCGGCGCGCGGGGGCGGAGCAAGGCGGGTGAAATGGGGCCATGGACCAGGCCCAGGACGTGACCGCCGAGCCGACGCCGTGGGCCTCGCCCCCGCAGGACGTGCTCGCCGCGCTGCGCACGGACGACGGCGGGCTGACCGCCGCCGGTGCGGCGGAGCGTCTCGCGGAGGTCGGCCCCAACCGGCTGCCGCCGCCGGAGAAGGACCCGCTGTGGAAGCGGATCCTCGTGCACTTCGACGACGTGCTCATCTACATCCTGCTGGTCTCCGCGGTGCTCAAGGCGATCCTCGGCGACTGGGTCGACTTCACGGTGATCCTGCTGGTCGCGGTGGTGAACGCGGCGATCGGCTTCATCCAGGAGGGGCGCGCCGAGAGCGCGCTGAACGGCATCCGGCAGATGCTGTCGGTGCATGCCGAGGCCCGCCGCGACGGCGCGTGGGCCAAGATCGACGCCGACGACGTCGTCCCCGGCGACGTGGTGCGCGTGCGGTCCGGCGACCGGGTGCCCGCCGACGTGCGGCTGCTGCAGGCCACCAACCTGCGCGTCGAGGAGTCGGCGCTCACGGGGGAGTCGGTCGCGGCGAGCAAGCGGGTCGACGCCGTCGACCCCGATGCCGGGGTGGGCGACCGCACCAGCATGCTGTTCTCCGGCACGCTCGTGGCCGCGGGCCAGGGCGTCGGGGTGGTCACGGCCACCGGCGAGCGCACCGAGATCGGCCGCATCCAGACGATGATCTCCGAGGTCACGAGCCTGGAGACGCCGCTGACCAAGCAGCTCGACCGGTTCGGCAAGCTGCTCGCGGTGCTCATCCTCGGCATGGCCGTGGTGATGGTGATCATCGGCCGCGTCGTGCACGACTTCTCCGTGCCCGAGCTGGTCTCGGCGTCCATCGGGTTCGCGGTCGCCGCCGTCCCCGAGGGCCTGCCCGCCCTGGTGACGATCACCCTGGCGCTCGGCGTGCAGCAGATGGCCCGCCGCCGCGCCATCACGCGCAAGCTGCCCGCCGTGGAGACGCTCGGCTCCGTCACGACGATCTGCTCGGACAAGACGGGGACGCTGACCAAGAACGAGATGACCGCGCGGCTGGTGCGCACCGCCGGCCGGTCGTTCGACGTCGCGGGCGCCGGGTACGCACCCGTCGGCGAGCTCACGCTCGCGGGCGAGGGGTCGCGGCACGCCGACCTTGCCGACGACCGCGACCTGGACGCCGTCGTCGCCGCGATGATGCTGTGCAACGACGCGCGCGTGGTGCCCGGGGACGCCGGCGGGCAGGGCGAGGACTGGCGGCTGGTCGGCGAGCCGACGGAGGGCGCGCTGCGCAGCCTCGGCATGAAGGCGGGCTTCGACACCACGGGCTGGTCGCGCCGGGACCTCGTGCCGTTCGAGTCCGAGAACAAGTACATGGCCACCCTCGACCGTGCGCCCGACGGCGCGGAGGTCGTGCACGTCAAGGGCGCGCCCGACCGGGTGCTCGACCGGTGCACCGCCCAGACCGGCCCGGACGGCACGGCCCAGCCCATCGACCGCCCGTTCTGGGAGGCGCAGATCGACGAGATCGGCGGGCGGGGGCTGCGGGTGCTCGCGGCGGCCCGCCGTCGCGCCGTCCCGTCCGAGCCGTCCGGGGAGCTCGCCGACTCGCTCACCGGCCTCGAGCTGTGCGGCCTGGTCGGCATCGTCGACCCGCCGCGCCCCGAGGCGATCGACGCCATCGCGCAGTGCCGCGACGCCGGCATCGCCGTCACGATGATCACCGGCGACCACGCCGGAACCGCGGTGGCGATCGGCCGCGAGATGGGCATCGTCCACGACGAGGTCGGCCCCGACGGCGAGGGACCCGCCGTCCTCACCGGCGCGGAGCTGGAGGCGATGACCACCGAGCAGCTGCGCGCCGTCGTGCAGGACGTGCACGTGTACGCCCGCACGAGCCCGGAGCACAAGATCCGCATCGTGTCGGCGCTGCAGGCGCACGGCGAGGTGGTCGCGATGACGGGCGACGGCGTCAACGACGCCCCCGCGCTCACGCAGGCCGACGTCGGCGTCGCGATGGGCATCAAGGGCACGGAGGCCACGAAGGACGCCGCCGAGGTGGTGCTCGCCGACGACAACTTCGCCACCATCGAGCGGGCCGTGGAGGAGGGGCGGCGGATCTACGACAACATCCGCAAGTCCGTGCTCTTCCTGCTGCCCACCAACGGCGCGCAGTCGCTGGTCATTCTCGTGGCGGTGCTGTTCGGCCTGGTGCTGCCGCTCGCGCCGGTGCAGGTGCTGTGGATCAACATGATCACGGCCGTCACGCTGTCCCTCGGCCTCGCGTACGAGAGGGCGGAGCCGGACGTCATGTCGAGGCCGCCGCGCGACCCGAAGGCGTCGATCCTCGACGCCGCGTTCGTGCGGCGCATCCTGATCGTGTCGCTGCTCATCGGCGGCGCCACGCTGCTCGTGTTCTACGCCGAGCGGGCGCAGGGCGCGCCCCTCGCCGAGGCGCAGACCACGGCCGTGACCATGCTCGCGCTGGGGCAGCTCGCCTACCTGTTCAACTGCCGCTTCCTGGACCGGTCGAGCCTCACGGTGGACGTGCTGCGCGGCAACCGGGTCATCTGGCTCTCCGCCGTCGCGCTGATCGCCCTGCAGTGCGTCTTCGTCTACGCCCCGTTCATGCACGACTGGTTCGACGCCGCCCCCATCGGCCTCGAGGAGTGGGGCAAGACGCTCGGCCTGGCCGTCGTCGTCTTCCTGCTCGTCGAGATGGTCAAGGCGGTGGGCCGGGCGCGGCAGCGCCGCGCCCGGGCCTGATCAGCCGCGCCGCACGTGCTGCAGCGTCGTGCCGGCGCGGCGTGCGGCGCGTCGCACCGGGCCTGCGTCGTCGGCGGTCAGCGTGAGCCCGCACGAGTCCGCGATCCGCTGCGCGACCTGCGGCACGGTGAGGTCGTCGGTGGGCAGGTGCTCGGCGAACGTGGGGGAGGAGAGCAGCTCCAGGTTGGGCACCACCCGCTCGACCGCCCATGCCTCGCGGCGCAGGGCGAGCCGACGCAGGCCGACGGCGTCGGCCACCCGGCCGGCGCCGAGCCCGCGGCGGGCCAGACGCTGCACCACCGTGGCCGGCTCCGCGAGCAGCGCGACGTGCCGCACGTCGTGCCCCAGCTCGCGCAGCCGCCCGACGGTCTCGTCGAAGTAGCGCGTGCTCGTCACCGTCATCGGGGCCAGGACGTGCCCGTCGTGCTTGGCGAGGACCAGGTCGAGCACCTCGACCACCCCCGTGCGCCAGGACGTGAAGTCCTGGAAGTCCGGGCGGTAGTCCCGCGGGACGAGCCGCTGCATCCCGTACCCGACCTGCTCCGGGTCGACCACGAGGCTCCCCGGCAGGCGCCGGTGCAGCTCGGCCACGGTGTGCGTCTTGCCGACGCCGAACGTCCCGTTCACCCAGATGAGCACCCGGTCACGCTAGCGGCGGCCAGGGCACGCGGGTGACGGACTCGCCGTGCCCGACGACCGACCGCGGCGCGCCCGGCACGTCGACCTCCGCCGTCGTGCCGACCGGGACGACGCAGCGCACCACGAGCTCCGCTCCGTCCGCACGGTCCTCGACCCGCCACGCGACCTCGGCGGTGCCGTACGGCGTGACGTGCCGGGCCGAGGCGTGGGTCAGCCCGCCGCCGGGGCGCGGGGCCACGCGGAAGGTGCGGTACCCCGGCTCGAGCGGCGCGAGGCCGGCGACCATGCGGTGCAGCCAGTCGGCCACCGAGCCGAGCGCGTAGTGGTTGAACGACGTCATCTCGCCCGGGTTCACCGTGCCGTCCGTGAGCATGCTGTCCCAGCGCTCCCAGATGGTGGTGGCGCCCAGGTCGACCATGGCCAGCCACGACGGCGACGCGTGGCTGAGCAGCAGCGCGTACGCGGCGTCGAGCCGGCCCGTGGCGCTCAGGGCGTCCGTGACCAGGGGCGTGCCGGCGAACCCGGTGCCGACCGTGTTCCCGCCGTCGCGCACCAGGGCCGCGAGCCGCTCGCCCGCGCGACGGCGCGCGTCGTCGCCGTCGAGGAGGTCGAAGACGATCGACAGCGCGTGCGCGGTCTGGGTGTCGTGCATCGCGTCGCCGCTGTCGACGTAGCGCTTGCGGTACGCGGCGGCGACCTCCTCGGCGAGGTCCCCGTAGCGGGCGGCGTCGTCGGCGCGCCCGAGCGTGCGGGCCATGTCCGCGACGGCGCGCGCCGACCGGGCGAGGTAGGCCGTGGCCACGAGGTGCGGGTCGGTCTGGGCGCGCAGCGGGTCCTCGGGCGGGGCCGTCGGGTCGAGCCAGTCGCCGAGCTGCATCCCGGTGTCCCACAGCCGGTCCGGCCCCGCGAGGCCGGCCACCTTGTCGACCCAGGTGACGGCGCTCGCGTACTGCCGCTCCAGCAGGCCGACGTCGGCGGAGTCGCGGTGCAGCGCCTCCGGCACGAGGGTCGCGGCGTCACCCCACCCGGCGATGTCCTGCGTGGGCTGCCAGTACGTGCCGCCGGGGATCCACGGCACGTACACGGGCACCGTGCCGCCGAACCGCCGCTGCTCCGCGGACAGCGAGCGCAGCCAGTCGGCGAGCATCCCGTGCACGTCGTAGAGGAACGCGGCGGTGGGCCCGAACGCCTGGATGTCGCCGGTCCAGCCGAGGCGCTCGTCGCGCTGCGGGCAGTCGGTGGGGATGTCGACGAAGTTGGAGCGCAGGCTCCAGACGACGTTCTCGTGCAGGCGGTCGAGCGCCGGGTCGCTGCTGGCGAACCAGCCCGTGCGGGCCATGTCGCTGTGCAGCACGCGGGAGACGATCGCCGGGGCGTCCGCGCCCGGCCAGCCGGAGACGTGCGCGTACCGGTAGCCGTGCACGGTGAACCGCGGCTCCCAGGTGAGGCCGGCGCCGTCCAGCACCACCTCGTCCGTGGCGGCGGCCTCGCGCAGCGTGCGCGTGTACAGGGTGCCGTCCTGCAGCACCTCGGCGTGCCGCACGCGCACCACCGTGCCCGTGGGCGCGGCGGGGACGGTGAGGCGCGGGCGGCCGGAGTGGTTCTGCCCGAAGTCGACGAGCCAGCCGTCCTCGCCGTCCGGACCGGGCGCGCGGGTCACGCTCACGGGCGCGAGCTCGCCCGTGCAGCGCACCGGCGGGCCGTCGGGGGCCGCGAGCACGGACCGGTCCAGGGGGTGCACGACGACGGGCGACCAGGCGGCGTCGTCGAAGCCGGGCTCCGACCAGCCCGCCGGGAGCAGGCGCGCGTCGAACGTCTCGCCGTCGTACAGCGAGGCGCGTGTGAGCGGGCCGGGGGCGCTGCGCCACGCGGCGTCGCCGCCCACCACCACGGTCCCGGCATCGGTGACCACCTCGAGCTGCGCCAGCACCCCGACGTGCGTGCCGTAGAGGTCGCGGTGCCCGCCCTCGAAGCCGTACCGGCCGCGGAACCAGCCGTCGGCGAGCCAGGTGCCGACGGCGTTCGCACCCGGGCGCACCAGGTCGGTGATGTCGTAGGCGTACACGCGCAGGCGGTCGTCGTAGGGGGTCCACCCGGGGACCAGCTCGTCGCGGCCGACGCGCCGCCCGTTGAGCTCCGCCTCGACCAGGCCGTGGGCGGTGAGGTGCAGGCGCGCGGACCGCACCTCGCTCCCGGGGACGTCGAACCCGCGGCGCAGCAGCGGCGCGCGGCGCGTCTCGACCGGTCCCTCGTCGTACCCGGGGCCGACCAGCTCGGCCGTCCAGTCGGCCGCCGTCAGCCCGCGCTCGACGACGGCCGGCTCGCTCCACGGGCCCCAGCCCGCGTCGTCGGCGCCACCGCCGGCACCGTCGTCCCGGGTCCGCACGCGCACCTCGGCGCGAGCGCGCGGAGCCAGCGGCACGCCCGGCCAGGGGACGAGCACCTGGGCGTCGCCGTCGACGACGGCGGTCGCGTCCTCGAGCGTCCGGACCTGTCCGCTGCCGTCGGGCGCCGTCGTGCGCCAGGCGATCTCGTACGCGCCCTGCCGGTAGCCCGCGGGCGCTGCGTCGAGATGCCACGAGAGGCGGGGGCGGTCCTCGCCGACCCCGAGGGCGGGCTGGGCGTGGTGCTCGACGCGCAGGACGGGCGCGGGGAAGGTCATCGTGCTCCCTTGTCGATACGGGTGGTGTCGATACGGGTGGTGTCGGTGCGGGTGGCGGCGCCGGTCGGCGCCGGCGCGACGGGCTCGTCGTCGGCGACGCGCGGGTACCGGGTGATCCAGAAGTACCCGATCACGCCGCCCACGGCGATGCACGCCGCCACGAAGACGAACAGCACGTTCGGGCTGGCGGCGAGCAGGGTGGGCGTCCACAGGGCGACGACGGCGGCGACCACGCGGGTGAACGCGATCATCACACCCTGCGCGGTGCTGCGGTAGGTGGTGGGGATGAGCTCCTGCGCCCACACCTTGAACATCGGCTCGCCCGCGACGGCGCCGGCGATGGAGCCGACGACGCCCATGGTCACGAGCGTCCAGACCTCGACGCCGAAGACCACCGGGACCAGGTAGCCGAGCGTGTAGAACACGGCCATGACGGCGAACCAGCGCATCCGGTGCGCGCCGTCCACGATCCGCATGAGCAGATAGGTCGCGGCGAACGCGATCGCGAAGGTGACGAACCCGACCGTGGAGGCGAACCGGACGGTGGTGCCCGCCATCTCCGTGTACATGAGGGTGGAGAACTGGCCGCCGGTGTTCGCACCCACGTTGACCAGCGCGTAGAAGAGCGCGACGGCGACCATCGGCATGAGGTAGGGGCCGCGCAGCAGCCGCTTGAGCGTGCCGAGGTCGACCGCCTCGGCGCCGGCGCCCGTGGTGTCCGCGTGCGCCGCCTGCCAGCGCGACGACTCCGGCATCCCGGCCCGCAGCACCAGCACGACGAGCGCGAGCACCAGGAGCTGCCCGTACATGATCCGGCCGCCGGTCATGCCCATGCCGCCGACGACGATGCCGAACAGCTGCGCGGCGATGATGCCGACGAGCCACAGGATGTGGGAGAACGAGATGAGCTTGCCGCGGTGCTCGGGCGGCGCCTCCTCGGCGATCATCGCGAGCGACGCGGGCAGGTCGGCGCCGACCGCGAGGCCGAGCAGCACGACGCCGGCGTAGAGCGCCCCGGTGCCGGGCGCGGCCACGAGCACCGCGGCGCCCGCCACGTACACGGCCATCGTGGTGAGGAAGACCCGCTTGCGACCGAAGAGGTCGGCCAGCCGGCCGCCCACCAGCGCGCCCGCCGCGATCATGAACGTCAGCAGCGCGGAGTACTGGCCGAACTGCGCGTCGCTGATGCCCAGCGGCTCCTTGTACAGCACCAGCGCAGTGCCGGTCGTGATGATCGCGCCGGCGTCGAGGTACGACGCCATGCCCGCCACCGTGGTGCGGTACCAGGTCCTGCCCGGGATCTTCCCCGGGGCCGTCGAGGTCGTCATCGTTCTCCCACTTCTACTTTGAAGCGCTTCAAATTGAGTCGTTTCACGAGGATGCCCGGACCTCGCGCGCATGTCAACAGCCGACCACGGGCCTACGGTGCACGCATGAGCCGAAGGTCCGAACGCCGCGAGCGCCGACGGCGCCGCCGCGACCAGCTCACGCCGGACCAGCGCGCCGACCGGCTCAAGGAGCGCGTGTACGTCACGTTCGCCGCGCTCGCCGTGGTGCTCGCGCTGCGCGGCCACGTCGAGGGCCTCACGCCGGGACAGGCGGCGACCACCCTGGTCATCACCGTCGGCGGCACCCTGCTCGCCGTCTTCCTCGCCGACCTCGTGTCGCACGTCGTCGCGCACAACCACCTCCCGACCCGCGCCGAGGGCCGCCACATGGTGGGCGTGATCTCCAGCGCCGGCGGAGTCGTGGTGCTGCCGCTCGTGTTCCTGTGGGTGGCCGCGAGCGGGGCGTGGACGACGGCGGGCGCGCTCACCGCCGCGACCTATGCGCTCGTCGCGAGCCTCGGCCTCGTCGGGTACGTGGCCGTGCGGCGCGCGGCGATCCCCACCTGGCAGAAGTGGCTCCTCCTGCTGGCCGAGGTGGTGCTCGGCATGGCGGTCGTGGCCCTCGAGGTGCTCGCGCACGGGTAGGTCCCGGCGGGCGCCGCCGCGGGCCTGATGGATCGCACCGCCGGCGCGCGGACCCGGCGCGACGGTGGAACGATCGGCCGCAGCACCCGTAGATCCCGTCCAGGAGGTCACGGCCCATGGCGCAGCAGGACACCGCGACGTCGACGGGCGGCACGACGAAGGTGTCGCTCCTGACCCTCACCGCGATGGTCGTCGGTTCCATGGTCGGCGCCGGGGTGTTCTCGCTTCCGCGCAGGTTCGCGCAGGAGACGGGCGTCATGGGCGCCCTCATCGCGTGGGTCGTGGCGGGCGCGGGCATGCTGATGCTCGCGTTCGTCTTCCAGCGGCTGGCGATGCGCAAGCCCGACCTCGACGCGGGCGTCTACGCGTACGCGAAGGCGGGCTTCGGCGAGTACACGGGCTTCTTCGCCGCCGCCGGCTACTGGGCCAGCGCGTGCGTCGGGAACGTCACCTACTGGGTGCTCATCATGTCGACGCTGGGCGAGTGGGTCCCGGCGCTCGGCGCCGGGGACACGGTGCTCGCGCTCGCGCTGTCCACCGTCGGCCTGTGGCTGTTCTTCCTGCTGGTGCGGCGGGGCATCAAGGAAGCGACGGCGATCAACCGGATCGTCACCGTCGCCAAGATCATCCCCATCATCGTCTTCGTCCTGCTGGCGCTGTTCGTCTTCGACCCCAGCGCGTTCGCGGAGAACTGGGGCGGCGCCGACTACGCGGGCTCCTTGTTCGACCAGGTGCGCGGCACGATGCTGGTGACGGTCTTCGTGTTCCTCGGCGTCGAGGGGGCGAGCGTCTACTCCCGGCACGCGCGCCGGCGCGAGGACGTCGGCCGGGCCACGATCCTCGGCTTCGTCAGCGTGTTCGCCATCTTCGCGTCGGTGACGATCGTGTCCTACGGCATCATGCCGATGGCCGAGATCGCCGAGCTGCGGCAGCCGTCGATGGCGGGCGTCCTCGAGGCGGCCGTCGGCGAGTGGGGCAGCGTCTTCGTCGGCGTCGGCCTCATCATCTCCGTGCTCGGGGCGTACCTCGCGTGGACGCTCATGGCCGCCGAGGTGCTGTTCGTCGCCGCGAAGGACCGCGACATGCCGCGCTTCCTCACCCGGCAGACCGACCGGGACGTGCCCGTCAACGCGCTGCTGCTGAGCACGTCCCTGTCGCAGGTCGTGCTGATCCTCACGTACTTCTCCGAGGACGCGTTCGACTTCGCGCTCGACATGACCGCCGTCATGACGCTCATCCCGTTCCTGCTCGCCGCGCTCTACGCGGTGAAGCTGCGCGCCACGCGGGAGACCTACGACGGCGCGCCGCCGTCGACCCTGCGCGGCGACCTCGTCGTCACGGTCCTGGCGACCGCCTACACGGCCTTCCTCGTCTTCGCGGCCGGCCTGAGCCTCGTGGTGGTCTCGTTCCTCTTCTACGCGCCCGCGACCGTCCTGTTCGTCATGACGCGGCGCGAGCAGGGGCGCAGGGTCTTCGCCCCCGCCGAGCTGGTGCTGTTCGCCGTCGTGGTCGCGATCGCCCTCCTCGCGGTGATCGGCCTCGCCACCGGCTGGATCTCGATCTGACCGTCCCCACCGACCTCACCGTCCGTCGTCCGACCGAAAGGTTCTCGCCATGACCACCGCACCGTCCGCGCAGCCCGCCGCCCCGGCCCACGGCGTCCACTCGGAGGTCGGCCGGCTGCGCAAGGTGCTGGTGTGCTCGCCCGGGCTCGCCCACGAGCGGCTCACCCCCACGAACTCCGACGACCTGCTGTTCGACGACGTCATGTGGGTGGAGTCCGCGCAGCGCGACCACCTCGACTTCGTCAACAAGCTCACCAACCGGGGCGTCGAGGTCGTCGAGCTGCACGACCTGCTGGCGCAGACGATGGCCATCCCGCAGGCACGCTCGTGGCTCCTGGACCGCAAGGTGGTGCCGAACCAGGTGGGTCTCGGCCTGGTGGAGGGCACGCGGGCGTACCTCGACTCGCTCACCGACCGGGAGCTGTCGCGGTTCCTCGTCGGCGGCCTCTCGACGCACGACCTGCCGGCCGACTTCCGCAGCGACTACGTGAACCTGGCCCGCGAGTCCACCGGCACCCCCGAGTACCTGCTGCCGCCGCTGCCCAACACCCTGTACACCCGCGACACGACCTGCTGGATCTACGGGGGGCTCACGCTCAACCCGCTGTTCTGGCCGGCGCGCAAGGACGAGACGCTGCTGATGAAGGCGATCTACTCCTTCCACCCGGAGTACGTCGGCTCGCGCGTGTGGTGGGGCGACCCGGAGCAGGACTGGGCGCAGGCCACCATCGAGGGCGGCGACGTCATGCCCGTCGGCAACGGCACCGTGCTCGTGGGCATGAGCGAGCGCTCGTCGCGGCAGGGCATCACCCAGTTCGCCAAGGCGCTGTTCGACGGCGGAGAGGTGCAGCAGGTCGTCGTGGCCGGGATGCCGCGGCTGCGCGCCGCGATGCACCTGGACACGGTGTTCACGTTCGCCGACCGCGACCTCGTCACCGTGCACCCGACGATCGTCGACGGCATCCACGCGTTCACCCTCCGCCCCTCGGACGCCGCGCCCGGGGTCGAGGTCACCGACGAGGGCGACACCCCGTTCGTCGACGTCGTCGCCCGGTCGCTCGGGCTGTCGAAGCTCCGCGTCGTGGAGACGGCGGGCGACGTGTACGCCTCCGAACGGCAGCAGTGGGACTCCGGGAACAACGCCGTCGCGCTGGAGCCCGGCGTCGTCTTCACCTACGACCGCAACACCCTGACCAACGCCGCGCTGCGCCGCGCCGGCGTCGAGGTGGTCACCATCGTCGGCGCCGAGCTCGGCCGCGGGCGCGGCGGCGGGCACTGCATGACCTGCCCGATCTCGCGGGACCCGATCGACTGGTGACCGGCAGCGCCGCGCCGGAACGGGCGGCTCCGGAATACACGTGGCCCAGGTCACTGTTCGACCCGTCGTGAGCCTGCTGACCCGTACCGCCCCAGCCGCGCGCGACCTCGACCTGCTCGGCGACCTCGCCGCCGCCGCAGCCGTGCGGATCGTGCCGGCGGGCGAACCCTCGGCCGCCGCGCGCAGCTGGGTGGTGCGCCTCGGGCGTGACCTGTACGTGCGGTCGGTGCCGGGCGGCACCCGCGTCGTGGGCGGCCGCGCGCACCTGCAGATCGACGGCTCCCGGCGGCCGGTCGTGCTCGCCGAGGTGGCGCCCGAGCTGCACGCTCTGCTCGACGACGCCTACCGGGCGAAGTACGGGCGGTGCGCCCCGGAGAAGGTCGCCGCCGTGACGTCCGACGTCGCGGTCGCGAGCACGTTCCGGGTGCGCCCCCGACGGGCGACCTGGGCCGAGCGCGTCGGCGCCGCGCTCGGCGCCGTCCGCGGCGCCGCGCGGAGGCAGCCCGCCGAACGACCCTGCCCGACCTGCTAGGCGGGCTCGGGGACCCGTTCGAGGCGGGCGTCGAGCATCCGCACCGTGGCGTCCACGCCGGCCAGGGTGGACGAGTCGTGCGACACCAGCAGGGTGGCCGCGCCGGTCTCGCGGGCCAGGCCCGTGATCAGCTCGACCACGCGGGTGCCGCGCTCGTGGTCCAGGGCCGACGTCGGCTCGTCGACCAGCAGCACCTCCGGCCGTCCCACCAGGGCGCGCGCGATCGCGACGCGCTGCCGCTGCCCGCCCGACAGCTGCGCGGGCCGCCTGCCCGCGTGGTCGCCCACGCCGACGGCGTCGAGCAGCTCGAGGGCCCGGTCGCGGACGCTCGACGGGCGGCCGCCTCGCAGGTGGGCGTGCAGCTCCAGCTGCTCCAGCGCCGTGAGCGAGCCCAGCAGCTGGGGTGACTGGAACACCATGCCGATGCGGTCCAGGCGGGTGCGCGTCGCGGCGGAGACCGTCGTCGTGGGCGTGAAGACGACGTCGTCGCCGATGCGGACCGCGCCGCGGGTGGGGTTCGTCAGCCCGGCGGCCACCGCCAGCAGGCTGGACTTGCCCGCCCCGGACGGGCCGAGCAGCGCGGTCGTCGTGCCGGCGGGCACGGTGAGGTCGACGTCGTCCACGGCGGTGAGCGTGCCGTCGCCGTCGGGGTAGACGAGCGTGACGTGGTCGAGGTGCAGGTCCATCGGGGTCCTCCTGTGCGGTCTGTGCTGTCGGTGCGAGCGGGTCAGCGCGCCGCGAGCGCGGCGTGCGGGTCGATGCGGGTGATGCGGGCGATCGAGACGGCGGCGCCGGCCAGCCCGAGCAGCACGAGGGCTGCGGCGGGCACGAGCGTCGTCGCCGTCGTGACGACCACCGGGACGACGCCCGGCAGCAGCGAGGCGCCCGCGACGGTCAGGCCCGTGCCCACCGCCACGCCGCCGACCAGCAGCACCGCGGCCTGCCCGAGCGCGTCGCGCAGCAGGTAGCGGGTCGAGGCCCCGAGCGCCTTGAGCACCGCGACGTCGCCCGCGCGGCCGATCGTCCACACGGTGAAGAACGCGCCCACCACCAGCGCGGAGATGACCAGCAGGAACGCCTGCATCGTCGACAGCGACGTGTTCTCGCCGGCGAACGACGCCACCGCCGAACGGGCGTCCGACGTCGTGACCGTCGTCGTGCCGAGTGCGGCGTCCGCGCCGGCCAGGGCGGTGTCGGCCACTCCGTCGTCCGCCGTGGTGAGCGCGACGACGGTCGCGACGTCGTCGTCGCCGGTCGCGCCGTGCGCACCGCGCGCGCCGACCGCCTGCCAGTCGTCGAGCGTCGTCCACACGACCGGGGTGTGCGAGAACGACTCGTCGGCGTCGACCGTCCCGGCGACCGTGAGCTCCGCGCCGCCGAGCGTGACCGTGTCGCCGGTGCTCGCGCCGAGCGCGTCCGCCGCCCCGGGCGTGAGTACCACCGTGCCGGGGCCGACGTCGCGCCCGCCCGGCACGAGGGCCGAGCCGTCCGCGACGCCGAGCGCCGTGACGGACGCCGTCGTGCTGTCCGACGCGGCGCGCGTCGTCGCGAGGCCCAGCGGCTCGGCCGACTCCACGCCCGGCACGTCGGCCCAGCCCTCCCACTGGTCGGGCGTCACGCGCGACGCCGTGAACTCCGGGGAGTCGCCGGCGGAGGGCATCGAGAACGCGAGGTGGTCGGCGGGCAGGTCCGTGACCGCCGACGTCGACTCCCGGGCCAGGCCCGCCGTCAGGGAGGCGAGGAACGTGACGAGGAAGGTGATCAGCACGATCACCACGGACATGAGCACGAAGCGGCCACGGGCGTGGCGCAGGTCGCGCAGGGCGACGAACACGGGGACCTCCACGGGTCGGTGGTTTCTGGGCTGCTCCCAGCCTCCGCACCGGGAGCGCCGCGATCATCGGGATGCGGACGGATCCTGCGGCGCCGAAGGGTGGCTCGGTCGTTCCACCTTTCGGACGATGCGTCGCCGCCCCCCGCGGCTACCGTGGACGGGGTGATCCACCGCCCCCAGCCGTCGGCGACGCGCGCCCTGATCCTGGGGCTCGACGTCCTGCTCGCGGCGCTCGCCGTGGTCGCCGTCGTGCAGGCCCCGCCGGGGCGGACGTGGGCGGCGACGGTCGTCGCGGCCGTGCTCGTCGGCGTCTACGTCTCCGGGCGCCGGGCCGTCCGGGTGCACGACCGGCCCGTCGACACACCGCGCGGCGCCTGGTGGCCCGACGCCGCGTGGATCGCGGCCCTCGTGCTCCCGTGGGTGGTGCTGCTGTGGATCTCGCCGGCGGCACTGTGGCTCGCGTTCCCCCTGATGCTGCTGGAGATGCACGTGCTCGGGCCGCGCCGCGGCGTCGTCGCGGTGGCCGTGACGACGGCGCTCGCGGTCGCCGAGGGCCTGCTGGTGCAGGCCGACGCCGACGACCCGTGGACCGGCTTCGTGCTCGGCCCCGTGCTCGGCGCGGCCGTGGCCGTGGGCGTCGTGCTGGGGATCGAGGCGTTCGTCCGCGAGTCGCAGACGCGGCAGCGGACCGTGGACGAGCTCACCGCGGTGCGCCAGCACCTCGCGCAGGCCGAGCGGGAGCGGGCCGTCACCGACGAGCGGGCCCGCCTGGCGCGGGACATCCACGACACCCTGGCCCAGTCGCTGTCCGCCATCGAGCTGCTCCTGCGGGCCG
The DNA here is from genome assembly GCF_040632295.1 of Isoptericola sp. NPDC019482. NCBI lineage: Bacteria > Bacillati > Actinomycetota > Actinomycetes > Micrococcales > Promicromonosporaceae > Isoptericola > Isoptericola sp. NPDC019482. The sequence goes on from NZ_JBEYBQ010000001.1 coordinate 281,341, forward strand.
CCGACGACGCCGTCGGCACCGACGACGAGAAGGCCCGCGACCTCGTCGGCCAGGCGCGCGGCGCCGCCCGCGACAGCCTCGCCGAGGCGCGTCGCGTCGTGCAGGACCTCACGCCCCCGGACCTCGACCGCACCACCCTCGTCGCGGCGCTGCGCCGTGTGGCCGAACGGCAGCCGCTGGACGTGGCGGTGCACACCGCCGGCGACGTGCGGCCCCTGCCCGTGCCCGTCGAGACCGCGCTGCTGCGCGTCGCGCAGTCGGCGCTCGCCAACGTGGCGGAGCACTCGGGCGCCGACCATGCCCGGCTGACGCTCACCTACGAGCGGGACACCGTCACCCTCGACGTCGTCGACGACGGGCACGGGTTCGACCCCGCGGTCGTCGGGGCCGCCGCGCGGGCGTCCGGGCGCGGCTTCGGGCTGCCGTCCGTCCGGTCGCGCGCGGCCGAGCTGGGTGGCACCGTCGCGCTCGAGACGTCGCCGGGTGCGGGCACCGCGCTGGCGGTGACGCTGCCGGTGGAGGAGCCATGATCGACGTCGTGCTCGCCGACGACCACCCCGTCGTGCGCGCCGGGCTGCGGGCCGTGGTCGACGGGCAGCCGGACATGCGGGTCGTGCACGAGACCGGCACCGCCGAGGACCTGCTCGCCTGGCTCGACGACGGCGGCCGCGCCGACGTCGTGCTGCTCGACCTGCGGTTCGGCGGCGCCGGCCGGGGACGACCCCGGCTCGGGGGCGCCGAGGCGACCGGCACCGTGGTGCACCGGCACGCGACGCCGGTGCTCGTCGTCACCACCTACGGCACGGACGCCGACATCCTCGCCGCCGTGGAGGCGGGGGCCACCGGCTACCTGCTCAAGGACGCGCCCACGGAGGAGCTGGCCCGCGCCATCCGCTCCGCCGCCGCTGGCGAGGTCACCCTCGGGGCCGACGTGCAGCGTCGGCTCCTCGGCCGCATGCGGTCGCCGGGGGAGACGCTCAGCGCCCGCGAGCTCGAGGTGCTGCGCCTCGTCACGGCCGGTCGGTCCAACGATGCCATCGCGCGCGAGCTCTTCGTCTCCGTCGCCACCGTGAAGTCCCACCTGGCGCACATCAACACCAAGCTGGGCACCCAGTCGCGCACCGAGGCCGCCGCCGTCGCCCGCGAGCGCGGGATGCTCTAGCGGGCACCCGAGCATGCGGCGAGAGGTCTCGACGCGTCCCGGGGCTCGGCATCCAGGGGCTCAGCATCCAGGGGCTGGGCCGGGCACTGCGGGATGCGGCTCAGAAGGGTGGATCGCCGGGGTCGGGCACCGGATCCGGCGGATCCGGTGGGACGAGGTCGCGACCGGTGAGGTCGACGGCGTCGGCGACGGGGTCGCGGGACACCCGGCCGGTGGGTGACGTCCACACGAGGGTGCCGTCAGCCTCCTGCGCTGCCGACCACCCCGTCTCGTGCTTCATCACGTGATGCGGCGTGCGCGTCTTATAGCACTAGTGCGCGTGGGGTCCGTCACGGTGTCCGCGTGGGCTCAGGACTGTGAGGCTGCCGGTTCGTCCTTCTCGGCTGTGTCGTCTGTGGTGTAGCCCGGCCAGTCGTCCGGGTCGCCGTTGTCGAACGTGTCGTTCAGACGCTCTGTCTCGGTCGGGTAGCCCTGCTCATCGAGCACCCACAACACCCCATCAGCGTCGCGCACTGAGAGCCGGAAGTTCCGCAGCGGGTACACGTCTACGGGGTTGGACAAGAACACTCGTTCCTGTCCCTTGCCCAGCGCCCCAGACCCCTGTGAGGGCACTTGAAGCCAGGTCTTCGGAAACGGGTGGTGCGCGTACGCCCGGCCATGCAGGTAGACGTTGCGTAGCGGTGCGTCGGAATCGTTGCGGGCGACCCACGTCCGCGTGTTGTCCAGCCGGTCGGGGGTGTCCCAGGTGGTTTCGCGCCAACTGATGCCCCTGATCTGGGAGCGGCGTCGTTCGGCCTTCAGTTCGGCCTCGGCCCTCAGTCGGGCGCGACGGTCAACGGCCCAGAACGCCAGCGGGACGAGGGCGCCGAGCCCAGCGACCCACTCGCCCACCGTCCCCCAGCGCACGGCATCCCAGGGCACGACGAGGAACAAGATCGCGGCCACGGTGACGGCGGCGGCGTCCACGATGGCCCCGACGATCAACCACGTTCGCCGGGGCTTGGCGAGCCTCATACGGACAGACCGTAGACGCCACACCACCCGCTTGGTTGCCCGGGAGTCGGAGTTCACCCCACCCCGGCCCTGATCCGTGGCCATCGGCCTGGGCTCAGGCGGGCGCGCTACAGACTCGGTGGACCGTGCCAACCGAGCACCCCACCTCGGTGGCAATGGCGCGCATCGATAGCCCCTCGTCTCGGAGTTCTCGGATGCGCTGGTCACGCGCCGTCGTGTCGAATCTCCGCGATGGCCGCACCTTGCCGTCCAGCCCCATGACGCGCCCGACGGCAATGCGCCCTTCGGCATCAGGCTGGTAGCCGGGCAGGCTGGCCAGGTCTCGGTGCGCGGTGCTGGGGCTGACCCCCGTGACCGCCGCAATCGCTCGGACACTCATTGCCGTTCCCTCGTCGCGCCCCATGCGTTCAACTGTACGAATCTGGACAGTTGAACGCTCGGAGGTCGCCCTGGCGCGCCGCGCTGTTCAACTGCACCAACCCAGACAGTTGCAGCGCTCTGGCCCGGCTCCGATCCTTGGCCATCGGCCTGCCCCTGGGCGCCCCGGCCGGGCTCGGCCCGAACGCTTGACTCTTCAACCTTTGCACACAGAAGTTTCGTGGCACGGGGCTGCCCGACCGGCCGCGCTCAAAAAATGTGGGGGGCTGACCTGCGGAAACGTTCGGCTCGGCGCGTCGGCGCGGTTCACGAACGCTGACGATTGCGACGACGACGCTTCACGGCCGCTGCATCGGCTTCACGATGGTTCAGCGCGTCCACGCTTGTGGTCGTGACCACCTCATGGTCGTGACCACCTCGTGCTCGGCCTCGTGCTCGGCGCTGCGGCTGAGCCATGAGCCTCGGTCTCGCTGGGCCTGGTGGCTCGGCCCTCGTGGTGCGGCTGGTCGTGCTGCTGCTCATCCCCGACCACGACGTGCACGCGCGCGTCTGTGCGGGCCTGGAGGTCTGGCCCCGCTACCCCTGGGCCTGGAGGGGCTGAGGGGGCGCCACAGGGGCCGGGGCGTACCGCAGGCGGGGGCCTGTGGGCCAGGGGGTCCCTTGCTCAGGGGTGGGGGGTGTCTGCTGCCAGGCAGGGGGGTGCCCTCGTGGCCGAGGTGGGGGTGGTGCTCATGACGAGGGGTGGGGCACGGCGTCCCCGCCAAGCCCACCACCTGGCCCGAGCGCTGGGATGGGTGCGGTGTGCAGGCGGGGACGCCGTGGTCTGTGGGGCGGGGCTACTCCAGCCCGCGCCGGGACGCCTCGGCCATGGCCTCGGTGTAGCGGCACCAGGCGGACAGGTCCCGCCCGGCCGTCATCTGGTAGACCTCCAGCGCCTGGCGCTGGCGGGCCAGCACCTCGTGGTCGGTCACCCCGTCCCAGGGGCCGACGACGACGGGCGACGAGGGTGGGGGCGGCGGGCTGAGCCTGGCGGCCATGCGGTCGGTGGGCTCGAACGCGGCGGCCTCGGCAAGCACCTGGCGGCGGCGCTCGGCGGCGCGGTCGGCCAGGGCTTGCTGGTGCTCGGCGTGGGCGTCGTGGGCGAACCGCTGACGGCTGCCCACGGGGCCTCGGATGGCTTCCTCGGCCTCGGCCAGCACCTGGGCGCGCCTGGCCCTCAGGGCGGCCTGGGCGGGGTCCTCATCGCTCAGCCGCAGCACGCGCGCCCCGTCCAGCGCGGCGCGGTTGACCAGGCTCACCTCCCGCAGCGGGACGCCCACGCGCCGCACCGAGGCCAGGGTGTTGCGCGTCCCGGTCGGGGGCGGGCTCCACTCGTCGTCCTCGGAGCCGATGAAGCCCACCGACACCTCTTGAGTGAGCCCGTCAGCCACGTAGGCGCGCACCCGTTCCTTGTCCTGCCTGGAGCCGGACAACTTGCCGTAGGCGTACAGGCCATCGGGCCGGGACTCCCAGCGGGTCAGCACCCCTGCCAGGTGGGTGACGTCGTGGTGCAGCGCCAGCCGTAGCGGCCTCGTGGGCACGCGCACGCTGCGGTCGTCCCAGACCTCCCGGAAGACCGTGACGGCCCCGTCCGGCCCCCGGTCCGCCACGGTGAACGTGCCCCAGGGCACGGCCAGCAGTTCCACGTAGTCGCCGGACGTCTCGACGCGCCGGGCCGAGGCGTCCGTGGTGACCGTGGTGGGGCGGGGGGTGGCCTTGGCCGTCGTCGCGGGCGCGGCGGCCAGCACGGTGCGCCGCTGCGGGGGCTGGCCAGCGTCAGGTGCGCCGCTCATCGGTCGATCTTCCGCACGTCCACCTGGCCGCGCACCGTGCCCGGCATCAGGCGCCCTACGACCTCGGTGCGCACCAGCCCGGCGGCGGTGCGCTCGCGCACGGCTGGAAACGGCTCATCGGTGCGGCTGGACCGGATGGCTTCCCCATGGGCGGCGCGGCGGGCTCGGGCGCGCACCTTGTGGTCGGGCTCGTCGGCCCGCAGTCGATAGGCGGCCTCGGCCTCGGTGAGCGGGCCGTCGTCGGGCTCAGGGGTCGTTGCCCTCGTGCGGGGCTTCCTCGTGGTGGTCACGGTGTCACCTCCAGTTCGGGGTGCTCGGCTGCGAGCACCACGGGACAGGTGGGGTCGGTGTGGTGGTGCTCCAGGGCCTCCACGCGCCCGGACGGGCGCCGCAGCACCAACAGGGCCGACTCAGGGCAGGTGCAGATGCTGAGCACGGCACCGAACGCTCGGTGTGCGGCACGCTCGGCGCCGTCGTCGTCCGGCAGGGGCGCATGAGCAACGTGGACCGTCACGGCCCGCACGGCCAGCGCCTCGGCTTCCTCGGGACTGAGGCCGAACGCCTCGCCAGGATGGCCTGGGTGATGGCCTGGCCGCTCGTGGTGCTCGTCGTGGTGGTGCTTGTCGGCGGTGCTCACGGTGCGGCCTCCCTGGCGGTGACCCGGCCCCCGTCGTCGGGGCGGGCGGTGTCCTGGTGTTCTCCCCATTCTCGCGTTACCCGAGCGGAATTGGAAGGAATCCGGGCGGCCTTGTCGGCGCGGGTAATTCGACCCCCCGAGGGGACTAATTGCTCAGCCGTCGGCCGTCCTCTCGGCCGAGGCCGACGTGGCCGACGACGGCGACGGCGACGAGGCCTGTGCCGACGTGCTCGGGGTGTGCGGAGAGAATCCGGGCGGGGTCGGCCGTCGGTGCGCTGTAGGGGTGGACAGGGGTGGACGTGTCCACCCCTAGGGTGTCTCGCACGCGCTCAGAGGGGGGCAAGAACCATTGAAATATCAATAAAAAATCACTCGCAGGTGCGGCCACAGGTACACCTAGGGGTGGACGCCCACCCGTCGGCGTCCACCCCTGTCCACCCCTAGACCGTTTCGGGGCCGAGCGTCAGGTGGCGGTCAGCCACTCGGTGGAGCGGCCCTGTCCCTCGCGTTCCTCGGAGCGCACCAGCCCGGCGTGGATCAGCCTCGGCAACACGACGTCGAACACCTCGCGGTCGCTGCTGCGGAACCGCTTGCGCAGGGCGCCCCTGGCCATGCCCTGGGCGCCTGCCGCGCGCAGCAACTCCAACGCCTTGCCCGACACGCGGGCCTCGTCCACGTTGGCGGCGGCCTCAGCGGCGACGGCCAGGCGCTCGCCCTCGGCCTCGCCGCGCGCCACGTTGGCCGCGCGGGCGTTGGTCGCCAGCACGCCCAGCAGCCACCCGCGCGTGGCATCCGAGACGGCCATGACGTGGCCCGCCAGGTCCCACGCCTCCAGCGTGACCGCCTCGGCCTCGGGGTCCTCCAGCAGCGTCAGCACGGCGGCGACCTTCTCCCGCAGGAACACCCGGTGCCCGTCAATCTCCGCGACGGCCCCGGCCGCCTTGGCTTCCTCGTGGGCATCGACCGCCTCCACCACCTCGGGCGGCACCGCCAGCACCCGCCGCCGAGCCTCGGGCACGATCCAACTGATCGGGGGTGGCAGGTCCGGCCGGTCAGCCGGTGCGGGGCGCTGGGCGTCCGTCGTGGGGACCCACAGGAACCGCCCCGGTAGCCCGCCCGCCGTGAGCGCGGTCAACCACCCGGCGAGGGACGGTTGCACGCCCATGAGGAACGCCAGCCGGTAGGCGTGGCCCTCCACGGGCACGAACCGCGAGGGGTCCACGGTTGCGTGCCCCAGATGCTCGCCCATGAACGCCTTGCACAGTTCGGCGGCCAGGGTCCCCCCGCCCGTGCGCGAGAGGATCGCCGCCATGCTCTCCGACTCGCGCGCGTCCAACAGCACCGAGTCGGCACGCCGCACGACGCGCGACGGATCGCCCTTCTTGGGCTTGTCCCGGTAGGCGAACAGGTGCGCGATGCCCTCGCCGCTGCCCGGCTGCACGGTGGCGAACGTGTCGCTCGTGCCGGTGCTGGTGCAGATGCGCAGCACGTCCCGCCCGGCGTTGCCCGCCGCACCCTTGCCACCCGAGGTCTGGCCGACCAGGGCCACGAACAAGTTGAGCGAGCCCTCCCCGCCGACGAGGGGCGGCAGCACGGTGCCGTAGTCGGTGCCCGCCGCCACCCGTGCGAGCACGACGCCTAGCGTTGCCCACGGCGAGGCCCGGCGCGCCTGGGCGAACTGCCGCACGCGGGCGAGGCTGCCATGGCTCCAGAACCACGCTTCCCGCTCGGCGTCCACCAGCACACCCGGCGCCACGGTTACCAGTGCCCCGTCACCCCCGCCCGTGGGAGCGTTGTCGGCCATCAGCTTGGCCATCAACGCCTCGTCCTCCGGGTCAGGGGCGTGGGGCAGGTGCTTGCCCAGTTCCCCGGCCGCCTCGTCCTCGGTCTTCTCCGAGGCTTTGCGCACGGCGTAGTCGGCCGCCCCGGCCACCTCCCCGAGCGCCGGGGCGCGCCGGGGCTCGGTGTTCGCCAGCAGCCACTCGAACCGGGCGACCAGGGCGCGCTGGGCCTCGGCCCAGGTGTCGTCGTTCAGGCACCCTTGGCGCCGGGCACAGGCCAGCCGGACCATCTGCGACACCAGCCACGGGTGCCGTCCGTCTGGGGTGTCGGTCTGCCAGCCGTCGACCATGCGGGCGACATAGCGGCACGGCTCGGCCAGCCCCTCAGGCCACTTGTCCGGCGCGGCGACCACCTCGCGCTCGGCCTCGTAGTCCTCGGCCACGACGCGCACCCCGGCGTCGTTCAGGTAGCCCTCCAGGTCGTCCAGGCTCAGGACGTCCAACTCGTCGGGCTCAGCGGCGTCCAGCAGCATGACGGCCATCGGCTCGCCCTTGCCGACGTTCCACGTCCCAGGGACGCGCATGACGCGCGCGGCGTCCGAGACGGTATCGACCGTGCCGCCGTGCCGCTCGGCCACCCCGGCCACGAGACGGGCGAACGCGCTGCCCAGGGCTCGGGCTCGCGCGACGTCGCCCCCGTCGTCCACGCGCCAGCGGGGCTGGAGCCCGTGTCCGCTAAACACCAAGGCGGCGGGCTGAGCGCCGCCGAGGCGCCCGGACACCTCATCGATGACGGCACGGGCCGCGTTCCAGGTCGGCAGGTGCTTGCCCGTCCCGCCCACGTCCAGGTCGGCCGGGAGCGCGATCATGCGCGCCACGTCGGCCGACGTGCCCCGCCCCGAGGTCACGCCCTCGCGGACGGGGTTGATGCTCAGCCAGACGTTCTCGCCGCTGGGCAGGTCCCGAGCCAGCAGTTCGGCGGGCGTCACCCAGGTGGGGACGAACTTCCCGCCGGGGGGCTGAGTGCACAGGGCCAGCCGGTCGCCGTCCCGGTAGCCACAGGCCCGGAGGAAGCGGGCCAGGTCGCTCGGCTGGGCGTCGGGCTCGGGGTCGGGCTCCACCTCGGGGTCGGGCTCCACCTCGGGGTGGGGCTGGTGGTGGGGATCGGGGACCACGGCCAGCACGGCCGCGCGCCACTGCTCGAACCGCTCGGCATGGTCGTCGGTCAGGTTGTGGACGAACGCCCCGCGCGGACCGTCCTCGCGGTGCACGACGAGAGCGGCGATGAGTTCCCCCAGGACGCCCAGCAGCCAGGCACGCTTGCCCTGCACGTTGTCCGTGATGCCCTTGCCACTCGTCGCCGGGCTGGTCCTCAGGAACTCCACCAGGCGCTGGCCCGCCTCGCCCTTGCGCATGGCCAGGGCGGCCGACTCGCACCGCCCGTGGTAGGCCTTGCCGAACTTCACCACGAGGGGGTCCAGCACCTCGCCGCAGACGACGCACAGCGGCGCCGTCGCAGTCGTCGCCGCTGTCTCGGTCGTGGTCATCACCGACCACCCCCGACCCGGCGCGGGTCGCGCCGCCCGTAGGTGTCCCCACGCGGCGGCGCGAGGGGGCACGTCCTCTCGTGGCTGTAGTAGCCCGTCGGGTCTGCGATGCCCTGGCGGACGGCCAGACGGCGCGCGGCACGGTTCGGAATCTGCTCGGGCGCACCACAGTCGGGGCACCGCCCCCCAGCGCCTGGGCGCCCCACGATGGCCGCCTCTAGGGCCGACCTGGGGGCTGTGCGGGGCGCGTCCGCCTGGTTAGCCTGGACACGGACAAGCCCGGTGCCCTGGCGGTCGCTGCTCTCGTCCTTGGCCCCCGGGATTCGCCCCCCGGGGGCCGCTTCACGCCTCACGAGACGTCGCCGTTCGTGGGGGCCGACGTCGTGGCGGGGCGCGTCGTGGCGGGGCGGGCAGCCACGACGGACTGGCCGCTGAACATCGCCTTGATGACGGCCTGCTGGTGCGGCGTCAGGGGTGGGGCTTCGTCGGCCTTGCGCACGGCGGCCTCGTGGATGCGGGCCAGGGTCTGGGCGTCCAGCATCAGGCCGCACCCCCGTTGGTGCGGGCGCCGATGCTCACGGCGCGGTCCAGGTCGGCCACGTCGATACGGACCAGGGGACCGACGCGCCGGACGGCCAGGCGGCCGTCCTCGATCATGCGTTCCACGGTCCGCTCGTTGACGCTGAGCAGAGCGGCGGCCTTGGCCTTGGTGATGAGCGAGGGGCCGTCAGGGTCCAGCGGGCGGCTGGGGGTCAGGACAGGCATGGGAGTGCTCCAGGTGTGGAGTGCTTCCCCGCCGCCTACGCCTCGCCGGTCCGTCTCACGGCTTCGTAGTGCTGGGGTCTGGGGCTCAGGTTCCCGTGCTTCCTTGGTGCCAGTCCTGACGAGGGCGCGGACCCATCCCTCTTGCGTCGGTAGGCGTCTGGGTCCGACCGTGCCCGTTGGCGGCGGCGCGTGTCAAGAATCTGACGCTCGGAGTGCGTTATGCGTCCTCGCCGTCGCGCCAGACCAGCGTGATGGTCTCGGGCTGGAACGTGCGGCGGTTGCCCGGCCCGGTGGGGTTGATCGTGACGTGCAGCAGCCGCGCGACGATGGCCCGCTGGCGGTCGACGTCCAGCGCGTCCCAGGCTGCGCGCACGTCGGGGGCGCCGACCAGGCCCGCCAGCACGTTGCCGCCCGTCAGGGTCACCTGCTGGGCCTCCAGGGCGGTCAACTTCTCGCGCGCGGTGTTGCTGGCCGCCTTGAACTGGGCCGGGGTCATGTCCCCGTCACCGAACAGGACGGCGATTTCGTCCAGCCGGGCGCGCACCACGGCGGCCTGGCCGCGCACCTCGCGCAGCCGCTCCACCCGCTCGGTGTCCTCCACGAGGGCCACGGCGTCGGGGCGGCTCAGGCGCTCCACGATGGTCTCCACCACGAGGGCGTCGATGGGGGCGCGGCCCCGTGCCAGGTGGGGATGGGTGGGGCACCGATAGGTGGGTGTGTTGCGGTTGTTGCGGCCCGCCACCACGGTCACGTCCTCGCCTACGGCCTCGCACCGCCCGCAGCGGGCTAGCCCGGTCAGCAGCGACGCCACGGTCTTGCCGGTGCGCGGGCCGGTGCGGCGCTTGTCCGTGACCGCCATGAACGCCCGCCACTCGTCCTCGGTGAAGATCGCTTCCCAGTCGCCCTTGACCCCGGTCAACTGGCGCCGGTAGGTGCCCATGCCCGCGTACACCGGATTGCTCAGCACCTGGCGCACGCGCTGGGCGTTCCACTGTCCGCCGCGTTCCGTGCGCGCCCCGATCCGGGTCCACTCGCGGGCCACGCCGGACTGGGAGCCGCCGTTCATGATGGCGTCGTAGGCCTCGCGGATCAGGCGGGCCTCGGTCTCGTCCAACTTCTTGTTGCCGTGCTGGTAGCCGAACCGGCGGCCCCGGTAGATGGGCTGCCCGCGCTCGGCCATCTGCTCGTTGGCGCGGCGCTGGCGCTCGCCCTTGCGGCGCACCTCGAATCGGGCGATGCCCGCCAGCATCGTGGCGCGGAACTCGCCGTCGGCCGTGCTCAGGTCAATCTCCCCGTCCACCGTGACCGCCATCAGCCCGGCGTCGATCAGGGTGTTCAGGTCGCGGGTGGACCGCAGCAGCCGGTCCAGGTCCACGGCCACCACGAGGTCTACGCGCCCCGCCTCGGCGTCGGCCAGCATGGCCGCCCAGCGGGTGCCCTTCCCGCGCGGCTTGGACGCGCTGGTGTCGTCGTCCACGTAGGTGTCCACAAGGGTCCACCCGCGCGCTTCGATCAGCGCCGTGCAGCGCCGCACCTGACGGTCGATGCCGTCCGCGTTGTCCTTGCTCTGCCGCCCGTAGACCGCCGCCCGGCGGGGCTGCTGCGACCCCGAATCCATGTATGCCATAAGACAACTTTACGGTGGCGGCGGCACACGTGGGCCAGGTTGTCCGCGGTCGTCCGTCCGCCGTCGGCCCACGCGACGGTGTGGTCGAGGTCGCAGCGTGGTGCCGGGCGGGTGCAGCCGGGGAAACGGCAGGTGCTGTCACGCGCCTCGAGGTACGTGCGCAGCGCTGCCGGGACGGCGTACGTGCCGGGGTCGGCGGACAGCAGCTCGCCCGACACCGGGTCGACCAGCAGGCGACGCAGCGACGGCGCCCGGGCGGTGAGGAGTGTCGCGACGTCGGGGTCGATCGCGCCGTGGCCCGTCAGCTCGGCGGGGTCGTCCGAGCGGCCGAGCAGTGTCATGACGGGCACGGTGATCTGGACGCGAGGGACGATCCTGCGGGCATGGTCGGCGAGGTTCGGCACGTGGCCGTCCGCCGGTTCTGTCGTCGTGACCGGGTCGAGGTCGCTCGTGGGCTCGGCGCCGGACAGCAGGAGGGCGGTGTACGCGTCGGCGCGGAGCTGGGACAGCGTGCGTGGATCTCCGGCGTCGCGGGCGGTGCGGGCGGCGGTGGTCAGCCGGTCGTGGGCCGCGTGGGCGGTCGTGGCGGGCAGGTAGGCGCTGAGCCAGGCCATGCCGTCGGAGGCGGGGTCGACGAACACGCCGCGCTTCGCCGCCGCCCTCGCGTGCCGCAGCGTGAAGGGTTCGGGGTGGGCGCGGTCGCGGGCGCGGCGCAGGAACGACCGGAACTGGGCCGGTGTCGTCGTCGCGGCCCGGGGGAGCGCCTCGGCCTGGACGGCGGCCTGGGCCTGGGCGTCGGGGAGGTCGGCGAGCGTGTCGGCCATCGCCGTGGCGTGGCGGGCTCCGATGCGGCCGTGGCAGAGCTCGGCGAGCGTGGCGGAGCCTGCCGAGGTCAGGGTTCGCGCGGTCTCGAGGAGGTGGTCGGCCTGCCGTTCGGAGACGCGCAGCGTGGTCGCGACGTCTGCGACGAACGCGCGCCGGGCCAGCTCGTGCTGCCGGGAGGTACCGGCGTTTAGCACGCGCAGCTGCTCGCCCGCCAGCAGGTCGGGCTCGCACCGGACCACCGCGCGGCGCGCCCGCTCGACGGCCAGGAGCTTCTCGCCCTCCAGCGCGTTGATCCGTGACTGGAGCCGCTCCACGTCGTCGAGCGCGGCCGAGACGTCGTGCACCGTCGTGGGGCCGGCCGGTGAGAGCACGTCGTCCCACGGCGTGGTGACGACCGGTAGGTCGTCGATCGCGACGTCCAGCTCCGCGGCCATCGTCGTCACCTCCTCACCGTCGAGCGAGAGCCTGTGCTCGAGCCGTTGCTCGAACACGTGTTCGACCCTAGCGGAGCGGCGTGGCCCCACACCAGGGCCGAGGTGCGCCTGTGGAAAACCGGCAGGCCACCGGAAACGCGTTGCCGGCGGCCTCGGCGTCGGGCACAGTCCGGCCATGACGATCCGCTACCCGCGCCCCCTTCGTCCCGGCGACACGATCGGCGTCACCGCGCCGTCGTCGGGCGTCGAGCCGCCGCTCCATCGACGCCTGCTCCACGCGGCCGACGTCGTGCGGGCGAAGGGCTACGACGTGCGGGTCGGCGAGACGCCCACGCGCGGCGGCATCGTCAGCGCGCCGGCGGACGTGCGGGCCGCCGAGCTCAGCGCGATGCTCACGGACCCGGGGGTGCGCGCCGTCGTGCCGCCGTGGGGCGGCGAGCTCGCCACGGACCTGCTGGGCCGGCTCGACTGGGAGGCGTTCGCCGCCGACCCGACGTGGCTGGTCGGTTTCTCGGACACCTCCACGCTCCAGCTGCCGCTGACCCTGCGCACGGGCGTCGCGACCCTGCACGGTCAGAACCTCATGGACACCCCGTACGACGTGCCTGCCGGTGTCCTGGGCTGGTGGGACGTCGCCGCCTCGGCCCAGCCGGGCGAGGCGCTGGTGCAGCGCTCGCCGCGACGGTTCCGGTCCCACGGTTGGGACGACTACGAGAACGAGCCCGAGGTGTCGACGTGGACGCTCGACGCCGAGGGCTCGTGGCTGCGCCTCGACGGCGTGGACCCGGCCGCCCCGGTGGACGTCCAGGGCCGGCTGGTCGGCGGCTGCCTGGAGACCGTCTCGCTGCTGGCGGGCACGCCGTTCGGCGACGTGCGGGCGTTCGCCGCGGAGCATGCGCCGGAGGGCCTGGTCGTCTACCTCGACGTCCTCGAGTGGGAGGCGCTCGAGGTCGGCCGGGCCCTGTGGGCGATGCGCCACGCGGGCTGGTTCGACGCCGCGAGCGCGGTGCTGGTGAGCCGCACGCACGCCCCGGACTCGGACGGCTTCACCCAGCACGACGCCGTCCGCGACGCGCTCGGCGACCTCGACATCCCCCTGCTGGCCGAGGTCGAGTGCGGGCACCTGCCGCCGTACCTGGCCCTGGTGAACGGCGCGCTCGCGCGCGTGCAGCACGGGCCCGAGGAGTCGGTGATCACCCAGCGACTCGTGCCCTGACCACGGGCCGGCGGGCGCTACGGTGTCGCCGTGACCCTCGCGCTGCTCGGCGACCACCGTGACCACACCAGCCACCGCGAGCTCGACGCCCTCGTCCCGCGGCTCGCGGACGAGCTCGGCGTGGAGGCGGTGTGGGTGCCGACCGACGCGCCGTTCGACGTCGCGGACCACGACGGCGTGTGGCTCGTGCCCGGCTCGCCCTACGCCGACGAGGCGGCCGTGCTGCGCGCGATCACCGCGGCCCGCGAGGGCGGCGTCCCGTTCCTCGGCACGTGCGCGGGGATGCAGTACGCGGTCGTGGAGCTGGTGCGCCACGTGCTCGGCGCCTCGGCGAGCCACGCGGAGTCCGACGGCGAGGCGGACGACAACGTCGTGGCGCCGCTCGCGTGCTCGTTGTACGGCGAGGAGCGGCTCGTGACGCCGGTGGCGGGCACGCGGTTCGCCTCGTGGGTGGGCGAGCCGTTCCCCGGGATGCACTTCTGCGGGTACGCGCCCACGCCGGAGGCGGTCCGGGCGCTGGAGGCGGCGGGCGTCGTCGTGGGGGCGGTCGCGGACGACGCCGGGGCCGAGGTGCTCGAGCTCGTCGACCACCCGTTCTTCGTGGTCAGCCTCTTCCAGCCGCACATCGGCGCGTCGGCCGGGGAGCCGATCCACCCGCTGGTGCGGGCGTTCGCCGCCGCGCTCTGAGCCGCGCCGTCAGCCCTGGAACGCGCGCGGCATGACGTCGCGCGCCGGGCCGGTGCGGTCGAGGAACCCGACCCCGCCGGCCTGGAGCTCGCGGGCGGCGTCGACGAGGGCGGACAGGGCGTTCCACGCGAACGTGCCGCCGACGGAGATCCGTGCCACCCCGGCGTCGGCCAGCTCCTGCGGCGTGGGGCCGCCGGCGACGAGCAGAGCGTTGACGGGGCGGTCCACCTCGCGGCAGACGGTCGCGATCGCGGCGGCGTCGCGCAGGCCCGGCGCGTACAGCACGTCGGCGCCGGCCTCCTGGTAGGCCTGCAGCCGCGCGATCGTGTCGGCGAGGTCGTCGCGGCCGTACAGGTGGTTCTCGCAGCGGGCGGTGAGCACCAGGTCGCCCGCCGCCTCGGCCGCGGCGGCCACGCGCTCGACGGCGAGGCCCCGGTCGTACATCGGCTCGTCGTCCCGGCCGGTGGCGTCCTCCACGGAGGCGCCGGCCACACCGGTGCGGCGGGTGTCGGCGACGGTGCGGGCGACGTCGGCGGGGGAGTCCGCGAAGCCGTTCTCCAGGTCGGCGCTCACGGGGACGTCGACGGCGGCCACGAGCACCGCGGCGTGCGCGAGCGTCTCGTCCCGCGTCGCGCCGCCGTCGGGCCGCCCGAGCGTCGCGGCGAACCCGCTGCTCGTCGTCGCGACGGCGGCGAAGCCGAGCGCGGCGAGGATCCGCGCAGACCCGGCGTCCCACGCGTTCGGCAGCAGCAGCGGGTCGCCCGGGCGGTGCAGGGTGAGGAACGCGGCACGGGCGTCGGGCGCGGCGGTGGTCATGGGCCGACGCTAGCGACGGCCACCGACGACCACCCGACGGCGCGGCGCTCGGGGTCCCGCCCGCGCCCGACGGCCTCGTCCTGGCTAGGCTCGGGCCTCGTGAGCCGCGAACGCTTCCCCCGGTGGGTGTACGAGAGGGGCACGGAGCCCGACCCGCGGTTCTCCCTGGCCAACGAACGCACCATCCTCGCGTGGCTCCGCACCGCGCTGGGACTCATCGCGGGCGGCACGGCGCTCGAGGCGCTGGACCTGCCGATGGAGCCGCACCTGCGCCTCGCGTCCGCGATCGTGCTGCTCGTGGCGGGCGCCGTCGTCCCGGTCGCGGCGGCGGTCGAGTGGGCCCGCTCCGAGCGGGCGATGCGCGAGCACGGCCCGCTCCCCGGCGCGATCACCGGGTTCGTGCTGGTCCTGACCATCACCGTCGTGGGCATCCTCGTGCTGCTCGCCCTGCTGCTGTACTGACCTGACGGCGCCGACATGACCGACCGAACCGACCCGCCCCTCGTCGGCCCCGAGCGCGACCGCGGCCTTCAGGTCGAGCGCACCGCGCTGGCCTGGCGCCGCACGCTCCTGTCGTTCACCGCGGCGTGCGCGGTGGCCTGGCAGACGCTGCCCGGCGTCGACGGCGAGACGTCGTTCCTGCTGGCGGCAGCGGTCGGGCTGGTGCTCACGCCCCCGCTGTGGTGGTTCGCCAAGCGGCACGCGCGCCACACGCACCGGCACCTCGACACGGCCGAGCCCCGCCTGCGGCACGGGCGCCGGATCGTGGTGATGTGCGCGGGCACGGCCCTGCTCGGGCTGGCCGGGCTGGTCGCGGTCGTCGTCTTCTGACGGCGGGCGAGCGCGCGGAGTCTGGTTCACTACCGCCATGTTCGTGATCGTGGGCCTGTTCCGGCTCCTCGTCGTCGCGCTCGGGCTCGTCGGCACGCGCGCCATCTGGCGCGACGGCGACGTCGACGGGTTCGTCTACTTCACCAACCTCACCAGCTTTCTCGCGGTGGCGGTGTTCGGCTGGGCCGCGGTCACGACGCTGCTGCGCCGGGAGCCGCCGCCGGTGTGGGCGAAGGGGCTGGTGACGCTCGCCGCGGCCATCACCGGCCTGGTCGCGTGGCTGGTCCTCGCGCCGGAGTCGCCGGACGCGCCGGCCGTGTTCCTCGGGCTCACCGACGGTCAGGTGGAGCACCGCGCGCTGCCGATCGCCGTCGTGCTCGACTTCCTCCTGCTCGACCCGCACCGCCGCGCCCGCCTGCGGGACGCGGGGCTGTGGATGCTCTTCCCCGTGCTGTACTTCGGCGCGATCCTGCTGCGCGGGCAGCTCAGCCCGGGCAGCGCGTACCCCTACGGGTTCATCGACCTGGACGCCCTCGGGTGGGGCGGGCTGGGGCTCAACCTGGTGCTGTACGGCGGCGCGTTCTACGTCCTGGGCCTGCTCATCGTCGCCGTCGACCGGGTGCTCCCCGCCCGCCCCCTCCTGGGGAGGGTCGGAGCCCCTCAGCTCACGGCGTGACGATGTCGAAGTCCGGGTCGCCCGGGTCGAGGATGCCGTGCACCTTCGCCAGCGCGTCCGTGTCGCCGCCGACCTCGATGCCGGCGGCGGCGAGGCGGGCCGGGTCCAGGCCGCCCGCCAGCGCGGGCAGGTTCGCGCGCGACGTCGTGATGGTCACGTCGGCGTCGTCTCGCTGGGGCCTGGCGCTGTACGTGAGGGCGCCGTTGGCGAGCCGCAACCGGTAGCGGGCGTCCGCGTCCGTGAGCACGACGTCGGCGGTGACCCGGTGGTCCCAGGCCTTCGGGCCGTCGATCTGGATCGCGAGTGCGTCGAACAGCATCTCGGGGGAGAGGTGCGCGACGATGTCCGCCGACGCCGTCTGCGTGGGGGTGCCGAAGTTCCCCTCCCGCAGCTCGGTCGCGCCGGAGAGGTACACCGACCGCCAGGTGCCGTTCTCCGCGCCGTACCCGAGCTGCTCGAACGTGTCGGCGAGCAGCTCCTTCGCGCCGGCGTGGTCGGGCTGGGCGAACACGACGTGGCTCAGCACCTCGGCCACCCAGCGGAAGTCGCCGGCGTCGTACGACGCGCGCGCCTTCTCCACCACGGCGTCTGCGCCGCCCATGAACTCCACGTACCGCTTGCCCTGCTCGACGGGCGGGTGCTGCCACAGGTGCGCGGGGTTGCCGTCGTACCAGCCCATGTACCGCTGGTAGATCGCCTTGATGTTGTGGCTGACCGAGCCGTAGTACCCGCGGGCGTGCCAGGCGTTCTCCAGCGCCGGGGGCAGCGGCAGCTGCTCGGCGATCTCGGAGCCGACGAAGCCCTTGTTCAGCAGGCGCAGCGTCTGGTCGTGCAGGTAGGCGTACAGGTCCCGCTGCGTGCCCAGGTACTCGACGATCCGCGCGTTGCCCCAGGTGGGCCAGTGGTGCGAGGCGAACACGGTCTCGACGTCGGCGCCGAACAGGTCGATCGTCTCGGTGAGGTAGTTCGCCCAGGCGTGCGGGTCGCGCACGACGGCGCCGCGCAGGGTGAGCAGGTTGTGCAGCGTGTGCGTCGCGTCCTCGGCCGTGCACAGCGCCCGGTGGTCCGGGAACCAGATGAGCATCTCCGCCGGGGCCTCGGTGCCGGGCGCCATCTGGAAGACCATGCGCACGTCGTCGACGGTCTCCTCCTGCCCGGTGTGCGTGATGTCGAGGGTCGGGGAGATGAGCGTGACGGTGCCGGTGGACGTCGTCTGGCCGAGGCCGGCGCCGACCTGTCCCTGCGGGCCGCGGGCGAGCGCCGCGCCGTACATGTAGCCGGCGCGGCGGCTCATGGCGGTGCCGGCATAGACGTTCTCGGCCACGGCCGGCTCGGTGAACCCGGCCGGGGCGACCACGGGCACGCGGCCGGCGTCGACGTCCTCCTGCGTGGTGACGCCCTTGACGCCGCCGAAGTGGTCCACGTGGCAGTGGGTGTAGATGATCCCCGTGACCGGCCGGTCGCCGCGGTGCTCGCGGTACAGGGCGAGCGCGGCGGCGGCGGTCTCGGTGGAGATGAGCGGGTCGAGCACGATGACGCCCGTCGTGCCCTCGATGAACGTCACGTTCGACAGGTCGAAGCCGCGCACCTGGTAGATGCCCTCGACCACCTCGAACAGGCCCTGCTCCGCGACCAGCTTCGACTGCCGCCACAGGCTCGGGTTGACGGTGTCCGGGGCGTCGCCGGCGAGGAAGCCGTAGGTGTCGTTGTCCCAGACGACCGTGCCGTCGGGCTTCGTGACGGCGTTCGGCGTGCGCCGCCCGAGGAGGCCCCGGGCCGCGTCGTCGAAGTCCTGGGTGTCGGAGAAGGGGAGCGTGCCGAGGAGCTCCGCCTGCTGCTCTGCGATGGCCGGGGTGGCTGGCTTCGGAGAAGACATACCCGCAGGCTGCCAGCAGGGCATCGTCAGCGCACGGCGAACGGACGGGCCCGGTCGAGGGTTCCGGGACGTGCCCGGAACCCTCGACCGGTGGTGCTCAGGGCGTGACGATCGAGAAGTTCTTGTCGCCCGGGTCGAGGACGGCGGTGAGGCGGCCGAGCGCGGTGGCGTCGCCCGTCACCTCGATGCCTGCGGCGGCCAGCGCCTCGGGGTTCCCTGCCGCCAGCGCCGGCAGGGCCGCGCGCCGCGACGTGATGGTCGCGTCCGCATCACCCTGCTGGGGGGCGGCGCTGTAGGACAGGACGCCGTTCGTGAGCCACACGCGGTAGCGCTGGTCCGTGTCGGAGACCACGACGTCGATGGCGACCGTGACGTCCCACGCGGCCGGGCCGTTCACCTGGATCGCGAGGGCGTCGAACAGCATCTCGGGGGAGAGGTTGGCGATGACGTCCGGGGCGTTCGTCTCCGTCGGCGTCCCGAACTGGCCGTCGCGCAGCTCGGTGGCGCCGGACAGGTAGAAGTCGCGCCAGGTGCCGTTCTCGGAGCCGTAGCCGAGCTGCTCGTACGTGTCGGCCAGCAGCTCGCGGGCGGCGGCGTGGTCCGGCTCGGCGAAGACCGCGTGGTTCGCGGCCTCCGCGGCCCAACGGAAGTCGCCCGCGTCGAACGCCTCGCGGGCGTTCGTGACGAGCGCGTCGACGCCGCCGGCGAGCTTCGCGTAGCGCTTCGCCCGCTCGACCGGGGTGTGCTCCCACAGGTGCGCCGGGTTGCCGTCGAACCAGCCCAGGTACCGCTGGTAGATCGCCTTGACGTTGTGGCTGACGGAGCCGTAGTAGCCGCGCGCGTTCCACGCGTTCTCGAGCGCCGGCGGGAGGGTGATCTCCTCGGCGATCTCCGGGCCCGTGAGGCCCTTGTTGAGCAGGCGCAACGTCTGGTCGTGCAGGTAGGCGTAGATGTCGCGCTGGTTCTGCAGGAACGTCACGACCCGCTCGCGGCCCCACGTGGGCCAGTGGTGCGAGGCGAACACGACCTCGACGTCGCCGCCGAACAGGTCGATCGTCTCCGTGAGGTAGTGCGCCCACGCGTGCGGGTCGCGCACGACGGCGCCGCGGAGGGTCAGCAGGTTGTGCAGCGTGTGGGTGGCGTCCTCGGCGGCGCACAGGGCGTGGAAGTCGGGCAGGTAGATGAGCATCTCGGCCGGCGCCTCGGTGCCGGGCGCCATCTGGAAGACCAGCCGGACGCCGTCGACGACCTCCTCGTGCCCCGTCGTCGAGACGAGGTCGGTCGGCTCGATGAGCGACACCTCGCCGGTCGAGATCGTCTGCCCGAGCCCGGCACCCACCTGCCCCTGCGGGCCGCGGGCGAGCGCGGCCCCGTACATGTAGGCCGCGCGGCGGTTCATCGCGACGCCCGCGTACACGTTCTCCGACACGGCGTGCTCGAGGAAGCCCTCGGGCGCGAAGATCCGCACCCTCCCGGAGTCCACGTCCTCCTGGGAGACGAACCCCTTGGTGCCGCCGAAGTGGTCGGCGTGCGAGTGCGTGTAGATGATCGCGCTGACCGGCCGGTCGCCGCGGTGCTCACGGTAGAGCGCGAGGGCGGCGGCACCCGTCTCGTTGGACAGCAGGGTGTCGATGACGATCACGCCCGTGTCGCCCTCGATGATCGTGGTGTTCGACAGGTCCATGCCGCGCACCTGGTAGATGCCGGGCACCACCTCGAACAGGCCCTCGACCGCGCTCAGCTGCGACTGCCGCCACAGGCTCGGGTTCACGGTGTCCGGGGCCTCGCCGTCGAGGAAGGCGTAGGTGTCGTTGTCCCACACGACGTCGCCGGCGGCGTTCGGCACCGCGTTCGGCGTGCGCCGGGCGACCAGCCCGCGCGTCGCGTCCTCGAAGTCCTGCCGGTCGGAGAACGGGAGGGTGTCGCGGACCGCCTGCTGCTGGGCGGCGATGGTGGGCGTGGCTGGCTTCGGTGCGGTAGGCATGGCGCCACGATGGCACCGCGGGTCCGGTCGCGCGCGGCGAGGGGGTCAGCCCTCGGCGGACGCCCCGCGCCGGGCCCGACGCCGCTCGGCGATCTCGTAGGCCTCGCGCACGGACCCCAGCAGCGTGTCGCCGCTCGGGACGACGGAGTCGTGCAGCCGCCCGCTCACTCCGCCGGTCTCGAACCGCTTCCGCAGGTCGTCGGGCACCCCGCACACGACGACGTCGACGCCGTGGTCGTGCCAGCGGTCCAGCAGCCGGTCCAGGGACTTGAGGAACGTGGTCGACGGGATGCCCGCGGAGCCGCGCAGCGAGATCACCAGGGCGGCGTCGTGGGTGTGCGCGGTGTGCGGCCACTCCTCCTCGAGGCGGTTCACCTCGGCGAAGAACCCGGTGCCCACGTAGTGCAGCACCGTGGTGCGGCCGCTGGGCAGGTCGGCGGGGGCGTCCTCGACCCGGAAGTCGCGGTCGCCGGTCGGGACGAGCTGCACCAGGCGGCCCCGCTTGGCGGCCTGCACCGCGAACAGCACGATGGACAGCGCGGCGCCGAGGAAGATCGCCTGCTGCAGCGGCAGCTGCGTGGTGGCCGCGAACGTCACGACGAGCGCCGCCGCGGACAGCCACGACGTGCGGAAGACGAGCACGATGTCGGCCCACCGCCCGACGATGAGCTCGCCGCCGATGACGAGCAGCAGGCCCCCGATGACCGCCATGGGGATCTCGCCGGCCAGCGGGCCCAGCAGCAGCACCAGCACGATGAGCCACACGCCCGCGAAGATGCCGGCCCAGCGCGTCTGCGCGCCGCCGCTCGTCGCGACGCCCGTGCGCGAGAGGGACCCGCCGGTGGGCAGCGCGCCGAAGAACCCGCCCGCCACGTTCGCGAGGCCCTGCGCCGTGAAGTCCTTGGAGACGTCCGTGCGCGAGCCGTCCGGGTTCGGCACCGCCGCGCCGATCCCCGCCGCCTGCGCGAGCGCGATGAGCGCGATGGCGAGCCCGCCGGACACGAGCTCCGGCATCGCGCCGGCGTCCGGCAGGGTGAACGGCGGCAGGGAGCGCGGGATGGCGGCGATGTCGCTCACGCGCTCCACGTCGGTGCCCAGCAGCGCGACGACGACGGTGACGACGACGAGCGAGACGAGCGTCGCCGTCTTGCGCAGCGGCTTCACGAGCTGGAGCCCCGCCCACACGGCCACCGTCGCGGCCGCGACGAGGACGGTCGCGCCGTCCCACTCCCCGACGTGCAGCAGGCCCTCGACCAGCTTGCCCACCGTGTTGTGCGCCTCGGGCGTGTAGCCGGTGGCGTCCTTGACCACGCCGGCCACGATCTGCACGGCGATGCCCGCCGTGAACCCGGTCATCACCGCCGTCGAGACGAACGACATCACCGAGCCGAGCTTGAGCACCCCCAGCAGCAGCATCCACAGCCCGACCATCACGGTCAGCGCGGCGACGGAGCCCAGGTCGCCCGGGTCCAGGCCGGCGCCGACGAGGATGCTCTGCGCCGACAGCGCGATCGCGCTCGTGAGCGTGGTGACCATGAGGACCGTGCGGCTGAAGATCGAGCCGATCACCGTGGGTACGGCGCCCGACCACAGGCCCATCGGCGCGGAGAACCCGCCGACCGTCGCGTACGCCATGCCCTCGGGGATGGAGAACAGGCCCGTCACGAAGCCGGAGACGACGTCGCGGGGAGTGGGCGTGGCCAGCTTCCGGGTCTTCCCGGCCCGGGGGGCCGCCGTCGCGTCGCTCGCCTCGCTCACTGGGTGCCCTCCTGGGGTGGCCGTCGATGCACCCAGCACCCTGCCCCACCAGGGGGGATGCCGCGACCGGACAGGGCGCAGGCCATGACGGCTGCCCGTCGCCCTCGCCGTTCGGCATGCGGTCGGGCCTCCTCGGCTCTAGCGTCCGACCTGGACGGACGGTCCGTTCCAGCGGTGCCGCGTGGCGGGAGACGGCGGATGGCAACCCAGGTCGCTGGACAGAGGAAGGGCACGACGGCGGCGCTGGTCGCGTTGACCGCGGCGTCGTGCCTGCAGGTCGTCGACCCGACGGCCAACAACATCGCGATCGTCGGTGCGAGCGTCGACCTCGGGATGACGAGCTCGGGCCGCGCGTTCGCGGCCAGCGTCGGGACCTTGGCGCTGGCGGCGTTCATCCTCACCACGGGTGCGCTGGGCGACCGGCTCGGGCGGCGACGGATCATGCTGCTGGGCCTGCTCACCGCCATCGCGGGCGGCGTCATCACGGCGATCGCGCCGACGACGGCGATCTTCATGCTCGGCCGGGGCGTCACCGGAATCGGTATCGCCGCGAGCTTCGGCCTCAGCTTCGCCCTGCTCCGCGAGGTGCTGCCCGACGCGATCCCGAAGGCCGTGGCGTTCTGGCTCGCCGGCCAGACGGCGGCGGCGCTCGTCCTCGGCGTCGTGGCCGGATGGATGGCCGGGTTCGGCTGGCGGCTCGGGTACCTCACCATGCCGATCGTCGCCGTCCTCGCGTTCCTCATGTGCATGCGGGGCCTGCCGGAGGCGAAGGCCGACAAGGTCGGGGCGTTCGACTACGTCGGTCTGGGGTCCGTCGCGGTCGCGCTGATCGGCCTCATCTACGGGTTGTCCAACGCCGCGAGCTACGGCTGGGGATCGGCGCAGGTCCTGGTCCCCGTGGTCATCGGTCTGGTGTTCATGGCGCTCTTCATCTGGTGGGAGAACCGCACCGCCGCGCCGGCGTTCCCGGTGAAGCTGTTCAAGGACCCTGAGCTCGCCGGGTCGGTCGCGGTCGGCTTCTCCTTCAACATGTGGCAGGCCGTGGTGATGATCCAGCTCTCCATGCTGTGGCAGTACGTGTACCAGTACACGCCGCTGCAGGTGAGCCTCGGCCAGCTGCCCATGAGCCTCGCGATGGTGGTCGGCGCGATGGTGGCCGGCCGTCTGCTCTCGAAGGGCATCCCCGCGTCCGCGAACCTCATCGTCGGGCACGTGCTGCTGATCGGCACGATGGTGATGTTCGGGTTCTCGACGACGACGTCGCCCTACATCTTCTTCGCGATCCCGATGGTCGTGGGCGGCTTCTCCCGGATGCTCAACGAGACCACGATGGGCCAGTTCTTCGTGGCCAAGCCGCCGCCCGCGCTCACGGGGGCGATGGCGTCGTCGAAGACCGCGATCGGCCAGACGAGCTTCGCCCTCGGCACCGCGCTGTCGTCCACGTTCCTGTTCGGCCAGTACGGCAACGGCATCGCCCAGGCCCTCGCCGACGCGAACGTGGAGCCGTCTCAGCAGGGGTACTACACCGGCATGATCCAGCAGTACGTCTCCGGCGGGGACCTGTCCGACTACGACCCCGCGTTGGTGCAGCAGGTCGTGGACAGGGCCTCCGACGTCTTCGTCAGCTCCTTCAACGGGACGATGTTCATCATCGCGGGCTTCCTCGCGTTCTTCGCGGTGATCAGCACGCTGTTCTTCATGAAGGCGAACCGTGACCGCAAGGCGGGCCGGCTCGTCGACGGACCCCTGACCCTCGACGGCACGCCGGCCGCCCTCGCCGGCAACGCCGGCACCGCCACCACCGAGTGACCTCGCCGCGACCTCGACAGGAGCACGCTGTCATGAGCACCACACCCGACCTGATCCTCACGAACGCCACCGTGGTGACCGTCGACGACGCCGACACCGTCGCCGAGGCGGTCGCCGTCACGGGCGGCGTGATCACCGCCGTCGGCTCGGCCGCGGAGGTCGGTGCGCTCGCCGGCCCCGCGACGGAGGTCGTCGACCTCGCCGGGCGCACGGTCGTGCCGGGCTTCGTCGATCCGCACAGCCACGTGTCGATGGGGGCCCCGTACGTCAAGCACGCCGCGCTGCACACGCCGCCCGTGGGTGATACCCGGACGGTGGACGACATCGTGCGCAAGCTGCACGAGAACCTCGAGAAGAACCGGACGCCCGCCGGAGGCCTGCTGCTCGGCTGGGGGTACTACCCCGACGAGATGGACGACGACGGCGCCGTGACGGCGGACCTGCTCGACCGGGAGTTCCCTGACCACCGGGTCTGCGTCGTGCACGTCTCCGGGCACGGCGGGGTGGCCAACACCCGCGTCCTCGAGGCCCACGGCTACGTCGACGGCTGTGACGACCCCGAGGGCGGCACCGTCGTGCGCTACCCGGGCACGCGCAAGCCCAACGGCGTGCTCTGGGAGAACGCCTGGATGCCGCTCATGTTCACGATGATGGACACCGACGACGACGCGCTCCTGGCGATGATGCGCGAGTACGCGCGCTGGGGCGTGACCACGGTGCAGGACGGCGCGGCGACCGTGGAGCAGATCGCGACGATCCGCGCGCTCGCCGACGGACCCGGCATCCCGGTGGACGTGCGTTCCCTCGTGCTGTTCAGCGAGCTGGACGAGGCGCTGGAGCAGGGCTGGTTCGCGCCCGACAAGGTCGACTCGAACGGGCACACCGTGCAGGGCGTCAAGCTGATCCTGGACGGCTCGCCGCAGGGCAAGACGGCGAACGTGACACAGGAGTACCTCACCGGCGGGCCGGGCGGGGAACCCCACTGGCACGGGATCCAGAACATCCCGCAGGCCGACGCCGACGCGATCGTGACGACGGCCTACCGGCACGGCGTCCAGGTGTTCGCCCACTGCAACGGGGACGCGGCCATCGACGAGCTGCTCGCCTCGCACCGGGCGGCGAAGGCGGCGGGTGCCACCCCGCCCGGACGCACGATCCCGATCCACTCGCAGGTGATGCGGCTCGACCAGCTCGACGAGTACGTGACCGAGGGGTTCGAGCCCTCGATGTTCACCATCCACTGCCTGATCTTCGGCGACACGCACGTCCGCAACTTCGGGCAGGAGCGGGCGTTCGGGATCTCGCCCATGCGGTCGGCGGTCGACAAGGGCCTGCGGCCCACCAACCACTCGGACTACCCCATCACGCCCATCAACCCGCTCCAGCTCCTCTGGACGTCGGTGGTGCGCCGCTCCACGGGCGGCACGGTGCTCGGCCCGCACGAGCGGCTCACGCCGCTCGAGGGGCTGCGCTCGCTGACCATCGACGCCGCCTACGAGCACCGCACCGAGGGCGACCGCGGCTCGATCGAGGTGGGCAAGCTCGGCGACCTGGTCGTGCTGGACGCGAACCCGCTCGACGTCGACGTGGAGGCCATCAAGGACATCGCCGTGCTGCGCACGATCAAGCGCGGCGTCACCGTGTATCCGGCGTCATGAGCGGCTCCTCGTCGGGGGCCTTGCCCGACGGCGTCGCCCGACGGCCCGGCCTGGCGATCCTGGCGCTCACCGTCGCGGGGGTCGCGCAGGCGGCCGACGTGTCGCTGCACAACACGGCGCTCGCCTCGGCGGCGGCGGAGTTCGGGATGTCGGCCACCCAGCGGTCGATCGCGGCGTCGGCGGCCACGCTGGCGCTCGCGGCGTCGATCCTGACGATCGGGACGATCGGCGACCGGTTCGGCCGACGCCTGACGCTGATGTGGTGCGCGCTCGCGCTCGTCGTCGGGGGCGTGATCACGGCGACCGCGCCGGTCTACGGGGTCTACCTCACCGGGCGGGTGATCACCGGCGTCGGTCTGGCCGGCACGCTCGCGCTCTCCATGGCCCTCATCCGCACGGTCGCGCCCGACCACATCCCGAGCGCGATGTCGCTCTACTTCACGGGTCAGGTCGGCTTCACGCTGCCGCTGACGATCCTGGGCGGCTGGCTCATCGGGTCGAGCTGGCGGCTGGGGTACCTCGTGGTCCCGGTGGTGGGTGCGGTGGCATTCGTGCTGAACAAGATCTTCGTGCCGCCGTCGAGGGCCGTGCACCGCCGCAAGTCCGACCCCGTCGGGCTCGTCCTCGTGGCGCTCGCGCTCGTCGGCATCATCTGGGGCGTCAGCGACGCCTCCCACGGGTGGCTGACGGTGCGGGTCCTCGTGCCCGTGCTGGTGGGTGTCGCCGCGCTGGTGGGCTTCCTGTGGTGGGAGCAGCACCACGACGAGCCGGCGCTGCCCGTGCACCTGTTCAAGGACCGCAACCTCGCCGGCGCGCTGACGGCCGACGTCTCGTTCAACATGTGGCAGGCCGTGATGGTGCTGCAGCTGTCGCTCCTGTGGCAGTACGTGTACGCCTACAGCCCGCTGGACGTCACGCTGGGCCAGCTGCCCGCGTCCCTCGCGATGGTGCTCGGCGCGTTCGCCGCGGGCCGCCTCGCCGCCCGCGGGCGGCGACCGCAGACGCTCGTGCTCCTCGGGCTGACCGGTGTCGCGCTGTCGATGTACCTGTTCGTGCTCGGCGGCGCGTCGACCCCGTACTGGGTGTTCGGCGTCTCCCTCGTGCTGGGCGGGTTCTCCCGCATGCTCACGGAGACGGCCGCGGGCGAGTTCTTCGTCGAGGTGCCACCACCGGACCTGGTCGGGGCCACCGTGGCGAGCAAGCCTGCGATCGGGCAGGCCTCGTTCGCGCTGGCGTCCGCGCTGAGCTCCACGATCCTGTACGGCGGGCTCGGTCGTGACCTCGGCGACAGGCTCGCCGACCTCGGCCTCACCCCGTCGCAGCAGGGGCAGGTCGTGGGGTGGTTCTCGTCCGGCGACATCCCCGAGTGGGCGCGGGAGAACGACCTGTTCGACCAGGTCGTCGCCGCCGGACAGGACGCCTACGTCGACGCCTACCGCACCACGATGCTCGTCTTCGCCGTGGCCTTCACCCTGCTCCTGGGCCTCGCGTGGCGGTTCCTGCGCCGCGCGGGCGAGGACGCCGCGCCGACCACCGCAGCGTGAGTGTGCGCAGGCGTCCTCCCGACCGGTCGTGAGGATGAGGTCCGGGCACACCCTGGCGCGGACGTCGGGCGGGGCTCCGTTCGGGTGGCTTGGCCTCCTGCCTGCCCCTACGTTGGCCGGTCGACCGGGTCCTGCATGAACGGGTCGAGGAGACGCACGGATGCGCGGCACGAGGAAGACGAAGTCCACGTCGGTGGAGCGACGCCGTCGTCGCCGACGCCACGCCGGAGGGCACGCCCACGGCCAGCGCCGGCCGACGGCGGGGGCGGGTTCCTGCCGCTGACCGGTGCCGGCCTGCTCGGGCTCTGGGCCGGCCTGGCGGCAGTGCTGATCCTCGGCGGAGGCCTGCTGTACCGGTTCGGGGTGCGTCGTCGGGTGGGATGACGGCTGACGTGGGGGCGCTCACGGCCGGAGGTCGGCCGAGAGCGTCTCGACGTCGACCAGCCGCACGTCCGACCGCCCCCGCGCGGCGTCGACGAGCCCGGGGGTGAACCCCGACCGTGAGGCGAGGACGACGTGCGTGTCGCCGACGTCGTGGCCGGCCTGCGCCATGGCGGGCAGCTTGTACGTGAACAGGTCGTGCAGCACGTCGACGCCCATCGGGGCGGTGGTCCACTTCGCCTCGGCGGCGACGGCGACGGCACGACCCCGCATCGCGACGCAGTCGATCTCCTCGGTGAAGCGCTGCTTGGTTCGACGGAGCGGGTGCAACGCCGGGCCCCACCAGGCGCCGACACCGGGCGCCTCGGCACCGTGGAAGGCACGGACCCAGTCCTCGAGGATGCGCTCGAAGGTCGGCGCGGCGTGGTCGCCCAGGTGCGGCGCGACCTGGGCCCCGACGAACGCCCGCGGATCGATGCCTGACTCCAGTGCACCCCTGTGCGGGTGCACGAACCGGAACCAGAACCGGACGAAGTCGTCGTCGCACCGCCACTGGGTGCTGCGGGTGGGGCGGTCCGTCCCGGCGGGCCGGTGCCGCGAGACGAGGTGCAGCGACTCGAGGGTGTGGAGATAGCCCGTCAGCTCCTGGGTCGGAGCGTGCACCGTGGCGCCGACGTCGGCCGCGGTCTGGGGTCGCCTCGCCAGGGCCGCCAGGATCGAGAAGTACACCGTGGGCTCGCGGAGCTCGGCGGCCAGCAGGGTCGACGGCTCGTTGAAGAGCGGCGCGTACGGGTCCACGATCTGGGCGGTCACGGCGTCGAGGAGACTGCCGTCGGCCAGGGCGGAGAGGTATCGCGGCATCCCTCCGGCGACGGAGAAGCGTGCGATCCGGACGACCGGTGACGTGTCGTGGAGGAACTCCTGGGCGTGGCGGTAATTGAGCGGGCGGACGGGCATCGGGAGGAGCCGGCCGTGCATCGGGTTGTGCTCCGCCTGCAGCGACTCCATCACGGCCACCGTGGAACCGGTGAGGACGAGCTTGAGGCGGGAGTGCTCGCGCTCCTCCTCCATGACCGCCTGGATCGCCGTGAGGGTGCGTTGCTGCTCCGCGGCGGTGGTGCCGAGCAGGTAGGGGAACTCGTCGATGACGGCCAGGACCTTCTCGTCCCGGGCGAGCCGATAGAGGGTCCGGACGAGGTCGGCGGCGGCGTTCCGGCGGGGTACGACGCCCAGCACCGCACCGAGCTGCGCGGCCAGCCGATCGAGCTGCATCCCTGGCGCCACGCGGTCGGCCACCAGTACGCAAACACGGTAATCGTCTACACGCTGTCAACAGGATGTCGCGCCCCGTGGTGCCTTGGGGCTGGCCGGCTCTGCAGAGTGTCGCCCTGGGGCCCTGCAAACTGTAGCCTGAAAGTTCTGCACAGTGTAGTTTTCCCTGGTGAGATACATCGACCGGATCGCCGACGAGATGGTGGCGCAGCGGCTGCGTTCGGCCGGAGCGGTGCTGATCGAGGGGCCTCGGGCGTGCGGCAAGACGTCCACGGCTCGGCAGCACGCGGCGAGCGCCGTCTACCTTCAGAACGATGACGCCGCCCGCCAGGCACTCGAGATCGATCCTGCGCTGATCCTGGCCGGTGATACCCCGCGCCTGATCGACGAGTGGCAGCTCGACGCCACCCGGGTCTGGAACGGGGTCCGGGCCGTGGTCGACGATCGCGGCGTACCAGGCCAGTTCCTCCTGACCGGGTCGGCGGTCCCCGACGACGACGCGAGGCGACACACGGGCGTCGGTCGGTACGCCAGGATCGCGATGCGCCCGATGTCGCTCGCCGAGTCCGGGGAGTCGAGCGGCGAGGTGTCGTTGGGGAACCTGATGGACGGCGGAGCCGTGACGCCAGGACGTTCGGGCCTGACGGTCCCGGATCTTGCGCGCCTCGTGGTCCGTGGCGGATGGCCCCTGCACCTGGGGATGGACGAGCGCGACGCTGCCCGCGCGTCGTCGGACTACCTGACCTCGGTCGCCACGGACGATCTTGGTCGGCTGGACTCGGCGCGGCGGGATCCAGCCCGCGCCGAGAGGCTGCTGCACGGTCTCGCCCGGAACACCGCGATGGAGCTGGTCGTCGATCGGTTGACGCGCGAGGTCGATGGTCCGGACGGTGCCTTGGCGCGCACCACCGTCTACGACTACCTGGTCGACCTGCGTCGGCTCCTGGTCCTCGAGGAACAACCCGCCTGGACGCCGCACCTGCGATCACGGGCACGGCTGCGCTCCAGGCCCCGTGTGCACCTCGCGGACCCGTCCCTGGCTGCCGCCGCACTGCGCGCCGACGCGGGGAGGCTCCTGGCGGACCTCAACACGTTCGGCCTCCTCTTCGAGTCGATGGTGGTGCGTGACCTGCGGGTGTACTCGGACGTCATGGACGCGCGGGTCGCACACTACCGAGACTCCGACAACCTCGAGATCGACGCCGTCGTCCAACGCCGCGACGGCGTCTTCGGGGCCTTCGAGGTCAAGCTCGGTGCGGGCCAGGTGGACGCCGCAGCCGCTGCGCTGCTGCGGTTTGCCGCCAAGATCGACGCCGATCGGACCGGCACGCCCGTCGTGCTGGCGGTCATCACCGGAAGTGAGTACGCGTACACGCGGCCGGACGGTGTCGCCGTCGTGCCTCTGGGGATGCTGGGTCCCTGACGAGGCAGGCTGTCGTCAGCAGTCCAGGTCCTGGCCCACGGACGCCGTGGCGTCGACGACGCCCTGGGCCTCGTCCTTGAGGGAGTCGGCCGCCTCGGCGAGGGTGGCGTCGTCGTCGACCTGGCCGAACGCGGTCACGAGTGCGTCCCAGGCCTGCTCGACGTCGTCCGTCCGGTCGTCGGACACGGCGGCGAGGCTGTCGTGCAGCGTCTTCTGGGCGGCCTCGGCCTGGTCGCGGGCCGCCTGCACCTCCTCGACGGTGGCGTCCGGGCCCAGCGTGCCCGCCAGGTTCTGCAGCGCATCCGTGTACGCGGAGAGGTCCTGGCACACCTGCCCGGTGTCGTCGCCCATGGCGTCCGTGCTGGCCTCGCCGCAGCCTGCCAGCAGCAGCGCCGTCGCGCCCAGCACCGCGGTACCCAGCATCGCGTGCCCGTGTCGTGTCCTCGCCCGGCCCATGGTCGACCCCTTCGTCGCGCCCCGACGCTCTCACCTCGACTGTCGCCGTCCGGCGGCCCGCTCGCGAGCGCACCCGCGAAGGGTGGCGATCCGGGCTTTCAGGATCATCCGGAGGAACCGTCGTTCGCCGCGCCAAGTCCCCCGATGTCTGACACCTTCGTGAATGGTGTTCGCGCACAGCGTCGCGCGCGGGCGGTTTGCACCGATGTGTGGAGGGGCACTGATGGTGAACGGTCGGAAGGCTTCGGGGGAACGTCAGCGTCGCCAGGCGCGGCTGCGCGCGCGCAGGCGCGTGCGTCGTGGTGCGTCCGTGCTCGGCGCGGTCGCGCTCGCCTTCGTCGGGGTGGTCATCCCGGCGACGACGGCGTCGGCGGCGTCGTGGGGCATCAGCAAGCAGGAGACGAGCACCGGGCCCTACCAGCCCGGTGAGACCGTGACGTGGGTCGTGACCGTCTCCTGCTCCGACCCCAACGAGGACCCCTGCGTCCCGACCACCATGACGGACCCGCTGCCCGAGTACGTCGACCTCGTGAGCGCCTCGATCCAGAGCCCCGGCGCCGGCACGGTCAACCCGCAGGTCGACGCCGACACGGACACCGACACGGTGACCTACACCGCGGACAGCGTGGAGAACGGGCAGCAGTCGCAGATCCTCATCACCGGCACGATCTCCGACGACATCCCGTACAGCATGAACGGCGAGTCGATCACCAATACCGCGACCGTCGACTCGGACAACTCGGAGCCGAACACGGCGACCGACGACATCGTCCCGGAGGTGCCGCTGGTCCTCGACTCCGAGACGACGAAGTCGATCGACCCCGACGGGGCGATCGCCAGCCCCGGTACCCCGGCGACCGTCACCATCGGCGGCACCAACACGTCGAACGACCCGGTGGACTCCCTGGTGATCACCGAGCCGACGCCGGGCCTGGACCCGAACCCCTTCACCTACCTCGGCTTCACCGGCTGGGGCGCCGTCGCCTGGCCGGACGGCGCCGAGTCGGCCACCGTGACCTTCACGTGCGCCGACGGGTCGACCCCGAGCGACACGAGCACCACGCCGGACACGCTGCCCGACCCGCCGGCGGACTGCGAGGTCGAGGGCTTCACCGTGCAGTTCGACGGTGCCATCGCGATCGGTGCGTCCGCGTCCATCCCGTTCGACGTCGAGCACACCGACGCCGTGACCGAGCTGACGGACACCACGACCGTGACCGACACGACGTCGTCGAACGTCATCCACGGGGACGACGAGTCGGAGCCGACGGAGGCGAGCGACACCTACGTCATCACCCCGCCGAACAACTCCGTCACGCCGACCAAGTCGTTCGACCCCGCCGTGGTGAGCGCAGGATCCCCGACCACCGTGACCCTGGGGGCCACCAACGACGGTGACCCGACGACGTCCCTGACGATCACCGAGCCGTCGCCGGGCACGGACAGCCCGTTCGAGGGCGACGACCCGCTCACGTTCACGGGGTGGGGCACGGACGGCGAAGGTGCCGGCATGGTGTGGCCGAACGACGCCGACGCCGCGAGCGTCACGTTCACGTGCGCCGACGGGACGACGACGGACCCGATCCCCGCGGAGGCGGAGGACACCCTGCCCGACCCGCCGGCCGGCTGCGAGGTGGTCGGGTTCTCCGTCGAGTACACCGGGAACATCGTCACCGGGGCCGAGGCCACGATCCCGTTCACCGCGGACACCGATCCCGACCAGGACGAGGACAACGTCCTGCACCCGAACGAGATCACGGCCGTCATCCCCAACGACTCGGAGACGGCGGAGGACACGCTCGAGACTCTGACCGACCGGCTCGCCACGGAGACGACCAAGTCGATCACGCCGTCCACCATCCCCGCCCTGCCCGGCCAGACGGTCGTCGTGGGCCTGCCCACGCAGCTCCTGCCCTTCGGAGAGGACGGGTCCACCACCAACGCCGACCAGATCGTCGTGCAGGACCCCACCGACACCGGAGCGCCGGGCGAGTTCTGGGACAACTTCACGGCGTCGTCGGTGCGGTCGACGGAGGTGCCGGACGGGACCGAGCTGACGATCAACTACTGGAACGGTTCCGAGTGGGTGGAGGCACCCGACTGCGGCAGCCCCGTCCAGGGCGCGGCCACCGTCAACTGCAACCTGCCCGACGACGCCCAGGGCGTCCAGTTCGTCTACGACGACACCACCGGCGAGGGCATCCCGCCCGGCACCAGTGTCTCGCCGAACTTCGTCGCCGCGTACGACGGCCCGGAGGACCGCGACGACCCCATCGAGAACTGCGGTGCGTCGAGCGCGTCGAACGACGCCGTCGCGCCGACCGACCCGGCCGAGGGGTGCGACACCGTCGACCCGTTCCCGGTGCCCGTCGGGCCCGGCGACCTCGACTTCATCGAGAAGGACTTCCTCGCGCCGGAGGGCCAGACCGGTGAGCCCTACACGCTGCGCGCGCGTACCCAGGACGAGATCACGGCGCAGATCACCTGGTCGACGAACGGGTTCGAGGGCGTGGACCCGATGGTGATCAGCGACATCGCGGACCCGGTCGCGGCCGACGACGCGGCCATCTCCGGGTCGTTCTACGACGCGTTCGACCTGGTCCGGGTCGAGCCGATCAACCCGTCGGTCGACCCCCTGATGATCTACGACGCCGTCACCGGTGTGGAGCTGTTCATCGGCGGCGCGTGGGTGGAGGCCGCCGACGACCCGTGCAGTGTCGCGACGCCGTGCGACACGTCGTTCCCCGGCTACACGCTGACGGCCGACGAGCAGGCGAACGCGACCTCGGTGCGCCTCACCTACACCGAGTCCCCGACCCGTGTGGAGTTCCCCACCGACCCGGCGGTCCCGGCGGCCGGCTCGGGCGTGGCGCGCTCCACCCAGGCGGACGGCCGGCACCTCGACCTGACGTTCCGGCTCCGTGACGACCGCCGCAGCGGCGGCCCCGCGCTCGGCCGGGACCAGGGGGAGATCTACAACAACGCCGACGACCCGGGCCTCGTGACCGACACCGCGCGCGGCACCGCGACGTTCCAGGGCGTCGACCGCACCGACACCGACGCCGACGACGTGCTCATCATCGACGAGCCGATCAACGTCGGCATCGACAAGGAGTGGACCGGCGGACCGCTGTCCGTGCCGCCGGAGGGCACGCCGTACGAGGACTTCCCGACGACGAACGTGACGATCACCGGATCGAACAACTCCGTGGCGCGCGTGGACCAGCTGCTGATCGCCGAACCGTCGTACGCCAACGACGACCTCGTGGTCGAGCCGCAGGTCAGCGAGGGCACGAACCCGTTCGACGCGTTCACGCTCACGGACATCATCGACGTCGCACCGCCGGACGGGACCGAGACGACCACGGTCACGCTGACCACCGTGGACGGCACCCCGACGAACTACACGGAGGCCGAGGCGGAGGCTCTCACGGTCGACGAGCTCGCCGACGTGATCGGCGTGCAGGTCGCCTTCGACGGACGCATCGCCTCCAGCGAGTCCGGCAACAACGACGGCGTCCTGGAGATGCAGCTCAAGCTCCGCGAGTTCGACAGGTACACCGGCGAACGCATCACGGTGGACCACGACCCGAACCCGGTCCCGAACAGCGCGGGCGCCGAGGTGTCCGACCCGGGCGGCACCACCGCCCAGACCCCGCAGGCGTGGGACACCGCCGACGTGGAGCTGCGGGACGCCGAGATCACGATGGAGGAGACCAAGTCCTTCAGCCCGGCCACGATCGTCGAGCCCGGCACGGACGCCGAGGAGAACCCGACGTCGATCTTGACGATCACCGGCCAGCCGACGGGCCCGTCGCGTGCCGTCGAGATGACGCTCACCGACGTGGACGGCAGCTTCTGGAACCAGTACGACCTGCTCGGGTTCGACGGCTCGACCCTGACAGGGCCGATCGACCAGGTGCAGGTGGACGCCTACACGGGCGGGACCTACGACGAGGCGAGCGACACCTTCACCGGTGGCACGTGGACCGAGGGGGATCCGGCCGGCACGTTTGCGCTGCCCGACGGCGTCACTGCCGCGGACGTGGTCGGCCTGCGGTTCACGTTCACCCGTGCCGACGGTGCGATCTGGGAGAACCCTGCCAACCCGGTGCAGGCCGTGAACCTCGAGGTCCAGGTGCGCGACACCTTGCGCTCGGACCCGGGCACGCCGGTCCCGAGCGACCTGGAGCTCAACGACCCGGCGCCGGGGGAGGACGCGCCAGGCGTCGCCACCAACGACGTGACCGCCACGGTCACGGGCGCGGACCTCGTCTTCAACCCGGACGACCCGGAGAACCCGATCCCGGTGTCCAGCGACGCCGAGGCGTCGGGGACGATCAACTACCAGCACACCGAGAACGGCGTGAAGATCGTCAAGGACTTCGACACGGACATCACCGGCGGCACCAAGCCGCCCAACACGGTGTTCCCGATGAACATCACGGTGACGAACGTGGGCAACCGCCCGATCTACGACCCGGTGGTCATCGA
The DNA here is from genome assembly GCF_040632295.1 of Isoptericola sp. NPDC019482. Taxonomy (NCBI): domain Bacteria; kingdom Bacillati; phylum Actinomycetota; class Actinomycetes; order Micrococcales; family Promicromonosporaceae; genus Isoptericola; species Isoptericola sp. NPDC019482. The sequence goes on from NZ_JBEYBQ010000001.1 coordinate 316,224, forward strand.
CGACCCGATGCCCACCGACGCCGACGGGCCGCAGCTGCGGCTGGCGGACGTCGCCGAGCCGTACAGCTACTCCCTCACCGAACCGGCGTCCCCGCCGCCCGGGCAGCCGAACGGTCCGCAGATGCCGACGGACCCGGACGACGTCATCGTCGACCAGGACGGCAACATCGGCGCCCTGACATTCACGTTCCCCGAGGGCACGGTGCTCGAGGTGGGCCAGGTGTACACGATCACCGTGCAGGTGATCTTCCGGACCACCCTGCCCGCGAACACGGTGGTGAACAACACCGCCGGCGTGACCGGCGACCGGCCGTGGGACGTCTGCCAGGCCCAGTCCGGTGAGGACGGGACCACCATTCCCGGTCGCCTCGACGAGGAGACGGGTGCGTGCGAGGCGGACTCCGACGTGACGCCGATCCCGTCCGGCGTGCTGGCCGAGTCGAAGTACGTCAAGGCGACGGACGACCAGTACCCGCTGGGGTTCATCGTCGACCCGGGCCAGCCGCCGCCCGGCGGCGTGGGCGCCGAGGACTGCGAACCGGTCGAGCCGGCCGAGGACCCGGAGTTCTACGCCTATCCGTGCACGCCCGTCATCCCGCCGGGTCACGACGAGACCTGGCGCATCCGAGTCGACAACGTCGGGAACCTGCCCCTGGACAAGGTGGTCATCTACGACCGCATGCCCACGCCGGGCGACACCGCGTCCGACCCGACCAGCAGCTCGGAACGCGGGTCGCAATGGGAGCCGATCCTCAACCCGAACTTCCCGCCCGAGGTCGTCAACGCGCCGATCGGCAGCACCACGACGTTCTACTACACCCTGGTGGACGACTACTGTGCCGACGACCTCACGGACCCGTTGGACGAGCCGGTCTGCTCCGACGACGCGTCGGCCGGCGGCTGGGCCGAGCTCACCGAGGACACCCCGGACGAGACCTACGCGCAGATCACCGCCTTCAAGGCGGTCATCACGATGGCGGACGGCAACCTGTTCCGCCCGGGCAGCTCGCTCGCGCTGGAGGGCACGACGACCACCCCGGCCGAGGTGCCGGAGGCCGGCGACCGGTCGATCGCCTTCAACTCGGCCGCCGCGTCCGGCGTCGTCGTCACGCAGGGCGGCGACCGGCTCAACTCGCTGTCTGCGGAGGGCGTCAAGGTGGGCGTCGCGACGGCGGCCGGCCCGCTCGAGGTGACCAAGCTGGTCACGGGCGACGGCGCGCAGTACGCGCCGGACTCGTTCGAGCTGAACGTGCAGTGCACCTCCGCCGTGGGCACCTGGGTGGAGGAGGAGCTCGATCCGATACCCATCACCGTGGTCCCCGGCACACCGACGGTCGTGCCGAACCTCCCGTACGGCGCCGAGTGCACCATCACGGAGGACGGTAGCCAGGGACAGTCCGAGCTGATCGTCGGAACCGTGACGATCGACAGCGAGGACCCGGGGAATCCGAGCAGCATCACGGCGATCAACCGTTACGACCTGTCGAGCATCGTGATCGACAAGGAGGTCGTCAGCGACGCGGTGGACCAGGACGGTGAGCCGATCGTGTTCGGCCCGTTCGACGGCACAGTCGAGTGCACCTTCCTCGGGGACCCCGTGTACGCGGACGGCTACGACGCGGAGAACCCGATGACGTTCGAGCTGAACGACGGCGACTCCGTCGAGTTCGACGGGCTTCCGGTCGGGTCCGAGTGCACCGTGACGGAGACGGGCGCGGGCAACGCGTCGTCCACGACCATCACGGTCCAGCACGGTCCGCTCGGCGAACCGGTCGTCACGGACGGCGTCTCGACCGACCTCACGCTCGCCGGGGACATCGTCGGGCAGCCGCGCAACGCGGTCACCCTGACCAACACGTTCGACGTCGGCTCCCTGGACCTCCTCAAGGAGGTCACGGGCGACGGCGCCGACTTCGCCACCGGGCCCTACACGTTCGACGTCGTCTGCACGTTCGACGGCGACGGCGAGGGAGGAGCGGGCCCGCAGACCGTGTACGACGGCTCGCTGAGCCTCGGGGGCGACGACCCGCTGGAGGCGACGATCGACAACCTGCCGGTCGGCGCGGAGTGTGTCGTGACGGAGACCGACGACGGCGGAGCCACGCAGACGACGATCGACCCGGAGACCGTGGTGATCGGCGGCGACGACGGGACGCAGGACCCGGTCCAGGTCACGGCGACCAACCGGTTCGACGTCGGCGCGGTCGTGGTGGACAAGGCGGTCGACGGTGACGGTGCGCAGTACGGCACCGGGCCGTTCGAGGTGACCCTCGAGTGCACCTTCCAGGGCGAGTCGATCGAGATTCCCGACGGCCCCACGCGGGAGCTCACGCCGGGCGACCCGGCCACGTTCGCCGGGCTGCCGATCGGCGCCGAGTGCACCGTGACCGAGTCGGACGACGGGGGAGCGACGTCGGTCGCGATCGACCCGGAGAGCGTCACGGTCGGCGGGGAGGACGGCACCGAGACCGAGGTCGAGGTCACCGTGACGAACACGTTCGACCTCGGGTCGCTGCAGGTCGAGAAGGACCTCGCCGGGCTGGGGGCCCTGTACGGTCCCGGGCCGTTCGACGTCGCGCTCACCTGCACCTTCGAGGGTGAGACGGTCGACATCCCCGGCGGGGCAGACCGCGAGATCGCCGGTGGGGAGACGATCACCTACGACGACCTCCCGGTCGGCGCGGAGTGCACGGTGACGGAGACGAACGACTTCGGCGCCAGCTCGGTCGCGATGGACCCGCCCGGGGACGGTGACGACGCGACCAGCGGGACGGTCGTCGTCGGCGGGGACGACGAGGACCCGGTCCTCGTCACCGTGACGAACACGTTCCTCACGTCGCCGGTGGTCGTCCGCAAGGTGGTCGACGGCGACGGGGCCGCGTTCGGCCCGCCGATGCCGGACTACGACCCGTTCCCGGGGCTCCCCGTCCCGCTGCCCAGCACGCCCGAGGAGCTCCTGGCGGCGCTCCAGGACGTCCAGGAGTGGCTGGCCCAGGTACCGTTCGGCGAGTTCCCCTACCAGGTGTCGATGGAGTGCACGACCAGCGAGGGCGAGGAGGTCCAGATCCCGGGCGGCGGCACCCGCCGGTTCGGCCCCGGGTTCCCGGGCCTGTACTTCGGCATCCCCGACGGGGCGACCTGCATCGTGACGGAGACCGACGAGGGAGGCGCCACGTCAGTGGCGGTCGCGCCCGAGTCGATCGACGTGGACGGCGACGCGCCGATCACCGAGCCGCAGGCGTTCACGGTCACGAACACCTACGACGTCGGCGAGTTCACCGTCGAGAAGGCGGTGGACGGTGATGGCGCCGAGGCCTACGGCGACGGGCCGTTCGAGGTGACCGCGCAGTGCACGTTCGAGGGCAACGAGATCGAGGTCCCGGACGGCGCCACCAGGACCGTCTCCCCGGACGAGCCGGCGGTCTACTCCGGCCTGCCGGTGGGCGCCGACTGCGTCGTCACCGAGTCCGCCGACGGCGGGGCGACGTCGTCGACGATCACGACCGCCGTCGAGGACGGCGACCCGGGCGAGGTGGTCGTGCCCGCGTCCGACGCCGAGCAGGTCTCCCTGCTGCTGACCAACACCTTCGACCTGGGCGAGCTCACGGTCGACAAGGTGGTGGACGGCGACGGCGCGGAGGCCTGGGGGACGGGTCCGTTCGAGGTCACGCTGGCCTGCACGTTCGACGGCGAGGACATCGAGATCCCGGGCGGCGCGTCGCGGACCCTGTCGGGCGGTGAGTCGGTGACCTACACCGACCTGCCGGTCGGCGCCGAGTGTGTCGTCACCGAGACGGACACCGCGGGCGCCACGTCGTCCACCGTCTCGACGGCGGTGGAGGGTGGCGAGCCGGGCCAGGTCGTGGTGCCGGCAGCGGACGCCGACGCGGCGGTGGTCACGGTGACCAACACGTTCGACGTCGGCTCGCTGGCGGTGGACAAGGTGGTCGACTTCGAGGGCGACGCGTACGACGTCGGGCCGTTCGAGGTGACCCTCGCCTGCACGTTCCAGGGCGAGGACATCGACGTCCCGGGCGGCGCGGCGCGCGAGATCGCCGCGGGCGACACGGTCACCTACGCCGGGCTCCCGATCGGCGCGGACTGCGTCGTGACGGAGACGGACGACGGGGGCGCGGCGTCGTCCACGGTCTCGACGGTGGGCGACGGCGACCCGGGCGCGGTGACGATCGCGGCCGACCCGGCGTCGGTCACGGTGACGAACACGTTCGACGCCGTCCCGCCGCCGCCGAGCGACGACGGCGACACCGGCGGGGGCGGCTGGCTCCCGACCACGGGTGCGGACATCGCCCTGTGGGTCGGCCTCGCGGTCCTGCTGATCGCGGGGGGCGTGATCCTCGTCGGGATCAGGCGCCGACAGCAGCACTGACGACGCCCGCGACGGCGCCGGCCCTGGTCACGGGGCCGGCGCCGTCGGCGTCCCGGGTGATTCCGGGGGGCGTGCAACGGGAGTCCGCCGTACGTTCGAGCTGGGCGCAACCTGCGCCGTCGTCGAGGAGGGGAGCACGACCGTGACCATCTCGGGCATCATCACCGCGATCATCATCGGCGCCATCATCGGTGCCCTGGGCCGGCTGTTCGTCCGCGGCAAGCAGAACATCTCGATCCTCGTGACGATCCTCATCGGCATCGTCGCCGCCCTGCTGGGCACGTGGATCGCCAGCCTGATCGACGTGAAGGACACGGGCGGCATCGACTGGATCGAGCTGATCTTCCAGATCGTGCTGGCCGCGATCGGCGTCTCGATCGTCGCCGGGATGGGCGGTCGCAAGCAGACGACCCCCTGACCCGACGTCAGGCCTCCGTGGCGTCCTCGGCAGCGTCCACCCGGGCGTGGCCGAGGACGTCCCGCACGATGACGGTCACGGGCGCGGACAGCATCGCCCCCAGCAGCCCGGCGAGCACGGCGCCGACGATGGTCGAGCCGAGGTTGACGATCGGGTGCAGCCGCAGCTGGTCGGAGGACAGCTTGGTGAGCATCAGCGTCTGCACCACGTTCTGCACCACGAGGATGACGGCGAGCAGGATCAGCGCCGACGTCGGGCCCTGCGAGCCCAGCGCGATGAGGACGGCGAAGGCGCCGGAGAAGATCGCCCCCAGGTACGGGATGTACGAGGTCACGAAGGTGACCAGGGCGATCGAGAAGGCCAGGGGCACGTCGAGCAGGATCGCACCGAGGCCGATGAGCACCGCGGTGACGAGGCTCGACGTCGTCAGCGCGCCGAAGTAGCGGCGCAGCGTCGCGGTGGCCTCGTCGACGACGACGCGGCCGGGCGTGCCGCGGACGGACGAGTGGCGCGCGGCGAACGCCTCGATGCGGGGCCAGTCGGCCATCACGTAGAAGAGGAAGAAGACCGCGACGAAGGTGCCGACGACGAACGCCGCCGCGCTGGAGAACACGCTGCCGAACAGGCTGGCCAGGCCGCCGGCCAGGGAGCCTGTCGTCTCGCTCAGGTCCACGCCGGACAGGTCGAGCGTCGTGCCCGCGAGCTGCTGCTGGAGGGTGTCGAGGCCGCTGCCCAGCCGGTCGGTGATCTCGGCTCCCTGGTCGACGACGCCGTCGGCCGTCACCCAGACGGCGACCCCGAGGACGGCGCCGAGGGCGACCAGGACGGCGAGCGAGCCCAGGCCGCGCCGCAGCCCGAGGGCCTCGAGCCGGTCGACCAGGGGGTGCAGCAGCACGCCGAGCACCGCGGCGACCACGAGGGGGACGGCGAGGCCGCTGATCGCCGACACGGCGGCGTAGACGACGACGGCGGCCGCGGCGATGCCGACGACCGCCCACCCGATCCGCCCGAGTCGGAGCACGCCGTCGCCGGGGTGCCGCGCGGTGTCGGCGGGGGTCGCGAGGTCGCGATCGGGCACGGCTCTCCTCGGGTCGGTCCCGAGCATCATGCCGCGCACGAGCCCCGGCCGCGCGCCCGGCAGGGAGGGGCGGCGTCAGGCCGCCGTGCCGAAGTCCTTCCGGCGGCGTTCGCCCTGCGCCGTCTCGCCGTCGGGGACGATCGCGTCGGGCGGCACGACGACGCCGGACGGGACGCGGCTGTCGGTGCCGAGGCGGGTGCCGGAGCCGACGCGGGCGTCGTCGCCGACGACGCCGCGGACGCCGACGTGCACGTTCTCGTCCACGCGGGCTCCGCGCCCGACGACGGCGTCGACGTCGACCCAGCTGAACCGGCCGACCTTGGCGTGCGCGCCCACACGGGCGCCGGCCTCGACGTACGCGCCGGGCCTGATGGTGGCGTCGGGGTGGACGCTGGCGTGGGGCGAGACGAAGCCTTCGCCGTTGTCGTGCCGGAGGTAGCGGGTGAACTTCCCCGGCTCGTGCTCGACCTCGACCTTTCGGGGGATGCGTCGCAAGAGTGCTCCTCATGGTGCGGGTGGATCTTGTGACATAACGCGCAAGCGGCCTCCGGTGTTCCCGATGGCCTGGCGGTTACGAAGATCACCAGGCGGCTCGTTGCACTCAGTGCAACGAGCCGCCTAGGGTCGTCCGGTGCCATCCCACCCGTCGGAGCCCCGCGCCGATCACCGTGCGGAGCACAAGGCCCGTACGCGGCGGGCGATCGTCGACGCCGCGGCCGCGCTGATGGACGACGGCGGGGTCGGGTTCTCCGTCGACGACCTCGCCGCGCGTGCCGGCGTCTCGCGGCGCACCGTGTTCAACCACTTCCCGTCGCTGGACGACGTGGTCGCCGCGGTGGGCGCCGAGGTGTTCGGCGCCGTGCGCGGCGCGCTCCTCGCCGTCGAGCCCCCGCCCGTCGTGGCCGCCGGCCCCGACCCGCGTCCCGCGCTCGTCGCCGACCTCGTCGGCGCCCTGCGCCGCGCCGACCTCGTCGGCCCGATGGCGTCCCTCACGCGCGGGCTCGGGCTGCAGGGCACGTCGCACGACGCGGCGACCGTCCCGGCCCCGCAGGCGATGCTCCTGCTCAAGTCGCTGTCGGAGGTCGGTGACGAGCTCACCGCCGACCTCGCCCGCCGGCACCCCGACGCGGACCCCCTCGACGTCGGCCTCGCGGTCGCCCAGGTCATGAGCAGCCTCGTCGTGCTCCACAGGACCTGGTTCGCCCGCACCGGCGCCACGACCGACGACGAGGCCCGCGCCCTCTGGGCCGCCCTGCTCGACCACCTCTACCCGGGCGCCCCCGTGCCCACGCCGTCCCACGTCCTGGAAGGACATCATGGCTGAGCTCCTCTACCGCCTCGGGCGGTTCGCGTCCCGGCGCGTCAAGACCGTCATCGCCGCCTGGGTCGTGGTCCTCGCGATCGCCGGCGTCGGCTATGCGTTCGGCGCGGGGACGCTGTCCGACAGCTTCTCCATCCCGGGCACCCCGACGCAGGAGGTGACCGACCACCTCGCGGACGAGCTCCCCGATGCCGCGGGCGGCGCCGGCACCGTCGTGCTGAGCACCGACGACGGCTCGGAGTTCACCGCCGACCAGGAGGAGGCCCTGGGCGACGTCCTCACCGGGGTCACGGGCATCGACGGCGTCGAGGACTCCGTCGACCCGTTCGCCACCGAGGCCGACCGGCAGGAGCAGGCGGACGAGCTCGCCGACGGCGCGCAGCAGATCGCGGACGGCCGGGACAAGATCGCGGACGGTCGTGAGCAGCTCGACGCCGGGCAGCAGCAGGTCGACGACGCTCGTGCCGAGCTCGAGGCCGGGCAGGAGCAGCTCGACGCCGCGCGCGACCAGGCCGAGGCGGCGGGCCAGGCCGCGTACGCGGCGCCCGGGCTGGACGTCCAGCAGGAGCAGCTCGACGCCGGGCTCGCGCAGCTCGACGACCAGCAGGACGTCCTCGACGACAAGGCCGCGGAGCTCGCCGACGGCGCCGCCGAGCTCGAGGAGCAGGCCACCCAGCTGGAGCAGGGCCAGGAGCTGCTCGAGCTGTCCTCCGGCATCCGGCTCGTGTCCGACGACGGCAGCACCGCCGTCGCCACGGTGATGTTCACCGACGACATGATGGCCGTCGACCAGGAGACCAAGGACGCCGTCATCGGCGCGATCGAGGACGGGGTCGCGGGTGTCGGCGGCGTCCACGTGGACTTCGGCTCCGACATCGCGCAGGAGACGCCGTCGGTCGTCGGGCCGGGCGAGGTCGTCGGCCTGGTCGTGGCGGCCGTCGTGCTCGTCATCATGCTCGGCACCTTCATCGGCGCCGGCCTCCCGCTGCTCACCGCGCTGATCGGTGTCGGGGTCGCCGCGATGGGCGCCCTGGCGTTCTCCGGCGTCGTCGAGATGTCGTCCGTGACGCCGGTGCTCGGCCTCATGCTCGGCCTCGCCGTCGGCATCGACTACGCGCTGTTCATCGTCAACCGGCACCGCCAGCAGCTCAAGGAGGGGTACGAGGTCCGCGAGTCCGTGGCGCTCGCCAACGGCACGTCCGGCAACGCCGTCGTGTTCGCCGGGGCGACCGTCGTCATCGCGCTGCTCGCGCTCAACGTCACCGGCATCCCGTTCCTCGGCCTCATGGGCACCGTCGGCGCCGCCTCCGTCGCCGTCGCCGTCCTGGTCGCCGTGACGCTGACGCCGGCGCTGCTGTCCGCGATCGGCCTGCGGATCCTGAGCCGCAAGGAGCGGGCTCGCCTCGCCTCCGGCGACCGTCCGGCAGACGCCGGGAGGCCGGCGAAGCCCCTGGCCCCGATGCGCACGCCCGCGGCCGTGGGGCGCGTGGTGCTCGGCGTCGCGCTGCTCGGTGTCGTCGCGATCCCTGCGCTGGACCTGCGGACGAACCTGCCCGACGGCTCGTCGGCGCCCGAGGACTCCACCTCGTACGCGGCGTACACGACGGTCGCCGACGAGTTCGGCGCCGGCGTCAACGGGCCCCTGCTCGTGGTCGCGGACGTGCCCGACGCGGTCACCCCGGACACCGAGGTCGCGACGCAGCTCGCCCTGGCGCAGCAGCTCGCCGCGCAGGACGACGTGGTCGCCGTGGCGCCCGCCGGCGTGTCGGCCGACGGCTGGACCCTCGCGTTCCAGGTGGTGCCCGTGGGCGGGCCGACGAGCGAGTCCACCGAGCAGCTCGTGCACACCCTGCGCGGCCTGTCCCCGATGCCGATCGACACGGCGTCGGTCGGCGGGGGCGTGGACGGCGCCTCGGTGAGCGGCGACGTCGAGATCGGCGTCGCGGGCGCGGCGTCCGGCAACATCGACATCTCCGAGAAGCTCGCCGACGCGCTGCCGCTCTACCTCGGCGTGGTCATCGGGCTCTCGCTGATCATCCTCGTCGTGGTGTTCCGGTCGATCCTGGTGCCGGTGATCGCGACGCTCGGGTTCGTGCTGTCGTACTTCGCGGCCCTCGGCGGCGTCGTCGCGATCTACCAGTGGGGCTGGCTGGCCGGGGTCTTCGGCGTGCACAGCCCGGGGCCGATCCTGAACTTCCTGCCCACGATCCTCGTCGGCATCCTGTTCGGCCTGGCGATGGACTACATGCTCTTCCTCGGCTCGGGGATGCGGGAGGCGTACGCGCACGGCGCCCCCGCGCGCCTCGCCGTCGTGCAGGGCTTCCGGGCCGGCCGCTCCGTGGTCACGGCGGCCGCGATCATCATGATCTCCGTGTTCGGCGGGTTCGTCTTCGCCGAGGACGCGATGATCCGGTCGATCGGGTTCGCCCTCGCGTTCGGCGTGCTCGTCGACGCGTTCGTGGTGCGCATGCTGGTGGTGCCGGCGCTCATGCACCTGCTCGGCGACGCGGCGTGGTGGCTGCCGCGCTGGCTCGACAGGATCCTGCCGAACGTCGACGTCGAGGGGGCGGCGCTGGAGCGCCGGCACCCGCATGCCGACACGGGAGCGGCGGAGCCCGGCGAGGCGCCCGTGGCGACGGGCGCGCGCTGAGCGTCCTCCCTCGTCGCGGCGGGCGCGGCCACGGCCGGCGTCCGCACCGAGGTGCGATCGCCTGAGAGCCTGGGGTTTCCCGGGCTCCGGTCCGCTGGCCGTCGTTCCGCCGCGATGTCCGCCGAGGGCCTGGACGGGTGCAGTACGGTCGGGTCCTCAGCGGGAACGCTCCCAGGTGGCGCGTCGACGAAAAGGAGCGCTGGCGTGCGCAGACATCGTGCGAGGCTGGCGGACGTCGCCGAGGCCGCGGGTGTGTCGATGTCGACAGCGTCGAAGGCCATCAACGGGCGCGGCCGGATCTCGGCCGCCACCCGGCGGCGCATCCTCGACAGCGCGCGCGAGCTCGGCTTCGTCGCCAGCAGCGGCCCGGGGCGGCAGCCGGTCACGTCCGTCGGGGTGCTCGCCGCCGACCTCGAGTCCCGGTTCTCGCTGCCCATCCTCGACGGGCTGGAGGACGGGCTGAGCTCGTCGTCCTCCTTCGTGCACCTCGTCAACGCCCGCGGCGACCGGCTGCGCGAGCGGCACCAGCTCAACGCCCTGCTGGACCGCCGGGTGGACGGGCTGATCGTCGTGGGCGGGCGCACCGAGGAGCGCGACCCGGTCGGTGAGGACCTCCCCGTCCCGGTCGTCTACGTGCACAGCCGGTCGCGGGACCCGCGGGACACCTCGCTGGTCGTGGACGACGCCCAGGGCGGCCGCCTCCAGGTCGAGCACCTCGCGGCGCTCGGCCGGACCCGCGTCGCGCACCTCAGCGGGCGGCCGCAGTACCGGGTCGCGGCCGACCGCAAGGTCGGCGTCCACGAGGCGGCGGAGGCCCTGGGCCTGCGCCTCGTCGCCGAGCTCGCCGACGGCCCGCGGACCGCGCTCTGGGGCCGCGCGGCGATGCTCCGCGTCCTCGAGGGCGTCGGCCGCGACGGCGTCGACGCCGTCGTGTGCGACTCCGACGCCATCGCGCTCGGGGTCATCGACCGGCTCCGGCGCGAGTCCCTGCGTGTGCCGGAGGACGTCGCGGTCGTCGGGTACGAGAACTTCGGCCCGCTGGTCTGGAACTCCGACCCGGCCATCACGAGCGTCGACATGCTGCTCGAGGAGATGGGGCGCGAGGCGGCGCGGCTGCTGCACGGCGCGCTCGCGGGCGGCGGCCTGGAGCCCGGGGTCGTCGCCATGCCGTGCGAGCTGGTGCCGCGCGGCTCGACGACGTCGGGCCTCTGACGTGCGGGGCCGCCCGGCCCTCCCACCTGCGTTCCTGTTGACGAGCACAACCGTCGGCGCTACATTCAGGAAACCGCATTCCCACAATGTTGCGCACGTACAGAGAGGTACGGACGATGAGGGCACGACGGTCTGGAGCACGATCCGCGGTGGCAGCCGCGGCCGGAGTGGCGGCCGCGCTGGCCGTCGCGGTCCCCGCGGCGCCGGCGTCGGCGGGCGACGACGCCCTGCCGGCGTTCCCCGGGGCGGAGGGGTTCGGGTACGCCGCGACGGGCGGCCGGGGCGGGGAGGTCTACCACGTCACGAGCAAGGAGCTCACGGGGCCGGGCACCTTCCACGACGCGCTCACCACCGCGGGCGACGCCCCGCGCACGATCGTCTTCGACGTCGCGGGGGACGTGACCATCCCGCAGATCGTGGCGCGCGACAAGCACGGCATCACGATCGCCGGCCAGACGGCGCCCGGCGACGGCGTGACGATCAAGGGCAACACGGTCCGGTTCGTCGAGAGCAGCGACATCGTCATCCGGAACATGCGCTTCCGGCTGGGCTCGGCCTCCACGGACGACGCGATGTACATCGAGGACTCGCAGGACGTCATCGTCGACCACTCGTCGTTCTCCTGGGCGGGCGACGAGGTCCTCTCGATCAAGAGCAAGGACTACGAGAACCCGCGCTCGAAGAACATCACCGTGCAGTGGTCGATCATGTCGGAGGGCCGCCTGACCCACTCCATGGGCGGGCTCGTCGAGATGAACACCATCTCGATGCACCACAACCTCTACGCCCACAACAACGACCGGAACCCGAAGACCAAGGGCGTCATGGACTTCGTGAACAACGTCGTCTACAACTGGGGCGACTTCCCCTACGTGGCCGGCGGCGAGTCCGGGACCAAGGGGTACGGCAACGTCGTGGGCAACTACTTCGTCGCCGGCGTGAACTCCGCGAACCCCACCGAGGCGGTCGTGCGGGGCAACGAGAACTACCAGGTCTTCCTCGACGACAACCGGATCGACAGCAACCGCGACGGCGTGCTGAACGGCCGCAACACGGGCTCGGGGATGATCGAGGCCGCCCGCCCCGCCGTCCGGGTGGACGAGCGGTTCGCGTACCCGCCGGTGCACACCCAGAGCCCCCGCCGCGCGCTCGACCTGACGCTCGACCACGCCGGCGCGTCGGTCGCGCGCGACGCGGTGGACGCGCGCGTCGTCGACGAGGTGCGCCACCAGACCGGCGCCATCATCGGGGACGAGTCGGACGTCGGCGGCTACCCCACGCTCGACGAGGGCACCCCGGCGACGGACGCCGACCGGGACGGCATGGCCGACGAGTGGGAGCTCGCGCGGGGGCTCGACCCCACCGACCCCGCGGACCGCAACGGCGACGACGACCGCGACCGGTACACCAACCTCGAGGAGTACCTGAACGAGCTCGCGGCGCCGGGCTTCCCGAAGGGGTACCCGATGACGCCGGTGGAGTGGTCCGGCGACGTCTTCGAGCCGCCGGCGCCCGAGGCCCCGGAGGTCGTGCCGGCGGCGCCGCTGGAGGGCGACGCGATCCGCAGCGCCGTCGTCACAGACTCGAGCAGCACCGGCGCCGCCAACGCCGCGCTGTGGTCGATCCAGCAGGACCTCCAGGTGGGCGACTTCGTCGCCGGGGACCGGATGACGGGCAGCAAGGCCTACCGGTTCACGGACGTGCCGTCGGAGATCCAGGGGCTCGAATGGGTCCGGTCGGCCGTCGCGTCGCGTGCCGCCACGAACGACGACCTGCTCTCCTTCTACCTTCCCGTGGACGCCGACGTCTGGGTCGCGCACGACACGCGCATCTCGCCGCGCCCGGCGTGGCTGACCGGCGGCTACGAGGCCACGGACCTCACCGTGGGCGACGACCACGGCGGGTCGTGGAAGCTCTTCAAGGCACGGTTCGCCGCCGGGTCGCACGTCGTGACCGGCGCCAACGCGGGCGGCACGGTGCTCAACTACTTCGTCGCCGTGGACCCGGTGCCGGGCGGGAACGAGCCCGTGGGCGCCGCCCCGGAGGACCTCGCCGCGGAGCCCTCGGGGGCCGCGGGAGACCTCGGGGTCGAGCTGTCCTGGACGGGGTCCGACGGCGCGACCGCCTACCTGGTCGCCCGGGCGTCGGCGTCCGAGCCCGCGATGCGGGTCGTCGGCAGCACCGCCGACACGTCGTTCCGGGACGCCGACGTCGAGGCCGGCGTGCCGTACCGGTACCAGGTGACGGCGGTCGGGCCGGGCGGCGCCTCGGGCGCGTCGGACGACGTGAACGCGCTGGTGACCTCGGGCACGACGACGGCGCCCGCCCCCGGCGACGCCGCCGTCACCGCCGAGCGGAGCTACTCGGTCGACCTCGGGTGGTCCGCCGTCGACGGCGCCACGGCGTACGGCGTCTACCGTGCGCCCGCGGACGGCGGCGCGTTCGAGCTGCTCGCACACGTGCCGCACCCCGGGTTCACCGACGCCGCCGTGGAGCCGTCGTCGTCGTACCGCTACGCCGTCACGACGTTCTCGCCGGGCGGGGAGTCGGAGCGCTCCGTCCCGGTCGCCGCCACGACGGGCGGACCGCTCGACCCCGTCGTGGCGCCGGGGCAGGTCCAGGCCCTGGAGACGTCGGCCACGGAGGTCACGCTGGGGTGGGCGCCCGAGCCGGGCGCCGAGACCTACCGGGTCTACCGGCGGGACGGCGGGGGCGAGTACGCCCTGGTCGGCACCACTACCGAGCCGGGGTACACCGACGACGGGATCAGCGCGTCGGTGGCGTCCTACGACTACGTCGTCACGGCGGTGAACGAGCTGGGTGAGTCGGAACGGAGCGGGTCCGTCGCCGTCGCGCTGCCCGTGCCCGCGCCGCCCACCGGCCTGCGCGTGGGGCGCCAGGGCGCCACGTTCACCGGGCTGGTGTGGACGTCGGGCGGCGGCGCGACCGAGTACCGCGTGCTGCGGTCCGAGGCGGGCGGCGAGCCGCAGGAGGTCGGCAGCGCGAAGGTGCACACCACCTACGACCGCGACCTCGAGCCCGGCACCGCGTACACGTACCGGGTGGTGGCCGTGAACGCGGCGGGCACGTCGGAGCCCTCCGCGCCGCTGCTCGCGCGCACCCTGCCGGGGGCGCCGTGAGGTGACCGGCCACGGTCTGACCGCGAGGGGTCAGACCGTGGCGGGGAACCCCTCCAGCCGGACGTCCCAGCCGGAGGGGAACCCCGCCCCGCCGTCGAGGTGGGTGCGCGCCATGAGCGCGACGGCGGCGAGCAGGCCGCCGTTGCCGGGCAGGTACAGCGGCAGCGAGTCCGTCTGGTGGTTGTGGCCGTTCGGCAGCACGACGTTCTTGCCCGCCACGTCCATGAGGGCGTCGACCGCCCAGCCGGGCTCGCCGATGCGCGTCGCGGTCATCGCCATCATGGGGTAGTCCCAGCCCCAGGTGGACGACCAGTCCCAGTCGCGCAGCACGTCCAGATAGGTGGCGCGCATGACGTCGGCGTCGATCAGCCCGACGTCGGGGACGATGCCCAGCGCCCCGAGCATCGAGGGGTGGTCGGTGCGGATGGTGAACGGCTCGACGTCGACGCCGGTGTAGACGCCGTCGCGCACGTGCGGCGCCGTCATGCCCTCGGCGACCGCGGCCCACCGCTCCTCGGGCTCCAGGCCCAGCCGCTCGCGCCACGCGTTGGCGGTGCGCAGGGCCCAGCGCCAGTAGGCCAGCTCGAACGGCGGGTTCGACAGGCGGGCCCGCTCGCCCGCGTAGCTCTCCTGCGCGGGCACGAGCGGAGGGCCGAGCGTGAACCCGTCCGGACCCGCCTGGGCGAAGTCGGCCATGAACTCCGCCGAGGCGAAGACGACCTCGGCCTGCTCGCGCAGGAACGCGTCGTCCCCGGTGACCCGGTGGACGAGCTCGGAGAGGTAGACGACGTGGGGCTGCTGCCACACGAGGTGGACGCCGATCGAGCTGGGCGTCTCGCGCAGCACGGAGCCGAGCTGCTTGGGCCAGCGCGCCCCCGCGTAGCCCTGGGCGCGCGCGGTGTCCCGGGCCAGCGGCAGGGCGTGCCGGTACCAGCCGAGGCTCGGCTCGAGCAGCTCCGGTCGTCCCCACATCGGGAAGTGCGCGGCGTGCCACCAGTGCATCTCGAGGTGGAACTTGCCGCGCCACGAGTTGCACACCAGGCCGGTCTCCTGCGGCGGGAGGGACCCCGCGCTGTTCACGGCCGTGACGTACTGCGACAGCACCACGCGCCGCTCGAGCTCCCGGGCGCGGGGGTCGTCCGTCCCGGCGAGCTCGAGGGCCGCGCCGGACTCCCAGAAGCGCTGCCAGTGCGCGGCGCTCGCCCGGTGCACCTCGCGCGCGTCGCCCGCCGTCGTCGCGGTGTCCGCGTGCCCGGCCCGGGAGGTCAGCGCCACCATGTCGCCCTGCCCGTCCGTGGTGAGCTCGACGACGACGTCCACGTCGTCCGCCGTGGGCCGCAGGACGACGCGGTGCGGCGCGACGTGCTCCAGCTCCGCGCCGGTCGCGACGACGTGCACCCGGTACGTCGAGTCGTCGAGCGTCCGCTCCACGACCCACCCGCCACCCGCGGCCGTCACGGTCGTGGTGTGGGCGCCGGGGGAGTCCCAGTCGGCGGCGTTGTGCCAGTCCGACGAGCCGTAGGGGAAGTCGACGGCGATCGCGAGCCCGGCAGCACGGGCGGACGCGACGGTGACGCCGATCCGGTCCCGCGTCGGGTGGACGGCGGTCAGCACCCGGACGGGCACGCCGCGGTGGGAGAACGCGCTGTCCACCGTCCCCGACCACAGGTCGAGCACCTGGCGGGTGTCGGCGAGGTCGCCGGGGCGCAGCGCGGCGAGCCGCCCGCCGTCGCTGTCGCCGTCGCCGTCGTCGCCGTCGTCGTCGGAGACCGCGACGAAGCCGACGCGCCCGAGGTCGAGGCGGTGCGGGTTGGCCCGGAACCACCGGTTGGCGTCGTACCCCGGGGTGCCCCGGGGGCTCTCCTCGACGTACGGCACGAGCCGGCCGTCGACCTCGTACCGCCGCGTGGTCTCCTCGAGCGAGTACTCGCGCTCGCCGGCGATCGAGTGCCAGGCCCACTGCGACTGCGTACCCAGGAGCGTGCCCGGGACGTCGCGGTCGGGCTCGTGGCCCCGCCTGTGCACCGGGTACTCGCCGGGCATCGACTGCAGTCCGGTGAGGTCGACGGTGAAACCGAGCTCGCCGTTGCCGACGGTCACGGGGCTGCGGGGGTCCAGGGTGGTCTGCTCGACGTGGTGCCGGCGCACGAGCGCGCGTCGGTCGATGGCGGGCGACGAGGGCAAGACGTGGTCCTTCAGGCGGGGAGCGGGGCGGGGCAGGGGTCGTGTGCGAGGGCGCCGGCGGCGAGCCGCGCGACGCGCTCGTCGTCGAGGACGCCGTCGGCGACCAGCATGCGGACGCGGCGGCGCAGGGGCTCGTCCACGGGCGCGGTGGTGCGGCGGTCCCACGCGAGCGCGAGCCCGACGCCGGGGTAGCCGGCGGAGCGGACGAACCAGGGGTCCGCGTCGTCGTCGTGCGCGGCGACGAAGACGAGCGTCGCGGGCCCCGCGGCGAACTCGGCCGTCCAGGCGAGCCACGGCGACGTGGAGCCGTGCACGCCCGGCTCGCCGTCGGCGTCCGCGGTCCGCACGTGGACGTCCGTGCAGGGCGCGACGCGCCAGAAGAACCCGCCGTAGCCGCCGCCGGCCCGGCCGTTGCTGCCAGGGCCGCCGAGCGAGACCGGGGAGCCGGTGGCGCTGCGGAGCTCGGTCCGCAGGTCGAGCCACCAGCCGTCGGGGGAGGGGGAAGCCTCCCACCGGCGGTGCTCCGTCAGCAGGGCGGCGCCCGCCGGGTCGCACCAGGTGAGCTCCTGCTCGGCGACGCCGCCCTCGCGCGAGTGCCGGTCGACGCGCACGTGCCCGTGGTCGTGCCGCCACACGTACTCGCGGTCCTCGACCGTGAACGTGCGGCCGCCCCAGAGGTTGGTGCCGTCCACGTCCTGGATCGCCATGCCCGCGCCGAGGTGCCAGGCGTGGTCGGCCGGCAGGTGGTCGGTCACGACCACGCCGTCGAGGGTGGAGACGGGGTGCAGGTAGGGCCGCGGCGAGAGGATCGGCGCCACGTCGCCGTCACGGAGCTCGGCGACCGGCACGCCGCCGACGTCGAGCACGTCGGCCGCGGGGAGCGCCCGGGCCCACGGCACGCCCAGCTCGGCGAGCGTCGCCTGCGCCGTGACGGCCCGCGCGAGGATCGCCTCGACGTCGTGCACGACGGGCCGGCGGTCGCGGCCGTCGCCGGTCCACGTCACGGCGTCCGCGGGGATCTGCCGGGGCGCGTCGGCCACGCGCACGGCCTCGAGCACGCGCATGTAGGCGCCGGAGTCGGCCAGCGGGCTGAGGAGCGCCGCGCCGGTCGCGCGGTGCTTGTTCAGGCGATGGTCCAGCAGGTCGTCGAGCAGGTGCGCACGGCCGGTGGTGAGGACGCGTCGCCCGCCGACGCCGTCGATGGTGAGCTCGTCGGTGGTGTAGCTCAGCTCGATCGTGCCGCGGGTGCCGCGCACGCGGATCACCGGCGCCGTCTGCTTCCGCGCGCACAGCGTCAGGCCGAGGGTCACGGCGACGCCGCTCGTCGTGCGGACGCGGACGACGGAGGTGTCGTCGGCGTCGATCGCGTGCGCGTGGTACAGGTCGGCGTCGACGTCGAGCACGTCGTCCGCGCGCCGGGCGCCCGCGAGGCGCAGCGCCGTGACGACGGCGTGCGCGAGCGGGTTGGTCGCCACGCCGTCCACGACGTCGACGCCGTCGAGCACGCGCTTGCCCGCCCACGGGGAGCGGTCGTAGTAGCCGACCGTGCGCGACCAGGTGCCGACGGCGCCCACGGCCAGGACGTCGCCGATCTCGCCGGCGCGGAGGCTCTCGTCGATGATCGCGAGCGCCTCCGAGCCGAGGCTCTGGAAGCCGACCTGCACGACGCGGCCGGACTCGCGGGCCGCCCGCTCGAGCTCGACGTACTGCGCCCAGGAGGCGACCGGCGGCTTCTCCACGTAGACGTCCGCGCCGGCCGCGATCGCCCGCAGCGCGAGCGGGGCGTGGGTGTGCGGCGGGGTCGAGACCACCACCACGTCGGGCTCGACGCCGGAGTCCAGCAGGTCGTCGAGCGAGTCGAACCAGGGGACACCGCCGGCGTCGCCCTCGGGTGGACGAGGGTCCGCGACGCCGAGCAGCCGGGCCCGGCCGGAGCGCTCGGCGCTCCGCAGGTGCTCCAGGTGGCGGGTCGCGTAGCCGTGGCCGCCGACGAGGGCGACGCCGGGGGCGGTCACTTCAGCGAGCCTTCGACCTCGGAGATGAACTGCTCGGCCGCGTCGTCCGGCGTCGTCCGCTCGAAGAGCACGTCCTGCATCAGCCGCGTGAAGATGTCCCCGGTGCTGCTGGCGCCCTCGGGGGCGGGCATGCGGGCGCCCGCGTCGGAGGCGGTGATCTCGTCGATGAGGTCGACCTCCTTCTGCTGCACCGTGGTGAGGCTCCCGCGCAGGTGGTCGCGCACCTCCTCGTTCGCCGGGACCCCGCGGTCCGTGCCGATCGCGTCGACCACGCGCGGGTCGTTGATCAGGTAGTCGAGCAGCATCGCCGCGGCCTCGGGGTGCTCGGTCTTCGAGGTGATGGCGTACTCCATCGTGGAACCGACGCGGTTGCCCCGCGCCTCGGCCTCGCCGGGCAGGTTCGCCTCGACGACGGCGTCGCCCAGCGCGTCGGCCTTGAAGTTGCTCCACGCGAAGGTGATCGCCGACTTGCCGGTGCCGAACAGCGACTGCTCGGGTACCGCCGTCGAGTCCTCCACGAAGATGCTGGCCTCGGGGGTGGCGCCGTTCTTCTGGGCGTCGAGCCAGAGCTGGAACCAGGCCGACACGGTCGCGGGGCTCACGCCCACGGTGCCGTCCTCGGCGAAGATCGCCTCGCCGTGCTGGTGCGCCCAGGCGTCGAGCAGCGAGGAGTTGGCGAACGGCACGGTGCCGTAGGTGCCCTTCGGGCCATTGTCGGAGATCTGCTGCGTGATCGCGGCGAAGTCGTCCCACGTCCACGTCGACGTGTCGGGGAGCTCGACGCCGGCCTCCTCGAAGACGGCCGGGTTGAGGAACGTCGCCAGCGCGTTGACGCCGGACGGGACGGTGTACTGCTTGCCCTCGATCTGGCCGATCTTGAGCGTGTCCGCCGGCACCTTGGAGGTGTCGAGGTAGTCGGACACGGTGCCGAGGTCCAGCAGCGCGCCGCGGCCGGCGTACTCGCTGGGGTAGGAGCCGCCCATCGTGATCAGGTCGGGGGCGTCGCCGCCCGCGACCTGCGTCGCGAGCATGTCCCAGTAGCTGCCGAAGTCGCTGCTCTGGGTCTCGACGGTGATGTTGGGGTGGTCCTCCTCGAACCCCGCGATCGCCTCCTTGGTGATCTGGTTGCGCTCCTCCCCGCCCCACCATGCGAAGGTGATCGTCACCTCCTCGTCGGGGTCGTAGGGGGCGGCGTCGGTGCCGGGCTGGTCGACGGCGCAACTGGCCGCCGTCAGCACGACGAGGCCTGCGGTGGCCGTCGCGACGGTCGTCCTGAAGTTGAGTCTCTGCATGGGGTCGTACCTCCCTGTACGAGCAGCCCATCCCCTGAAAGGCTCGCGACGGTCGGCGTCGGCGAGCGGGAAGGCGCTTCCCAGACTACGAAGAGTTCGATACTGTGGTCAACGGTTACCCCAAAAGTTGCGCGCTGGAGCGCAGCGCTCCGTGGTCGAGGAGGTCCACGCGATGAATCGTTCCAAGACGCCCACGGGCGCGTCCGGATGAGCGCGATCACCGAGCTCTCGAAGCTGAAGCGGGGCGGGCGCCCGGTGGACCCGCGCGAGCGGAAGGCGGCGCGCCGGGACAACAAGGCGGCCTTCGTCTTCCTGCTCCCGTGGCTCCTGGGCCTCGTGATCATCACGGCGGGCCCGATGATCGCGTCGTTCTACCTGTCCTTCACGGACTACAACCTGCTCGAGGACCCCAACTGGGTCGGCGCGGAGAACTACCTCCGGATGCTGAGCGACGAGCGCCTGCACCAGTCGCTCAAGGTGACCCTCACGTACGTCGTCGTGGGCGTGCCGCTCCAGCTCGCCGTCGCCCTCTTCATCGCGGTGGCGCTCAACCGGGGGATGCGCGGGCTGTCGTTCTACCGCTCGGTGTTCTACCTGCCGTCGCTGCTGGGCGGCTCGGTGGCCATCGCCATCCTGTGGCGCCAGATCTTCGGCACCACCGGCCTGGTCAACCAGGTGCTCGGGCTGTTCGGCATCGAGGGGATGGGCTGGATCTCCAGCCCGGACACGGCGCTCGGCACGATCATCCTGCTGCACGTGTGGACGTTCGGGTCGCCGATGATCATCTTCCTCGCCGGGCTGCGGCAGATCCCGACCATGTACTACGAGGCCGCCGCGGTCGACGGGGCCACCAAGGCCAAGCAGTTCTGGCGCATCACGATGCCGATGCTCACGCCGATCATCTTCTTCAACATCGTGCTGCAGACGATCGGCGCCTTCCAGTCCTTCACGCAGGCGTTCATCATCTCGGGCGGGATCGGCGGCCCGTCCGACTCGACGCTCTTCTACACGATGTACCTCTACAACACGGGGTTCAAGGACTTCGAGATGGGCTACGCGTCCGCGATGGCGTGGCTGCTCGTCCTCATCGTCGGGGCCCTCACGGCCGTCAACTTCATCGCCTCGAAGTATTGGGTCTACTACGATGACTGAGACCATCCCCCGAGAGCTCGACACGGCTCCTGCCGCACCCGAGCCAGCGCCGGTCGCGGTGCGACGGCGGCGCTCCTCGCGCCCCGTGCGGAGCGTCCTCAAGCACCTCGTGCTGATCGTCACGGGCGCCGTGATGATCTACCCACTCCTGTGGATGGTGGTCTCGTCGCTGCGGCCCGACGACCTCATCTTCAGCCAGCCCGGCCTGTGGCTCAGCGACGTCGACCTGTCGCACTACCCGGACGGGTGGAACGCGCTCAGCCACCCCTTCGGCCGCTACATGCTGAACTCGGCGGTCGTGGTGCTCGGGTCCGTGCTCGGCACGCTCGTCTCGTGCTCGATGGCGGCCTACGCGTTCGCGCGGATGCGGTTCTCGGGCAGGACGATCCTGTTCGCGGTCATGCTCATCACGATCATGCTCCCGGGGCACGTCACGCTCGTGCCGCAGTACGTGCTGTTCTCCCAGCTCGGCATGGTGAACACGTTCTGGCCGCTGGTCGGGCCGAACATGCTGGCGACCGACTCGTTCTTCATCTTCCTCATGGTCCAGTTCATCCGCGGGTTGCCCAAGGAGCTGGACGAGGCGGCCCGGATCGACGGCGCCGGCCACGCCCGGATCTTCCTGCGCATCATCCTGCCGCTGATGACGCCGGCCCTCGCGACGACGGCGATCTTCACGTTCATCGGCACCTGGAACCAGTTCTTCAGCGCCCTCATCTACCTCACCGACACGGACATGATGACCGTGCCGGTGGCCCTGCGGCTGTTCGTCGACTCGCAGGGGGAGAGCAACTGGGGAGCCATGTTCGCGATGTCGATCGTGTCCCTGCTGCCCGTGTTCTTCGTGTTCCTCTTCGGTCAGCGGTTCCTCGTGCGCGGCATCGCCACGACCGGCATCAAGTGAGGCCACCGAGCCGAGTCGCGCGGAGCGCCGCGTAGAGCTCCGCGGCCTGCGCGGGGCGGGCGACGGAGCGGCCGGTGAGCTCCTGGACGCGCCCGAGGCGGTAGCCGACGGTGTTGCGGTGGCAGTGCAGGGCCCGCGCGGCCTCGGCGGTCGAGCCGTCGGCGAGGAACCAGGCCTCCAGCGTGTCGAGCAGATGGGTCTGGTCGGGGGAGTCGGCGAGGGCGCCGAGCACCGAGGACCGCAGCTCGGCGGCCTGCTCGGGGTGCGTCACCAGCAGGACGTCGACGGGCGCGACGCCGAACGCGTGCGAGCCCGCCGTGCCGCGCGGGACGCACTCGAGCGCGACGCGCGCCTCGCGCAGCCCGCGCCGGACGTCGGCGACCGACGGCAGAGCGCCGGAGACGCCGACGCGTGCGGTCGCGGAGGCGTCGACGACGTCCGCGGCGCCGGCGAGGTCGGCCGCGGCGCGGGCCGCGACGATGCCGACGCGCTCGGCGCCCCACGTGGACCAGGAGGAGCGCACGCCCCGCTGACGGAGCCGGGCCTCGACGTCGGGGAGGGGGTCGTCGCCGGTCGGGTCGAGCTCCGCGGACACGACGAGGTAGTGGCCGTGCTCGGGGAGGCCGAGCGTCCGGAGGATCCCTGTGGCCTCGTGGAGCGGGGTGTCGGCGTCGAGCAGGGACACCAGCATGAGGCTGCGGGCGTGCTGGTTGCGACGGTCGCGCTCGTCGACGACGTCGCGGTACGCCTCGGCCGCGACGCTCGAGAAGCGGTCGATGATGCCCCAGACGTCGGACGACGCGCGCAGCAGCTCCTCCGACCGGTGGCGGGAGGCGGCGTTCGAGACCATCTCGTCCCACAGGGCCAGCCCGGCCAGACGATAGGCGTGCAGGAGGCCGGCGAGCGGGATGCCATGCTCGGCCTTGAGGCGGCCGGCGTCGCGGGCCGGCTGAAGGTCGTCCGGCTCGCCGCTCATGCTGTGCAGGAGCGCCTCGATGTTGACGGCGACGACGGCGTGCAGGGCGCCGACCGGCAGGGCGGACTCCGCGTAGGCGTGCTCGCCCGCCAGGATCTGCGCGACGACGCGGTCGGTGACCGTCGGCACCGACCCCAACAGCTCGCGGAACAGGTCGCCGGCGGGCGGGAGCGGCGCGGTCCCGGCCACGCCCTCGTGGATCGTCATGCGGACCAGGCTACCGGCCGCGGCCGGGCGTTTCTTGTGCCGCTGCACAAACTTCCCCAGCCAACAGGGGGCAGCCGCCCATGGAGTCCACACCGGTGCCGAGGTCACACTCGAGGCACGATCGAAGGAGATCCATGACCACCACCGAGAGCGCATCGCCGTCGGCCGCCGCCGACCGCACCACCCTGGACGACACGGAGCGCGCCGCCCTCGACGCGGCGATCGACGAGCTCGCGGCCGGCGAGCGCCGCTGGGCCGACACCTCCCTCGCGGCACGCGCCGCCCTCCTCGCCCGCACGCACGCGACGATCGCCGCGAACGCTGAACGCTGGGCCACGACCGCCGGCCGCATCAAGGGGCTGGCCCCCGACTCGCCCCTCATGGGCGAGGAGTGGATCTCCGGCCCCTACCCGGCGCTGACCGGCTTCGCTCAGCTCTCCCGCTCGCTCCAGGCGCTGGCCGAGCGGCGCAGCCCGCTCGCAGGGGCCCGGTTCGGCACGGCGCCCGGCGGCCGCACCACGGTGCGCGTGCTGCCGCACAGCGCCCACGAGGCGATCCTGCTGCACGGGTTCCGCGCGGAGGTCTGGCTGCGGCCGGGCGTCGCGGCGTCCACCGCGCGGTCGCACGCCGGGCTCGCGCAGCACCACCCGAGCCGCACCGGGGGTGTGGGCCTCGTGCTCGGCGCGGGCAACATCACCTCGATCGCGCCGCTCGACGTCGCGTCCGAGCTGGTCGCGCACAACCGGGTCGCGCTGCTCAAGCTCAACCCCACGCTCGACGACCTCGAGCCGGTGCTCCGCGCCGCCCTGGCGCCCCTGGTCGAGGCCGGTGTGCTGCGTATCGTGCGCGGCGGAGCCGACGCGGGCGCCTACCTGACCGGGCACCCGGGCATCGCGCACGTCCACATCACCGGCAGCTCCGTCACGCACGACGCCATCGTGTGGGGTCCCGGCGACGAGGGCCGCGCGCGCAAGGCGGCGGGAACGCCGGTCCTCGACAAGGACATCACCAGCGAGCTCGGCGGCGTGGCGCCGGTCGTCGTCGTCCCCGGCGACTGGTCCGCCGACGACCTGCGCTACCAGGCCGAGCACGTCGCGACCATGCGGCTGCACAACGGCGGCTACAACTGCATCGCCGGGCAGGTCGTCATCGTCAGCCGGGACTGGCCGCTCAAGGATGCGTTCCTCGCCGCGCTGCGGGACGCGCTCGACCGGGCCCCCGCCCGCCCGGCCTGGTACCCGGGCAGCGCCGCGCGCCTCGCGTCCGCCGCGGCGTCCTACCCGGGCGCGACCCGCCTCGGCCCGGACGGCGGTCGCCTGCTCGTCGACCTCACCGGGAACGCCGGCGGCCACGGCCCTGACGCGGCAGCCCCGGAGCGCGCGGCGGTGGAGCGGACCGAGTACTTCGCCCCCGTGCTCGGCGTCGTCGAGCTGCCCGGCACGGGGCAGCGGTTCCTCGACGCCGCCGTCGCGCACGCCAACGACGAGCTCGCCGGGACGCTCGGCGCCAACGTCGTCGTCGCGCCGAACGACCGCAGGGCCCTCGGGGCCGGCTTCGACCGGGCGATCGCCGACCTGCGCTACGGCACGATCGGCGTCAACGCGTGGACCGGCGTCGGCTACCTCACGGCGACCGCGCCCTGGGGTGCGTACCCCGGGCACACGCTCGCGGACATCCAGAGCGGCCGCGGCGTCGTCCACAACGCCCTGCTCCTCGACGCCACGGAACGCACCGTCGTCACCGGCCCGTTCCGGCCGTTCCCGCGCTCCGTCGCCCGGGGCGAGCTCGCGCTCTTCCCCAAGCCGCCGTGGTTCGTGACGGCGCGCAGCGCAGCCACGACCGGCCGTCGGCTCACCGCCTTCGCGGCTCGGCCCGGCTGGCTCGCGATGCCGTCCGTCTTCGCCGCCGCGTTCCGCGCCTGACCCCGCCCCTCCCCGCACTCCCTCCCTGGCCCGTCAAAGGAGACGCCATGCCCTTCCGCAGCCCGCTGCCCGACGTCGACATCCCCGACGTCACCCTGTACGACCTGCTGTTCGCCGACCTCGCCGACGCCGACCTCGAGCGCCCGGCGATCATCGACGGCCCGTCCGGGGCCATCACCACCTACGGCGCGTTGCGCGACCAGGTCGACGCCGTCGCCGGGGCGCTCGCCGCCCGGGGGATCCGGCCGGGCGACGTCGTCGCGCTGCTGTCGCCCAACGTGCCCGCGTTCGTGCCGGTGTTCCACGGCGCGCTGCGCGCCGGCGCCACGGTCACGACGATCAACGCGCTCGCGACCGGCGGCGACGTCGCCTCCCAGCTCACCGACTCGGGCGCGACGCTGCTGCTCACGGTGTCCCCGCTGCTGCCCGCCGCGGCCGTCGGCGCCGAGCGCGCCGGACTCCCCGCGGGCCGCGTCGTCGTGCTCGACGGCGCGGACGGGCACGAGTCGCTGGCCGACCTGCTCGCCGAGGCCCGGCCCGCGCCCGACGTCGCCGTCGACCCGGCCACGCACCTCGCGGTGCTGCCGTACTCGTCGGGCACCACCGGGCGGCCCAAGGGCGTCATGCTCACGCACCGCAACCTCGTGGCCAACGTGCTCCAGACCGCCGCCATGATCGACGTGACCCCCGCCGACCGCGTGCTCGCGGTGCTGCCGTTCTTCCACATCTACGGCATGACCGTGCTGCTCAACCTCGCGATGCGTGCCCGGGCGTCGCTCGTCACGATGCCCCGCTTCGACCTGCCGGAGTTCCTGCGCATCACGCAGGAGGAGCGCTGCTCGTTCCTGTTCGTCGCGCCGCCCGTCGCCGTCGCGCTCGCGAAGCACCCGCTCGTCGACCGGTACGACCTGTCGGTCGTGCGTGAGGTCATCTCCGGCGCCGCGCCGCTCGACGGGGAGCTCGGCGGCGCCGTCGCCCGCCGCCTCGGGTGCGTGGTGCGGCAGGGCTACGGGATGACGGAGACGAGCCCGGTGGCGCTGCTCCTGCCCGCCGCCGGCGACCTGCCGCTGTCGAGCATCGGCATCCCCGTCCCCAACGTGGAGTGCCGGATCGTGGACCCTGCGACGGGGGAGGAGATCCCGCTCCCGACGTCGGGCGTCAGCGCGCCCGGCGAGCTGCAGGTGCGGGGTCCGAACATCATGGTCGGCTACCTCGGCAACCCGCAGGCCACCGCCGACACTCTCGACGCCGACGGCTGGCTGCACACCGGCGACGTCGTCACCGCGACGCCCGACGGCGTCGTCACCGTCGTCGACCGCCTCAAGGAGCTCATCAAGTACAAGGGGTACCAGGTGGCTCCCGCGGAGCTCGAGGCGCTGCTCCTCACCCACCCGGGCATCGCGGACGCGGCCGTCGTCGCCGCGCGCGACGCCGAGGGCGAGGAGGTGCCGAAGGCGTTCGTCGTGCTCCAGGACGGCGCGGACCTCTCCGCCGATGACGTCACGGCCTTCGTCGCCGAGCGTGTCGCCCCGTACAAGAAGGTGCGCGAGGTCGTGTTCATCGACGTCGTCCCCAAGTCGGCGTCCGGCAAGATCCTGCGCAAGGACCTGCGCGCGTCGGAGGTGACCGCATGAGCCGGGACCAGCGGGCCACGCCGCCCCACGACTACGTCGTCGTCGGCGCCGGCTCCGCCGGGGCGGCGCTCGCGGGCCGGCTCAGCGCCGACCCCGCGGTGAGCGTCCTCCTGCTGGAGGCCGGCCCGAAGGACACCAAGACGGAGATCCACATCCCGGCCGCGTTCTCCAAGCTGTTCCGCTCCGAGGTCGACTGGGACTACGACACCGAACCGCAGGAGCACCTCGGCGGACGGCGCGTCTTCTGGCCGCGCGGCAAGGTTCTCGGCGGGTGCTCGTCGATCAACGCGATGATGTGGGTCCGCGGGTTCCCCGAGGACTACGACGCGTGGGGCGAGGCGGCCGGCCCCGGCTGGTCGTGGAAGGGCCTGCGGCCCTACTTCGACCGGGTCGAGCGCGTGGCCCCCGGCGTCGAGCGCGACAACGACGACGAGACCGGCCGCGCCGGGGCCGTGCACGTGGAGGACCAGCGCAGCCCCAGCGCGCACACGAGCGCCTACCTGCGGGCCGCCGAGCAGGCCGGGCTGCGCGTCGTGCCGGGGAACGGCCGCGACCAGCGGGGGGTGAGCCGCACCCAGGTCAGCCAGCACCGCGGGTCCCGGTTCAGCACCGCCGACGCGTACCTCAGGCCCGCCCGCAAGAGGCCCAACCTCACCGTCGTGACGGACGCGCAGGCCACCCGCGTCGTCTTCGACGGCACGCGGGCCGTGGGCGTCGAGTACGTGCAGGGCGGGGCGACCCGGGTGGCGCAGGCGCGCCGCGAGGTCGTGCTGTCCGGCGGCGCGGTCAACACGCCGCAGCTGCTCATGCTGTCGGGGGTCGGCGACCGGGACGAGCTCGCCGCCCTCGGGATCCCCGTCGTCGCGCACAGCCCGGAGGTGGGCAAGAACCTGCGCGACCACCTCATGGCGGTGCTGGCGGTCGAGGCGCGCGAGGACACGCTGTTCCTCGCGGAGAAGCCGCGGGAGCTCGTGCAGTACCTGGCGCGCCGACGCGGGATGCTGACGTCGAACGTCGGCGAGGCGTACGGGTTCGTGTCGACCGACCCGGCGGACGAGCTGCCCGACGTCGAGCTGATCTTCGCCCCGGTGGGGTTCGTCGGCGAAGGGCTGGTCGCCTGCGACAGGCATGCCGTGACGCTCGGCGCGATCCTCGTGCAGCCGGAGAGCACCGGCACGATCTCCCTGGCGAGCAGCGACCCGTTCGAGAAGCCGCTCATCGACCCGGGGTACCTCAGCGACCCGGAGGGCCGGGACCGCCGGGCGCTCCTGGCCGGTCTCGGCCTGTGCGAGGAGCTGCTCGTCACGCCCGCCCTGCGCGACGTCACGACCGGTGCGTTCGTGCAGCCGGCGGGCGGGGAGGAGCTGACGCGCGCGGAGCGGGACGAGGTCGCGCTCGCCGACCACGCGCACACGCTGTACCACCCCGTCGGGACGGCGCGCATGGGGTCCGACGACGGCGCGGTGGTCGACGAGGAGCTGCGGGTGCGCGGCGTCACCGGGCTGCGCGTGGCCGACGCGTCGATCATGCCGACGATCATCCGCGGCCACACGAACGCCCCGGCGATCGTCATCGGGGAGAAGGCCGCGGACCTGCTGCTCGGCGTCGAGGCCGCTGCCCGTCGCGTCGTGGCCCAGCGGTAACGGGACCGGCGGCGGCTGGCCTCCGGTCGCCGCCGTCGGGCAGGATCGACGGGTGAGCGAGAGCCGGCCCGGACGACGTCGGACCTGGCGGGTCCTCGGGATCACCGCCGGGGCCGTCGTCGTGCTGCTGGCCGTGCTGGCCCTGCTCGTGTGGAACGGGGTGCTCTGGCCCAACCGTCTGGCCGCCGACAGGTACGCCGTGCGCGGCGTCGACGTGTCCGCCTATCAGGGCGAGATCGACTGGCCGGTCCTCGCGGCGCAGGACCTGGACTTCGCGTTCATCAAGGCGACGGAGGGCTCCTCGCACGTGGACGAGCGGTTCGCGGCGAACTGGGCGGGCGCCGGTGACACCGACCTGCTCGTCGGCGCCTACCACTTCCTCAGCTTCGAGAGCCCCGGCGCGGACCAGGCGGCGCACATGATCGACGTCGTGCCCGCCGAGAGCGGCACGCTGCCGCCCGTCGTCGACGTCGAGTACTACGGCGAGTTCGCCGCCGACCCGCCGACGGTCGACGAGCTGCGCGGCATCCTCGACCCGATGCTCGACGCGCTCGAGGAGCACTACGGCGTGCCGCCGATCCTCTACACGACCCAGCAGATCCGGGCGGACTACCTGGGCGACGACTACGACCGCTACCCGCTGTGGATCCGGTCCGTCGCCTCCACCCCCGACCTGCCGCGCCGCGACTGGGAGTTCTGGCAGTACTCCGACCGCGACACCCTCCCCGGCTACGAGGGCGCGGAGGACCACATCGACATGAACGTGTTCGACGGGACGCTCGAGCACCTGCGCGCGCTGACGCAGCCGTAGGCGGACGACCCCTTCGCGGCGTCCTGTTGACAGGCTATTCCACTCGTGGAATGGTCTCGACCATTCCACTTGTCGCATGGTCGGACGGGGCGTCACATCGCGGTGGCGCGAAGGGAACGGCGATGAAGCTCGAGAACATCCTCCTCGGGGTCCTGCTGCGCAGGCCGTCGACGGGCTACGACCTGAAGAAGTTCATGGACACCTCCGGGCGCTTCATGCGGTCGAACACCCAGATGAGCCAGGTCTACCGCTGCCTGGGGTCGATGGAGGACCGCGGCTGGGTGCGGCACGACGTCGAGGAGCGGCCCGGCGCCCGGGACGCCAAGACGTACCGGGTGACCGCCGAGGGGGAGACGGTCTTCCTCGACTGGCTCACCGGCCCGTACCTGCCGCCGTCGCGCCACGACGACCCGGACCTCGGGGTCCGGCTCACGTTCGCCGGCTTCATGGGCAGGGACGACCTGCTCCGGCTGCTCGACACCGAGATCGAGGCGCGGCAGGCGCAGGTCGCTCGGTACCGGAACCGGGACCGCAGCACCGTCGTCGAGACCTCGCTCCCGTACGACGCCGCGCTCGCGGCGACCGTGGCGGAGTGGTCGCACGTGAAGGGCGCGTCGACCGTCGACGCGCACATCGAGGCCTGCATCGCGCTGCGGGCCAGGCTCGCCGCCGGGGACGTCGAGCCGGCGGAGCCCGCCCCTCCCGCCCGCCTGGGCTGATCCCCGGGGCGGGCGCGACCCGACGCCTGACCGCACCCCAACCACCTCGCAGGAGACTCCGTGCGCGCCATCATCGTCATGTTCGACAGCCTCAACCGGCACATGCTCGGCCCCTACGCCGACACGTTCGTGGACGCCCCGAACTTCGCGCGCCTGGCGCGGAAGGCGGTCACGTTCGACAACTTCTACGCGGGCTCGATGCCGTGCATGCCGGCACGTCGGGAGATGCACACGGGCCGGTACAACTTCCTGCACCGGTCGTGGGGGCCGCTCGAGCCGTTCGACGACTCGATGCCGCAGATGCTCCGGGACTCCGGAGTCCACACGCACCTCACGTCTGACCACCCCCACTACTGGGAGGACGGCGGGGCGACCTACCACACCCGGTACACCACGTGGGAGTTCTTCCGCGGGCAGGAGGGCGACCCGTGGAAGGGCGTGGTCGACGGCAGCGGCCGCACGGCGCCCGAGTCGCGGATGCGGAGCCAGGACGAGGTGAACCGCGGCTACATGCCCACCGAGGCCGAGCACTCGCAGACCCGCACCTTCGACGCCGGCCTGCACTTCCTCGAGACCAACGCCGACGCCGACCGGTGGCTGCTGCAGATCGAGACGTTCGACCCGCACGAGCCGTTCTTCACGCACCAGAAGTACAAGGACCTGTACCCGCACCGCTACGAGGGCCCGCGCTTCGACTGGCCGGAGTACAAGAAGGTCACGGAGCCGGCAGGTCAGGTGGACCACGCGCGCCGCGAGTACGCGGCCCTGGTGTCGATGTGCGACCGCTCCCTGGGCCGGGTCCTCGACGCGATGGACGCGCACGAGCTGTGGGACGACACCATGCTCGTCGTCAACACGGACCACGGTTTCCTGCTCGGCGAGCACGGGTGGTGGGCCAAGTCGGAGCAGCCGTGGTTCAACGAGCTGGTGCACCTGCCGATGTACCTGTGGGACCCGCGCACCGGTGGCCGGGACACGCGCCGCGGCGCGCTCGCGCAGACCATCGACATCGCGCCGACGGTGCTGCGCTACTTCGGCGTCGAGCCGACGGCCGACATGCAGGGCAGCGACCTGTCGGTGGTCCTCGAGGACGACCGCGAGGTCCGTGACGCCGCCCTCTTCGGCATCCACGGGCGGCACGTCAACGTGACCGATGGCCGCTACGTCTACATGCGGGCCGCGGAGACCGAGGCCAACGCGCCGCTCGAGGACTACACCCTCATGCCCACCCACATGCGCTCGCGGTTCTCCGTGGACGAGCTGACCGGCTGGGAGCAGGCGCCGCCGTTCTCGTTCACCAAGGGCCTGTCGACGATGCGCGTACCCGTGGCCGGTCGCGGCCTGCGGCCGTTCGCGCACGGCACGCTGCTGTTCGACCTGGAGGCGGACCCGGCCCAGGAGCACCTGCTGGTCGACGACGACGTCGAGCTGCGCATGGCGCGGCTGCTCGTGGACCGCATGCGGGCGAGTGACGCGCCGGCGAGCCAGTACGCACGCCTCGGCCTGCCGGCCGCCGGAGCGGTCGGGCCCGAGCATCTGCACGTGCGCCTCCACGCCGACCGTGCGCGCGCCCTGGCCGAGCCCCTGCCGTCCGTGGACGAGCTCGCGCGCCCCGACCTGCTCGGCCGGCCGCTGCCGGAGCTGCTCCAGTCGCCGACCCTCCGTGCCGCCGTCGAACGGCACGCGCCGGAGCTGACCACCACGGAGACGATCGCGCTCCCCGCCTCGACGAGCCTGCTCGACCTCGCCGCGCACGCCCGGATGCCGGCGGCGACGCTGCGCGCCCTCGACGCCGAGCTCGCGCGCGCGACGCACGACGCCACGGCGGCCTCGCGCGACTGACCCAGGGCCGCCCCCCGCGGCGGCCCGCGACCCCCAGGACGGACGATGACGACCTCCTCGAGCACGGTGAGCTCCGGCACGGACTCCCAGCCCGCCCCGCCGACGCGGGTACCCCACCGATGGCGCAACCTCTTCACCCTGACCGGGGCGACCGTGGTCGACTCCACCGAGGGCGGGATGCTCAGCACGTTGTTCCCGAGCATCGCCGCGTCCCTCGCCCTGGACAGCAGCCACCTCGGCCGGCTGTCCGCCGTCGCCAAGCTCGCGTCCGCGCCGGCCGGCCCGGCGTGGGCCTGGCTGGCGGGACGGACGTCGCGCAAGTTCGTGCTCGTGACGACGTCGGTCCTGGGAGGGGTCTTCGGCATCGCCGCGGGGTTCGCCGACGGCTACCTGCAGCTGCTCGTCCTGAACACGCTCATGAGCGCGTCGATCATCGGCGGCGCCCCCATCGCCAACGCCGTGATCATGGACAGCTTCGAGGACCGCCGGCGCGCGCAGGCGACGGCGTTCTTCTACGGGATCGTCAACGCCACGGGCAACCTGCTGGGTCCCGTGCTGGCGCTGTACACCCGCAGCCCCGACGGCTGGCGCTACGGGCTGGTCACGATGGGCGCGATCTGCATCGTCGCCGGCGTCGCGCAGGCCGTCTTCTTCAAGGACCCGGGCGTGGGAGCGTCCGACAGCACGCCGGCGGAGCCCACGGGCGGCCGCGTGCGCCGGGCGCAGAACCTCCGGGCCTCGCTGGCCCTGTTCCGGATCCGCAGCTACACGATCATGATGATCTCCCGGCTCATGTCCGGGCACCTGCTCTTCATGGTCTTCGGGGTCCAGTTCCTCGTGACCGACCGCGGCTTCGACAACGCCACCTCGGCCATCGTGCTCGTCCCGGCGGGCGTCGGGTACCTCGTGGGGATCTTCGGATCCGGGTGGGCGCTCCCGATCATCGACGACCGGTTCCCTGCCGTCGGCCGCGTCGCCTTCCTGCAGGCCGCCCAGGTGGTCTTCGCCGTCGTGGCGTTCTTCGGCACCCAGTTCGGCTACACCAGCATCGTGGTGTACGGCGTCTTCTGGTTCCTCATGTCCGTCGCGCAGGGGATGAACGCGCCGGTCAACCGCCCGATCATCGCGTCGGTGGTGCTGCCGGAGTCGCGGGGCCAGGCGTTCGCGATCTTCATCACGGTGTTCGAGACGCTGGGCTGGGCGTTCTTCACCTTCGTCGGCGGGGAGCTGGCGGTCGCCATCGGGATGCAGGGCGCCTTCCTGTGGTTCCTCGTGGTGCTCATGCTGGTCAACGCGGCGTTCCTGTCGCTGCTCTACCGCACCTACCCGCGGGACGCGCGCCACGTGCACGAGATCCTGGCAGCCCGGCGCGCGGTGGCGCTGAAGGGCTGACCCCGCGAAAGGGGCGGAGCCACGAGCTCTCCGCCCTCCGCTCGGACCGCCGGGGCACCACCTGCGCTGTTGCTCGTTTGTGACGGAACGTGTGCTCATTTGCTACGTTGGTGACTCCCGCACCCGAGGAGCAAGGACGCACCATGACCGCACTCAGCGCCGAGACCGTGGCGTCGCTCGCGGGCGACGACCTGGCTGTCCCGCAGTACGACCGCAGCCGCCTGCGCGCCGGGATCGTGCACCTCGGTGTGGGCGGGTTCCACCGCGCGCACCAGGCGATGTACCTGGACCGGCTGATGAACGCCGGCGAGGCGCTCGACTGGGCGATCTGCGGCGTCGGCGTGCTGCCCCACGACGCCCGCATGCGCGACGCGCTCACCGCGCAGGACGGCCTGTACACGCTGGTGCTCAAGCACCCCGACGGCACGCTCGAGGGCCGGGTCATCGGCTCGATCGTGGAGTTCCTGCTCGCGCCGGACGACCCGGAGGCGGTGCTGGAGAAGATGGCCTCCCCGGAGATCCGCATCGTGTCGCTGACCGTCACGGAGGGCGGCTACAACGTCCACCCGGTGACGGGCGAGTTCGACGCCGACGACCCGGCCGTGCGCGCCGACCTGGAGCCCGGCGCCGTGTCCGCCACGACGTTCGGCCTGGTCACCGAGGCGCTGCGCCGCCGCCGGGACCGCGGCGTCCCGCCGTTCACGGTGCAGAGCTGCGACAACATCCAGGGCAACGGCGACGTCGCGCACCGGATGTTCGCCGCGTTCGCCCGCCTCAAGGACCCGGAGCTGGCGGCCTGGATCGAGGAGCACGTGCCGTTCCCCAACTCGATGGTCGACCGCATCACGCCCGTCACCACGGATGACGACCGCGCCATGGTGGCCGAGCGGTTCGGGGTCGACGACGCGTGGCCGGTCGTCGCCGAGCCGTTCACGCAGTGGGTGGTGGAGGACCGGTTCGCCGCGGGCCGCCCGGCGTGGGAGAAGGTCGGCGCGCAGCTCGTCGACGACGTCGAGCCGTACGAGCTGATGAAGCTGCGCCTCCTCAACGCCAGCCACCAGGCCCTGTGCTACCTCGGCTACCTGGCCGGGTACCGGTACGCGCACGAGGTCTGCGCGGACGAGACGTTCGTGCGCTTCCTGCGCGACTACATGGCCCGCGAGGGCGCCCCGACGCTGCTGCCCGTGCCGGGCGTGCACCTCGAGGAGTACGAGGCCACGCTGATCGAACGCTTCGCCAACCCGCACGTGCGCGACACCCTCGCCCGCCTGTGCGCCGAGTCGTCCGACCGCATCCCGAAGTGGCTCGTCCCGGTGATCCGGGCGAACCTCGCCTCCGGCGGCGACGTGCACCGGTCCGCGGCCGTCGTCGCCGCCTGGGCGCGGTACGACGAGGCCGTCGACGAGCAGGGCGAGCCCATCGAGATCGTGGACCGTCTCGCCGACCGGCTCAAGGCCGCGGCGGTGCGGAACCGCGAGGACCCGCTCGTGTTCGTCCGCGACGAGGAGCTGTTCGGCGATCTGGCGTCGGAGCCGCGGTTCGTGGAGGCGTACGTCGCCGCTCTGGACTCGCTGCACACGCTGGGCGCGAGGGCGACCGTGGAGTCGCTGGTCGCCGACTGAGCCCTCACGCGTCGTCGCGGGCCGCGGCCTCCCGGACCTTGCGGGCTTCCGCGACGGCGTCGCGCCGCTTGCCGGCCTTCTTGTCGCTGGCCCTGGTGTCGCGGGGCGGGAGCTGGATGTCCTCCTCGGCGGCGATGCCGTCGTTGAGCTCGCGGCTGCGCTCCACCTCGGCGTCGAGCTCGGCGCCGAACAGCAGCACGAGGTTGACGATCCACAGCCACAGCAGCAGCACGATGACCGTGGCGAGGATCCCGTAGGAGCCGTAGTTCGAGAAGCTGCTGCCGACGTACCACCCGAACGCGGCGGAGGCGATGCCCGTCGCCACGATGGCGACGACGGCGCCCACGCTGAGCCAGCGGAAGCGCGGCCGCTTCACGTTGGGGGTGAAGTGGTACAGCATCGCCACGGCGACGACGACGAGCAGCAGCGCCACGGGCCACTTCGCGATGCCCCACACGGTGAGGGCGACGTCGCCCAGGCCGATCGCCTCGCCCACGGACCGGGCGATCGGCCCGGAGAGCACCAGGCTCGCGACGACGACGGCCGCGATGATCAGGACCACCAGGGCCACGGCGAACATCGCGGGGCGCAGCTTCCAGACCGGGCGGCCCTCCTCGACGTCGTAGATGCGGTTCATCGCGCGGCCGAACGCCCCCACGTACCCGGACGCCGACCACAGGGCCAGCACGAGTCCGACGACGAGGGCGATCCCTGCGCCCGTGTTGCCGACGGCGTTCTCGACGAGCGGCTCGACCATGCCGACGATGTCCTCCGGGAGGAACTCCGAGATGGTGTTCAGCACGGAGTCCAGGGCCTTCTCGGCGTCCCCGACGAACCCCAGCAGCGACACCAGCGCCAGCAGCGCGGGCGCGGACGCCAGGACGGCGTAGTACGTCAGCCCGGCGGCGAGGTCGGTGCACTGGTCGGCCCCGAACTCGCGGACCGTGCCCTTGAGCGCCCGCCCCCAGGAGGGCTTCGGGGCGTCGGACGGGGCGCGCGGGGTGTCGGGGACGTGGTGCGTGGCGTCGTCGTCCGTCTGTCCCTGACGTCCGGGCTGCTGCTCGCCGGTCTCGGTCATGGTGGCCTCCTCGGTCACCCCCAGGCTCGGCGCCGCAGGTCATGCCCGCAATTCAGGCCGGTGGCGCGGACGCGGCCGGGCCCGCCGCCGAGCTCACGCGGGCGCGGAGTCCAGGAGGTGCTCGAGGGCGTCCGCGGCGGCGTCGTCGCACACCACGGTCGTGGCGATGCCGCCCGCGACGGCGGCGCGCAGCCCGGGGGCGGCCTCGCGGCCGTAGCCGGCGGTGACGACCTCGGGCGTGCGGACGAGCTGGTCGTAGGTCACGCCGACCACCCGGGAGTCGAGCGGCGTGACGACGCGGCGGCCGTCGGCGTCGAACAGCCGGCCCGAGCACTCGGCGACGGTCCCCGCGGCGGTGGCCGCACGGCGCTCCTCGCCCGTGACCTGCGGGAACACGGTGGACCCGGCGGCCGTCCAGGCGCCGACGGCGACGACGGCGAGGTCGAGGTCGTCGGCACGGTCGAGGGCAGCGGCGATCTCGGGCTGGCGGCGCATGCCGGCGGCGGTGCCCGGGTCGGCGACGAGCAGTGGCGACCAGACCGGCCAGGTGCGCACGCCGGGCATGCGCCGGAACGCCTGGATCATGTCGAGGGAGTCGCCGGACCCGTCCACGGGCAGCGCGCCGACGAGCTGCACGACGTCGCACGCGGGCAGGGGGTCGAGGTGTCGCACGGCGAGCTCGATGGTGCGCGACCAGGAGACGCCGAGCGTGGCGCCCTCGCGCACGTGGGCGGCCACGACGCCGGCGAGGGCGCGGGCCACGGACTCACGGGTCGCGGCGGGGGAGCCTCCCGCGCCCGCGATCACCACCTCGCGGGCGCCGAGGCGGTCGGCCAAGCGGTGTGCGCGGTCGGTGTCGAGGTGGGCGGGCGGGGAGATCTCGATCCGCACGACCCCGGCCTCGCGCGCCTCGGCGAGGAGCCGGGCCACCTGGAAGCGGGAGATGCCGCGGGCGGACGCGATGTCCACCTTGGAGCGGTTGTCGAGGTAGTAGTCGCGGCTGACCTCCACGAGGAGCCGGGCGTGATCGGCGTCGGTCACGGAACCACCCTTGCTGGTCGAGTCTGTCGAAACGCTGGGCAGCGCCACTCTGAGCGGGTGGCCCTTGCTCACCTGAGCATAACGAACTAGGGTCCAGACAGATGAGCGCAGTGCCGCATCTCATCTGTGCGCGCTGGTGCTTGTCGAGGGACCACCGATCGAACCGACCACCGACGTGAGGACAGCGATGTTCCGACCACGAACCCGGAGGCTCGCCGCGGCGGGCGGCGCCGCCGTCCTCGGGCTCTCCCTGGCCGCGTGCGCCGGGGCGGGCGCCGTCGGCGGGGGAGACGGCGAGCAGATCGTCGTCGCGATCGTCTCGAACCCGCAGATGCAGGACGCGATCTCGCTCCAGGACGAGTTCCGCAAGGAGCACCCCGGCATCGACGTGCGCTTCGTGTCCCTGCCGGAGAACGAGGCCCGCGCCAAGATCACCGCGTCCGTCGCCACCGGCGGCGGGGAGTTCGACGTCGTGATGATCTCCAACTACGAGACGCCGATGTGGGCCGAGAACGGCTGGATCGAGAACCTGCAGCCGTACGCCGACGAGACCGAGGGCTACGACCCCGACGACTTCGTGCCCAGCGTGCGCGAGGCGCTGTCGGTGGACGGCGACCTCTACTCCGTGCCGTTCTACGGCGAGTCCTCGTTCCTGGCCTACCGCAAGGACGTCTTCCAGCAGGCCGGCCTCACGATGCCCGACCGGCCCACCTGGGACGACGTCCGCGAGCTGGCCGCGGAGCTGAACGACCCGGCCGACGACTTCGCGGGCATCTGCCTGCGCGGCCTGGCCGGCTGGGGTGAGGTCATGGCGCCGATGTCCACCGTGATGAACACGTACGGCGGGCAGTGGTTCGACGAGGACTGGAACGCCCGCCTCGACTCGCCCGAGGTGCGCGAGGCCGTCGAGACGTACGTCGACACCGTGCAGCAGTACGGGCAGCCCGGCGCCGCGACGTCCGGCTTCGGTGACTGCCTCACCCGGTTCGCGCAGGGCCAGGCGGCCATGTGGTACGACGCGACGTCGATGGTCTCGTCGATCGAGGACCCGGCGTCGTCGACCGTGGCGGGCAAGACGGGCTACGTGCCCGCGCCGGTGAGCGAGACCGACGCGGCGGGCTGGCTGTACTCGTGGTCGCTGGCGATCCCGTCCACGAGCGAGCACAAGGACGCCGCCTGGGACTTCGTCTCCTGGATGACGGACAAGGACTACATCGAGCTCGTCGGCGACACGCTCTCGTGGGAGCGGGTGCCGCCCGGGAGCCGGCTCTCCACGTACGAGATCCCGGAGTACGCCGAGGTCTCCGAGGCGTACGCCGACGCGACCCTCACCGCGATGAGCGAGGCCACCCAGGAGAAGACGATGGTGGCCCCCGTGCCGTACCCGGGCATCCAGTTCGTCGGCATCCCCGAGTTCCAGGACCTCGGCACCCGCGTGGGCCAGCAGATGTCCGCCGCGATCGCGGGCCAGAAGTCCGTGGCGGACGCGCTCAAGCAGTCGCAGCAGTACGCCGAGACCGTGGCCGAGACCTACCGCGAGGAGAGCGAGCGATGACCGCCGTCACCACGCAGGCCGGGAACCTGCGGCGCGCGCAGGCCCAGCGCGCCGCCCGCGCGGACAAGCACCAGTACTCCCGCGCCGAGCGGTGGCGCCGCCGCGGGCCGCTGCTGCCCGCGCTGGTCTTCACGATCGTCGTCACGCAGATCCCGTTCCTCGTGACGATCTGGTACTCGCTGCACTCGCGGAACCTGCTCCGTCCGGACTCGGACCTCTTCGTGGGCCTGTCGAACTACCTGGACATCGCGCGCGACTCGGTGTTCCGCCAGACGGCGCTCAACTCGGTGATCATCACGCTCGGCTGCGTGCTGGTCGCGATGGTGCTGGGCATCGTGCTCGCCATCCTGCTCGACCGGCCGTTCCGCGGCCGCGGCGTGGCCCGCACGCTGCTCATCACGCCGTTCCTCATCATGCCGGTGGCCAGCTCGGTGCTGTGGTCGATGGCGATGCTCAACCCCACGTACGGGCTGTTCAACTGGACGCTCGGGCTGGTGGGCATCGACCCCGTCGACTGGACCTCGACCTACCCGATCGTCGCGATCCTCATGGCCCTGGTGTGGCAGTGGACGCCGTTCATGATGCTGCTGGTGCTCGCCGGGCTGCAGGCCCAGCCCAAGGACGTGCTCGAGGCCGCCGCGATGGACGGCGCCGGCTGGTGGCGCACCTTCGCCTCGATCACGCTGCCGCAGCTGCGCCGGTACATCGAGCTGGGCGTGCTGCTCGGGATCATCTACGTGGTCAACACGTTCGACCAGATCTACCTCATGACCGCCGGCGGCCCCGGGACGGCGAGCGCGAACCTGCCGTTCTACATCTACCAGCGCGCCTTCCTCGGCTTCGACGTCGGGCAGGCCGCCGCGATGGGCGTCGTCGTCGTCATCGCCACGATCATCGTCGCCTCCGCCGCGCTGCGGCTCATCTTCCGCAGCTTCGACGTCAAGGAGTGAGCATGACCGCCACCGAAACGGCCCCGCGCACGCCTGTCGCCCCGTCCGCGGCCGCGCGTCGCTCAGGCCGGAGCAGCGTGACCGGGGGGCTGCTCACCACGCTCACCTGGATCCTCGCGCTGGGCTTCTTCTTCCCCGTCCTGTGGATGGCGATGACGGCGTTCAAGCAGGAGAACCAGGCGTCGTCCGACCCGCCCACGTGGTTCTTCACGCCGACGCTCGACCAGTTCCAGGCCGTGATCGGGGAGTCGGGGACGTACGTCGCGAACTCGGCCATCGCGACCGGCGTCTCGACCGTCCTCGTGCTGCTGCTCGGCATCCCCGCCGCGTACGCGCTGTCGATCCGGCCGGTGGAGAAGGTCAGCGACGTGCTGTTCTTCTTCATCTCCACCAAGATGCTGCCGGTCGTGGCCGTCATTGTGCCGATCTACGTCATCGCCGGGCAGCTCAAGGTGCTCGACAACATCTGGACCCTCGTCGTGCTGTACACGGCGATGAACCTGCCGATCGCGGTGTGGATGATGCGGTCGTTCTTCCAGGAGATCCCGGCCGAGGTGCTGGAGGCCGCCGCCGTCGACGGCGCGGGCCTGATGAAGACGCTGCGCTCCGTGCTCATCCCCATGGTGGCGCCGGGCATCGCGGCGACGGCGCTCATCTGCGTGATCTTCGCGTGGAACGAGTTCTTCTTCGCGCTCAACCTCACGGCGTCGCGCGCCGCCACGGTGCCGATCTTCATCGTCTCGACGATGACGAGCGAGGGCCTGTTCCTCGCCCGGCTGTGCGCGGCGGCGCTGCTCGCGTCGCTGCCGGTGATCCTCGCCGGGTGGATCGCCCAGAAGCAGCTGGTGCGCGGCCTGTCGATGGGCGCCATCAAGTAGGGGCGGGCATCCTGGGGCGCATGGCTCTCCCTCCGCCCCCGTCCGGCTGGTCGCGCTACGTCGTGAAGGCGAAGCTCGTCTCGATGGGGCGCGACTTCACGGTCACCGACCTCGCGGGCGCCGACGCCTTCGTCGTCGACGGCAAGGTCGGCCCGCGCGAGCGCGCCGACGTGCTCGACGCCACGGGCACCGTCGTCTACCGGGTCACCGGCCGCGTCATCAACCTCCCGAAGCGGATGACCATCACCGACGCCGCGGGCGCCGAGGTCGCGGAGCTCAACGGCAAGCTGTTCTCGCCGATCCGCTCGAAGATGACGCTCACCGTGCCCGGTGGGCCCGCGTGGGAGCTGCAGGGCAACCTCATCGAGAAGGAGTACACCGTCACCGCGGGCGGCGCCCCGGTCGCCGTGATCACGCAGAAGTGGGTGACCGTCCGCGACTCCTACACGCTCGACGTCGCCGAGGGCACCGACCCCGGGCTCGCGCTCGCCGTGCTGTGGGCCGTGGACCGGTGGGTGGAGCGCGACCCGGGCTGACCAACCACCCTGGCCCGCCGACGAGTTCCGTCGGCCCGGCGGGTCTGTCCTGTCATGACCACCACCGGCATTCTCGACGCCCGCTTCAGCGAGGCCACCGCACCCACGCCCTGGGAGGAGGTGGACGCCGCGCTCACGGCGGCCACCGGCTACCAGCTCGTCACCGTGCGGGCGGACGGCCGCCCGCACGTCACGCCGCTCGTCGGGCTGTGGACCGACGGCGGCTTCGTCTTCTGCACCGGACCGGACGAGCAGAAGGCCCGCAACCTCGCGCACGGCCCGCACGTGGCCGTGACGATCGGCTCCCCGCGGTGGGACGCGGGCCTCGACGTCGTCGTGGAGGGCGTCGTCGTGCGCGCCACCGGCGAGCCGGAGCTGCGGCGCCTCGCCGACGGCTTCCGAGCCAAGTACGGCGACGCCTGGGACTTCGAGAACGACGACGAGTCGTTCGACCCGCAAGGCCAGCGCGCGCTGGTCTACCGCGTCGTCGCCGACAAGGTGCTCGCCTTCGCCAAGGCGCCGCACGGGCAGACGAGGTTCCGGCTCTGACGTCGCGTCAGGGGGTGGGGTCTCGCGGGTGCCTGCGCACGGTGCCGGCGTCGCCGTCGACGGTGACCGAGCCGCGCAGGGTGTCGGTCGCGCCGGCCACGCCGAGCACGGCGGGCAGGCGCAGCTCGCGCGCGACGATCGCCGCGTGGGACAGCAGCCCTCCCGTCTCCGTGACGACGGCGGCGACGACGCCGAACAGCGGCGTCCACGCCGGGTCCGTCTCGCGGCACACGAGCACGTCACCGGGCCGGACGGCGCCGAAGTCGCCGGGCCCGCGCACCACTCGCGCCGGCCCGCTGGCCCGGCCGCCGCTCGCCCCCGTGCCCCGCAGCACCCCGCGCTCACAACGTTCCGCGGGAGTGTCGGGGAGGGCGGCGGTGACCGGTCGGGCCTGGAGCAGCCAGATCGTGCCGGCGTCGTCCACCGCCCACTCCACGTCCTGCGGCCCGCCGCGCAGGTCGGCCACCCGCGCACCGAGCGCGGCGAGGCGAAGCACGGTCTGATCGTCGAGGCAGGGGCGGTCGCGGGCCGCCGCCGGGACGTCGCGGGTGGTCGTGCCGCCGGGGGAGCGGTCGACGCGGGTGCGCTTGGACCCGGTCGTCCGCTCGACGACGCGGCTGTCGGCGACGGTCCAGCGGTCGGGGTCCACGGCGCCCTGCACCACGCTCTCGCCCAGCCCCCACGAGGCCTCGACGACGGTGCGCCCGTCGCCCGTGAACAGGACGCCCGCAGCGCGCGCCGGGACCAGGCGCTGCACGATGACGGCGACCTCGGCGGCCCGGGCGCCGCTCGTCGCCGCGCGGTAGGCGGTGACCCGTGGCCCGGCGGCCGACGCCCGGCAGGCGAGCACCGCCGCGACGACGTCCTGGGCGCCGGCGACGCCGAGCACCGTCTCGTACTGGCCCGCCGCCGAGGCCCCTGGCACGTCCTCGTCCGTCGCGGACGACCGTACGGCCACGGGCGCGTGCGGCCCGAGCGCGTCGAGCGCGCCGTCGACGGCGGCGCGGAGGTCGACCTGGTCGAGGGAGGCCGGGACGACGAATCCGTCCGGCACGGGCAGCCCGGCACGGCGGAGCTCGCCGAGGCCTGCCGCCTTGGCCCCGTGCCCCGCCGTCGCGCCGTCGAGCGACACGACTGCGTCCACGCCGCACCTCCGTCCCTGGATGTCGTTCTCGGATCCGCCGACAGCGGCAAGCAGGGACGCATGTCGGTCGCGAAGTCAACATGTCGTTGACAACAGTTCGTTGATCGTGCACGGTCGGCGGCATGGACCGCAACCCCCACGCCACCGACGACCGCGCCGCCGCGGACGAGGCGCGCGCCCGCCGCGTGCTGCTCGGCCTGGGCGCCGACGCGCTCGCGCCGCGCCCGTGGCAGCCCGCGTCGGTGCCGCCGTCCGCGACCGACCTCGTACGCCACTACCTGTGGCGGTCCGCGCGCGGGGAGCTCACGCCCGAGCAGGACGCCGCG
Source organism: Isoptericola sp. NPDC019482 (assembly GCF_040632295.1). Lineage (NCBI taxonomy): Bacteria > Bacillati > Actinomycetota > Actinomycetes > Micrococcales > Promicromonosporaceae > Isoptericola > Isoptericola sp. NPDC019482. The sequence goes on from NZ_JBEYBQ010000001.1 coordinate 358,802, forward strand.
GGGGCGCTCGCGGCGCTCGCGCTCGTGCCGGCTGCGCGCGCCGAGGCGGAGCAGCTCGAGACCGCGGCGCTCTTCTCCGCGCGCGCCGCCGGGCACACGTGGGGGCGCATGGCCGGCGCGATGGGCCTGGGATCGCCGCAGGCCGTGCAGCAGCGGCTCGACCGGCTCGTCGCGCGGTCCGCCGGCGGGGCGGGGGAGGCGCCGTGAGCCGCGCGTCGGAGCCCGAGCTGCTCGTGCTGCACGCCGTCCGCGTGCGCGGCACGGGAGACGACGTCGCCGTCGCCGAGCGGTCCCGGCTCGCCGTCGACGTCGCGCACGAGCTCCTGCTCGACCTCGAGGCCTACGGGCACGTGACGTGGGCGGAGTTCGCCGGCACCGGCGGCTGGTCCCTCACCGAGCGGGGCCGGGCGGAGGGCGAGCGCCGCCTCGCCGCCGAGCTGGCCGCCGACCCGACCGGTCGCGCCGCCGCCGTCGTGCGCGACGCCGTCGCCGCGTTCGGCCCCCTGAACGCCCGGCTGCTGCGGGCGTGCACCGACTGGCAGCTGCGGCCCGGCGACGGCGGCCGGCTCGACGTCAACGACCACCGGGACGCGTCGTGGGACGGCCGCGTCCTCGACGAGCTGGCCGACGTCGTCGACGGGGTGCGGCCGATGCTCGCCGCCCTGGTGGGCGAGCTGGCCCGGTTCGAGGGCTACGACGTGCGGCTCGACGACGCACTGGCGGCGGCGCAGGGCGGCGACGGCGCGCGCGTGGCCGGGATCGGCGCGGCCTCCGTCCACGGGGTGTGGATGGAGCTGCACGAGGACCTGCTCGCGACGGCGGGAGTACGCCGCTAGACCGCGACGGGAGTGTGCAGCGCCGCCGCGAGGGGGGCGATCTCCGGGATGTCCTCGGCGCGCGTGAGGGCGTCCTCGAGGGCGCGGTCGTGCGTGGGCCGGGCCTTCTTCAGCAGGGTGCGGCCGGCGGGCGTGAGCTCGGTGTAGATGCCGCGGCGGTCGTCGGCGCACAGGATGCGCGTGAGCAGGCCGCGGTCCTCGAGGCGGGTGACGAGGCGGGTGGTGGCGCTGCTGGAGAGGGCGGCGGCGCGCGCGAGCTGCTGCATGCGCATGTGCCAGCCGTCCTGGCGGCTCAGCGCGTCGAGCACGGTGAACTCCACGACGGAGAGCTGGTGCTCCTTCTGCAGCGCACGCTCCAGGTCCGTCTCGATCAGCCCGTGCAGCGCGGCGAGCGTGCGCCAGCCGCGCGCGCGGATCTCGACGGCGTCGTCGGCGATTCCCATGTCAGCGCCTCCTCGCAGGCCTCGTCGCCGGGCCTCGTCATCGGGCCACGTGGCGGCCCGTCGTCCAGGGCCCAGCATAGCGCCTTGCGCCGATATAGCGCGTGTGCAACTATCTAGAACGTTGCGCGTGCAACTACTGCAGGCGCAACGTTCCCTTCTCCCGACCCTGGAGGCCTCGATGCCTGCCGCGCTGTACGCCCTCGCCCTCGGGGGCTTCGGCATCGGACTCACCGAGTTCGTCATCATGGGCCTGCTGCCGGAGGTGTCCGCCGACTTCGGCGTCACCGAGCCGGTGGCCGGCTACCTCATCTCCGGTTACGCGCTGTCCGTCGCCGTCGGAGCCATCGCCATGACGGCGGCGCTGTCCCGCATGCCGCGCAAGCGGGCGCTCCTGCTGCTCATGGTCCTGTTCATCGTCGGCAACCTGCTGTGCGCCGTCGCGCCCACCTACGGCATGACGATGGTCGGCCGGGTCGTGGCGGCGCTGTGCCACGGCGCGTTCTTCGGGATCGGCGCGGTCGTCGCGGCCGACCTCGTCCCCGCGAACCGTCGCGCGGCCGCCATCTCGATCATGTTCGCCGGCCTCACCGTCGCGAACGTGGCCGGGGTGCCGCTCGGCACGTTCCTCGGCCAGGCGGCGGGCTGGCGCGCCACGTTCTGGGCCGTCACCGCCGTGGGCGTGCTCGGCCTGGTCGGCATCGCCGTGCTCGTGCCGCGCACCGAGCACCGCTCCGCCGGTTCCGTGCTGTCGGAGTTCCGCATCTTCCGTGGCCGCCAGGTCTGGCTGTCGATGGCGGTCACCGTGCTCGGCTACGGCGGCATGTTCGGCGCCTTCAGCTACATCGCGTTCACGCTCACCGGCGTGAGCGGGTTCAGCAGCGCCGCCGTCCCGTGGCTGCTCGTCGTGTTCGGCGTCGGCACCGTCACGGGCAACGTGCTGGGCGGCCGCGCCGCCGACCGGAACCTCGTGAAGTCGCTCGTCACCGTCATCGCGGTGCTCGCCGTCGTCCTCGTCCTCTTCGCCCTCACCGCGCAGAGCAAGGTCGCGACCGTCGTCGGCCTGCTGCTCATGGGCGGCTTCGGCTTCGCGACCGTGCCCGCGCTGCAGACCCGCATCATGCGGTACACGGACGCCGCGCCGACGCTCGGCTCCGGCGCCAACATCGCCGCGTTCAACGTCGGCAACGCGTTCGGCGCCTGGGCGGCCGGCCTCGCCCTCGCCGCAGGCCTGGGCTACACCTCGCCCCTGTGGGTCGGCGCGGCCGTCACGGTCGCCGGGCTCGGCGTCCTGCTGGTCGCCGTCCGCACCCGTGGCGGCGAGCTCGCTCGCCCCCGCGCCGCCGAGCGTGAGCGCGAGCTCGCGCAGACCGCCGTCTGACCTCCCCAGAACCTCAGCACCGCACCACTGGAAGGACCCTCCTCATGACCGCGAACGTCCCCACCGTCTCCCTCGCCGACGGCCACGCCATGCCCCAGCTCGGCTTCGGCGTCTTCCAGGTGCCCGACGCCGAGACCACGGCGGCGGTGAGCGCCGCGCTCGACGCGGGCTACCGCAGCATCGACACCGCCGCCGTCTACGGCAACGAGCGCGGCGTGGGCCGCGCCCTGGCCGAGTCGGGCGTCGCCCGCGACGAGCTGTTCGTCACCACCAAGCTGTGGGTGGACCGGCTGGGCCGCGCCGCCGCCCGCGAAGGCCTCGAGCAGAGCCTCGACAAGCTCGGCCTCGACCGCGTGGACCTGTACCTCATCCACTGGCCGACCCCCGCCACCGACGACTACCTCGACGCCTGGCAGGGCCTGGAGGACCTGCGCGACGCCGGCCTCGCGACGTCGATCGGCGTCTCGAACTTCCTGCCCGAGCACCTCGACCGTGTCGCCGCCCTCGGCGGCAGCACCCCGGTCGTCAACCAGGTGGAGCTGCACCCGGCGCTGCAGAACCGCGAGACCGTCGCGGCGAACGCCCGCCACCGCGCGGTGACCGAGGCGTGGAGCCCGCTGGCGCAGGGCGCCGTCCTGGGCGACGCGCCCGTCGTCGACGCCGCCCGCGCGCACGGCGTCACGCCGGCCCAGGTGGTGCTGCGCTGGCACCTGCAGCAGGGCCGCGTCGTCATCCCCAAGTCGGTGACGCCCGCGCGCATCGCGGCGAACCTCGACGTCTTCGGCTTCGACCTCACCGACGCCGAGCTCGCCGCCATCGACGGGCTCGAGCGCGACGGCCGCACCGGACCGCACCCGGCGGTCTTCCAGGGCTGACGCCTGTACCGCCGTCACGACGGCCCCGGGACGCACCCGTCCCGGGGCCGTCGGCGTCGGCACCGCGTAACGGCGTCGTCACGCCCGGGTTTCGCAGGTTACGTCTGGGACGACCGGGAGCCGCAGGCTCTGGCCCTGTGCGCGGGGAGCCGTTCGGGGGACGGTCGTACCAGCTCGACCACCGCCCCCCGAGGAGCACCATGACGACGTTCCTGGCCCGAAGACTCGGCACCGCCGTGCTCGTCCTGTTCCTGCTGTCCCTGCTCGTGTTCGGGATGGTCAGGCTCATGCCCGGCGACCCGGCCGCCCAGTACCTGGACACCACCAACCCCGACCCCGCCCAGCTGGAGGCGATCCGTGCTCAGCTCGGGCTCGACGTCCCCTGGTACCAGCAGTACCTCGACTGGATCGGCGGGGTGCTGCACGGCAGCTTCGGCACGTCGCTGACCCGGCCGTTCGAGATCGGCGCGCAGATCGCCGACCGGCTCCCGGCGAGCCTGCAGCTCGCGGTCGTCGCCTCCGTGCTGGCGGTCGCGGTCGGGGTCCCGGCAGGTGTGCTGGCTGCCGTCCGGACCGGTCGGCCCTCCGACACGACCGTCCGAGCGGTCTCGTTCCTCGCCCTCTCCGTCCCGGCCTTCGTCATCGGGACGATCGTCGTGATGGTCAACTCCCGCACGCTGCGGCTCGACCTCATCGGGTACACCCCGTTCTCCGAGGACCCGGCGGCCTCCCTGGCGCACATGCTGGTGCCCGCCCTGGTGCTGTCGCTCCCGATGGCGGGGACGCTGAGCCGCTACACCCGCAACATGGTGATCGACGTGCTCTCGCAGGACTTCGTGCGCACCGGCCGTGCGAAGGGCGCCCCCACCGGCTACCTCGTGCGGCGCCACGCGGTCCGTTCCGCGCTCGTGCCCGTGACCACGGTCATCGGTATCCAGCTCGGCACGCTCGTCGGCGGCACGATCATCGTCGAGAACATCTTCGCGATCCCGGGCATGGGGTCGCTGCTCATCGAGGCGCTGAACTCCTCCGACTACCCCACGATCCAGGCCTGCGTCCTGGTGCTCGGCGCGGTGTACATCGCGATCAACCTCGTCGTGGACCTGCTGTACCCGGTCATCGACCCCCGGATCAGGACGGTGAGCTGACATGGTCAGCACTGCGACCCTCGACCCCCGCGCCCTGCGGCGGCCGTTCGCCCTCCGCCTCCCGGGGCTGCGCCGCCTGGGCGGGAGCTCCGCCCTCACGGCAGGGGCGGCGATCCTGCTCGGGCTGCTCCTCCTGGCGGTGCTCGTGCCGCTCGTCAGCCCGTGGACGATCACCCAGATCGGCGACGACCCGTTCGCCGGCCCGGGGAACGGCCACCTGCTCGGCACGGACAACCTCGCCCGCGACAACCTCACGCGCCTCGCCGCGGCGGCGGGCACGGGCCTGCTGATCTCGACGGCGGCGACGGTGCTCGCCGCGGCGGCCGGGTCGGCGGCCGGTATCGTCGCCGGCTACCTCGGCGGGGCCGTGGACACCGTGATCATGCGCGTCGTCGACGTCCTGCTGTCGATGCCGGCGATCCTGCTGGCCCTGGTCATCGGGGTGATCGTCGGGGACGGCACCGCGCCCCTCGTCCTCTCGCTCGCCGTCATCTGCGCGCCCGGGTTCGCCCGCGTGATGCGGGCGCCGGTGATCGCGATGCGGGAGCGTGACTTCGTCGTCGCGGCGGAGATCGCGGGCGTCCGGCGCGGGCCGGTCGCCCTGCACCACCTCCTGCCCAACGTCCTGACGCCCCTGTTCGTGCAGTTTGCCGCCACGGCGTCGATGGTCGTGCTGCTCGAGTCGATCCTGTCGTTCCTCGGCCAGGGGGTCGTGCCGCCCGACCCCTCGGCCGGCCGGATGATCTCCGACGCGACCCGCTTCATGGCACGCGACCCGTGGCTGGTGGTCCTGCCCTCGGCGCTCATCGTGCTGCTGACGATCGGCTGGAACCTCGTCGCCGACGGGCTCCAGCAGGTGCTCTCCCCGCGCCGGGGCGACACCCATGTCGCCGTCGACCAGTCGCGCCCGCTCGTCGTGCGCGCCGACGGCCCCTCCGACGAGAGCGAGGTGGCCCGATGAGGCGCAGCACCCGCGGACCCGGCCTGCTGGCCGGCCTGGTGACGGTCGCGCTCCTGCTCACGGGCTGCGCCGGCGCGGACGCCGTGGACGACGTCCCCGACGAGCCGGTGGCCGGCGGCGTGCTGCAGTACGGCACGGACGTGCAGCCGGTCGCCGGCGGCATCGACCCGTACGTCGCCGCGTCGTTCGCCGCGCAGAACGTCTACGTGCAGATCTACGAGTCGCTGCTCACCAAGGACGACGACGGGACGATCCAGCCGGGCCTGGCGCAGAGCTGGGACGAGGTCGACCCGACCACCTACCGGTTCACGCTGCGCGACGACGCGACCTTCTCGGACGGCACCCCGCTCACGGTCGAGGACGTGATCTTCTCGTTCGACACGATGAAGGAGTCGGGCGCGGCGCAGGCCAGCATGCTCACCGCGCTGGAGTCGGTCGAGGCCGTCGACGACCGGACGGTCGAGTTCCGGCTGTCGACGCCGAGCGGCGCCTTCCTCAACCTCGTCGCCGGCGAGGGGACGGGCGTCATCGTCAGCAAGGACTGGTACACCTCCACGCCGCCTGAGGAGCGGCAGCGCACCGCGCTGGGCACCGGGCCGTTCCGGCTCACCGCCTGGCAGGACAACGTGGTGCTCTCCCTGCGCCGCAACCCGCACTACTGGGACGCCCCGCACCCGTACCTGGACGGGATCGACTTCCGGATCATCCCCGACGACCAGGCACGCCTGGCGGCCCTGCGGCAGGGCACGGTCGACGCGATCTGGATCGGCGACCAGCAGCTCTCCGAGCAGGTGGAGCAGGAAGGGTTCCAGGTCGGGCAGAACGCCAAGACCCGCGACCTCACCATCTACGTGGACACGACGAGCGGCCCCCTGGCCAGCACCGAGGTCCGGCAGGCCCTGTCCACCGGGCTGGACCGCGACCAGCTCGCGAAGCTGGCGTCGTACGGGTACGGGGAGCCGTCGCTCGTGGTCCCCGTCGGCGACCCGGCGTCGGTCGGCCCCGACGCCGACACCCCGCACTACACGCACGACCTCGCGACGGCGCGCGAGCTGCTCGCCGCGAGCGGTGTCGAGGACCCGACCGTCACCCTCACGTACCCGAGCGACGCCGCGTTCGCCCGCGACGTCGCCCTGTACGAGGTGATGCAGGAGCAGCTCAAGGACGTGGGCATCACCCTGCGGCTGAACCCCACCCCGTGGGCCGACATCCTCGCGAGCTACGTCTCCGGCTCGTACACCGGCCTCACCGTCGTGCCCGGCACCGCCCAGCCCGATCCGTCGGGGTACTTCGCCCCGTTCCTCGCCCCCACCCCCATGAACAAGACCGGTGGGGCCGGAGAGTCGGCGTCGGCCCTCTTCGGGCAGTACGTCGCCACCGCAGACCCCGACGCCCGCTCCGCGGTCCTCGAGCAGCTCGAGGACGAGGTCGCGGACCAGGTCCTCGTGCTCGTCCCCTACGTCGTGGCCCAGCGGCAGGAGATCTGGTCGCCCCGCCTCCAGGACTACGACGTCGACCCCTACTCGTTCCGCAAGCATCTCGAGGAAGCGTGGTTGGTCCCATGACGACGACCCTGACCGAGTCCCCGACGGCCCCCGCCACGACGCTCGCGCTCGACGTCGACGGACTGTCCATCGGCTACGCGAACGGCCCCGACGCCGTCTCGGACGTCTCCCTGTCCGTCGGACCGGGGGAGATCCTCGGCATCATCGGGGAGTCCGGGTGCGGCAAGTCGAGCGTCGGTCTCTCGTTGCTCGGCCTCCTGCCGTCGTCGGCGTCCGTGCGGGCCCGGCGCATGGCGGTGGCGGGGCACGATCTCGTCGGCCGCAGCGACCGGGACCTGCATGCGGTGCGCGGCAACGACGTGTCGATGATCTTCCAGGAGCCGATGAACGCCCTGAACCCGGTCATGCGGATCGGGGACCAGATCGTGGAGGTGCTCCGCCTGCACGGCCGTTCGGCCGGCCGGCGCGCCGACCGGGCGGGCGAGCGGGCGCGCGCCCTCGAGCTGCTGCGCCTCGTGCAGGTGCCGGAGCCGGAGCTGCGCCTCCGGCAGTTCCCGCACCAGCTGTCGGGCGGCATGCGCCAGCGCGTGATGATCGCCGTCGCGATGGCCGCCGAGCCCCGGCTGCTCGTGGCGGACGAGCCGACCACGGCGCTCGACGTCACCGTGCAGGCGCAGATCCTCGACCTGCTGCGCGACCTGCGCGACCGCACCGGCACCGCCGTGGTGCTCGTCTCGCACGACCTCGGCGTCATCGCCGAGACGTGCGACCGCGTCGTCGTGATGTACGCGGGCCAGGTGATCGAGGAGGGCACGCCGGCCGAGGTGCTTTCGGCGCCCGGCCACCCGTACACGGCCGGGCTGCTCGCGAGCGTCCCGACGGCCGACCACGAGCCCGGCACGGACCTGCCGACGATCCGCGGCGGGATCACGGCGGACGACCGCGCCCGGGCGGGCTGCCGCTTCGCGCCGCGGTGCCCCGCCGCGCGGACCGAGTGCGGGCAGCCCCAGGCCCTGCGGCCCGTCCCCGGCGACGGTCGCCGGGTGCGCTGCGTGCTCGCCGACATCACGGAGGAGGACCGATGAACGACCCGCACGACTACCTGGTCTACGTCGAGGGGCTGCAGCAGGACTTCCCCGCCCGGGGCGGTGAGCCGGTCCGCGCGCTGGACGACGTGACGTTCTACGTGCGCCGGGGCGAGACCCTCGGGCTCGTCGGCGAGTCCGGCTGCGGCAAGTCCACGCTCGCCCGGGCCGCCCTGCTGCTGCGCGAGCCCACCCAGGGGCGCGTGATCTTCGACGACACGGACACCTCGTCCCTCCGGCGCGGCGCCCTGCGCGCGACCCGGCGGCGCATGCAGATGGTCTTCCAGGACCCCAACGACTCGCTGGACCCGCGGTTCACCGTGCTGCGCTCGGTCGCGGAGCCGCTGGTCGCCGCCGGGTCGGGACGGGCCGAGGCGCGCCGCCGCGCCGCCGAGACCCTCGAGCGCGTGGGCGTGCCCGCCGACCAGCACCAGCGCCGACCGCACGAGTTCTCCGGCGGGCAGCGGCAGCGCATCGCGATCGCCCGCGCGCTGGCCGGCGACCCGGACTTCCTCGTCCTCGACGAGCCGACGTCGGCGCTGGACGTGTCGATCCAGGCGCAGATCCTCAACCTGCTCCAGGAGCTGCAGCGCGAGCGGGACCTCACCTACCTGTTCATCTCGCACAACCTGGGGGTCGTGCGGCACCTCGCGACGCGGGTCGCGGTCATGTACCTCGGCCGGGTGGTGGAGATCGGCCCGACGGAGCAGATCTTCCGCGACCCGCAGCACCCGTACACGCGGGCGCTGCTGTCGGCCGTCCCGGACCCGCGCGGTGCCGCCCGCGAGCGCATCGTCCTGAGCGGAGACCTGCCCAGCCCGCGCCACCGCTACCCGGGGTGCGCGTTCGCCTCCCGCTGCTGGCTCGCGACCGACGAGTGCCGCACCGAGCGGCCGCCGCTGCGCGACCACGTCGACTCGGCCGGCGAGCACGTCGCTGCCTGCCACCACGCCGGCTCGACGACGCTGCCCGCCGACCTCCCTGTCGGTCCCGCGGCCACCGCCTCGACCGACCCCGTCACCGCCTGAAGGAGCCCGCGATGCCCGAGATCCCCGCCGCCGGACCGATCACCGCCGAGACCGTCGTCTACCCCGCCCGACTCGTGCGGACCATGGACCCCGCCCGGCCCACCGCCGACGCCGTCGCCGTGCGCGGCGACCGCATCCTCGCCGTCGGCACGCTCGAGGAGCTGGCCGCGTACCGTCCCGACCGTGTCGACGACCGGTACGCGGACGCGGTGCTCCTCCCCGGGTTCGTGGAGGCGCACAGCCACGCGTCGTCCGGCGGGTCGTGGCGCGACGTGTACGTGGGGCGGTTCGAGCGGACGGCCCCCGACGGCCGGGTGTGGCCGGGCTGCGACTCGGTCGACGCCGTGATCGAGCGCCTGCGCGAGGCGGAGGCGCTCCTCGAGGACCCCGACCAGCCGCTGCGCGCCTGGGGGTTCGACCCGCTGTTCTTCCCGGGCGAGCCGTTCGGCGCCGCCGAGCTCGACCGGGTCAGCACCACCCGTCCTGTGCACCTGCAGCACGCCAGCGGCCACATCTGCGTCGCGGGCTCACGGCTGCTCCAGCTCGCCGGCATCACCCGGGACACCCACGTGGAGGGTGTCGTCATGGGGCCGGACGGCGAGCCGACGGGCGAGCTGCAGGAGTTCGCGGCGATGGGCCTCGTGTGGGCGGTGATCGGGGGCAACCTCATGGAGCTGTCCGCCGACTCGTTGCGGGCCTTCGCACAGGACGCGGTGAACCAGGGCGCGACCACCCTGACCGACCTCGGCTCGGTATCGCTGGCGCGGCCGGGCGGGGAGCGCGTCTACCTGGACACCGCGACCGGCGACTTCCCCGCCCGCATCAGCGCCTTCCACTTCGGGTCGGCGGGGGCGTCGTCGGTGCGGGCCGAGGAGGCGGTGGCACGGATCGTCGCCCTCGCCGAGGAGAGCACCGACCTGGTGCGGTTCGGCCACGTCAAGCTCATGCTCGACGGCTCCATCCAGGGGTTCACCGCCCGCCTGCTCGAACCGGGCTACCTGGGCGGGCGGCCGAACGGCATCTGGGGCATGACGCCGGAGGAGTTCGAGGAGTCGCTGACGATCTTCCACCGCGCGGGGCTGCTGGTCCACGTGCACTGCAACGGCGACCAGGCCACCCAGCTGTTCATCGAGGTGATGGAGCGCGTCCTCACCGCGTTCCCGCGCCCGGACCACCGGCACACCGTCACGCACTCGCAGATGACCACGCCGGCCCAGTACCGGCGGATGGCGGCGCTCGGCATGGGCGCCAATCTCTTCGCCAACCACATCTGGGCGTGGGGCGACCAGCACATGGACGTCACCGTGGGGCCCGACCGGGCCGCGCGCATGAACGCGGCGCGGTCCGCTCTCGATGCCGGGGTGCCCATCTCGCTGCACTGCGACACCCCCGTCACCCCGCTCGGGCCGCTGAGGACGGTGCAGCACGCCGTCACCCGGCGCACGCCGTCCGGCCGCGTGATGGGCGCCGGGGAGCGGATCACCGTGGAGGAGGCGTTGAAGGCGGTCACGCTCGGCGGCGCGTACCTGCTGAAGATGGATCACGAGGTCGGGTCGATCGAGCCCGGCAAGCTCGCCGACCTCGCCGTGCTGGCCGACGACCCCTGCGCGGTGGCCGAGGACGAGATCGGCGCGATCCGCGTGCTCGGTACGGTCGTCGGGGGTCGGCACCATGCCTCACGGGTCGGCACGCCCGCCGCGGCCGTCGCCCCCGAGCCCGTCTCCGTCGGGGCCTGAGGTGGGCACCCCCGTCACCGTCCTGGGCGGCTACCTCGGAGCGGGCAAGACGACGCTGCTCAACGGCCTGCTCGACACCGCGGACGGGCGCAGGATCGGCGTCGTCGTCAACGACTTCGGCACCGTGAACGTCGATCGCCGGCTCGTGCGGAGCGCCACGGCGGACACGATCGAGCTCGCCGACGGCTGCGTCTGCTGCTCGCTGCGCGGCGAGGTCGGGGAGGTCATGCGCCGGCTGGCCGCGCGGGACGACCTCGACCACGTCGTCGTCGAGGCCAGCGGGATCGCCGACCCGACAGGCCTGTCGACCTGGGGTGCGTTCCCCGGCCTCGCGCCGGGCGGCACGGTCGTGTGCGCCGACGTGACGACCGTGGGGCGCAAGGCCCGTGACCGGTACGTGGGCGACGTCGTGCGCACCCAGCTCTCCCGTGCCGACGTGCTCGTCCTCACCCGGTGCGACCTCGCGACGCCGGAGGCGGTCGCGGCCGCGGAGTCGGTCGCGCACCGTCATGCCCCCGGCGCGCGGCTGCTGCGCTCGCGCGGCGGGGACGTGCGCGCGGCGGACCTCCTCGGGGGCGCGCCCACCGTCGAGACCCCGGCGACGGGCCCCGTCCCGACCGGCCCGACGCCGCCCGGCGACGGCCACGGGCACGTGACGCGGTTCGTGCCACTGGCCGGGCCGGTCGACACCACCGCGCTGGCCGGCACGTTGCGCTCGCTGCCGTCCGCCGTCGTGCGGGCGAAGGGCGTGGTCCGCACGACGGCCGGCGGCAGCGTGGTCGTCCAGGCGGCCGCCGGGCAGGTGGAGATCGCGAGCCGGGGACCGGACGACGGCGCCGACGACGCCCACGACCCGCCCGGCGTGGTCCTCGTGGCCGCCGGCAGGGGGGCGGCCGAGGCCCTCGCCGCCGCCGCGTGCCGTCTGACCGGGCTCCTCGGCGCCCGGGGACGGGACGACGTTTCCGCGGCGTAACGCGTGGACCCCGCCGGTGCCACGGGTCTGGCGCTGTCGCGGAGCGGTCCCGCGACGCACAGTGGAGGCAGCCGCGACACGCCGCTCACCAGGACCGACGCACCCCACCCAGCATCCCCATCGACATCGAGGAGGCAGCTGTGCCTGCACCCCAGGACGCCGCCGGGCGTCTCACCTACGAGCTCGACCGTGCCCACGTCTTCCACTCCTGGTCGGCGCAGAAGGAGCTCGATCCGATGGTCGTGACCCGCTCCGAGGGGTCCTACCTGTGGGACGCCGACGGTCAGCGCTACCTCGACTTCTCCGGCCAGCTCGTCTACACCAACGTCGGCCACCAGCACCCCCGGGTCGTCGCCGCGATCCAGGAGCAGGCCGCCACCCTGTGCACGATCGCCCCGGCGCACGCCAACGACAAGCGCGCGCTGGCCGCGAAGCTCATCACCGACCGGGCCCCCGACGGGCTGAACATGGTGTTCTTCACCAACGGGGGAGCGGACGCCGTCGAGCACGCCGTGCGCATGGCGCGGCTGCACACCGGCCGCCGCAAGATCCTCACGCAGTACCGCGGCTACCACGGCGGCACGGACCTCACGATCAACATGTCGGGAGACCACCGCCGCTGGCCCAACGACGACGGCCGCTCCGGCGTCGTGCACTTTTGGGGCCCGTTCCTCTACCGGTCGGCGTTCCACGCGACCACCGAGGAGGAGGAGTGCGCCCGCGCGCTGGCCCACCTCGAGGAGACCATCCGCTTCGAGGGGCCCGACTCCTTCGCGGCCCTCGTGCTGGAGACCGTCGCCGGCACGTCCGGCGTCATGCCGCCGCCGCCGGGATACCTGGCCGGGGTGCGGGAGATCTGCGACCGGTACGGGATCGTGTACGTCGCGGACGAGGTGATGGTGGGGTTCGGTCGCACGGGCAGGTGGTTCGCCGTCGAGCACTTCGACGTCACGCCCGACCTCATCACCTTCGCCAAGGGCGTCAACTCCGGCTACGTGCCGATGGGCGGTGTCGTCGTCTCCGACGCCATCGCGGAGACCTTCGCCCACCGCGTCTACCCGGGCGGCCTCACGTACTCCGGGCACCCGCTCGCGGCGGCCGCGGCCGTCGCCACGATCGAGGCGATGACCGACGAGCGCATGGTGGAGAACGCGGCCGAGATCGGCCGCACCCTCCTGGGCCCCGGGCTGCACGACCTGGCCGAGCGGCACCCGAGCATCGGCGAGGTCCGCGGCCTGGGCGCGTTCTGGGCCCTGGACCTCGTCACCGACCGGGCGACGAAGGAGCCGCTGGCGCCGTACGGCGGCACGAGCCCGGCGGTCAAGGCCGTCCTGTCCACCGCGAAGCAGCACGGGCTGCTCGTCTTCAACAACTACCATCGGGTGCACCTGGCACCCCCGCTCAACGTCACGGAGCCGGAGGTCAAGGAGGCGCTGGGCGCCCTCGACGTCGCCCTCGGCGCGGCCGACGACGCCTACACCGGCGCCTCGCTCTGACGTCCGGAACGCAAGGAGGATCCCCCATGTCGATCACCCATCCCGCTGACGCCCCCGTCGCCGTCGTCACGGGCGCCAGCAGCGGCATCGGCGCCGCGACCGCCAAGGCTCTGGCCGCCGTCGGCTACGACGTCGTGCTCGGGGCCCGCCGGGTCGAGCGGCTCGAAAAGGTCGCCGCGGAGTGCGGCGGCAGGGCCGTCGCGCTCGACGTCACCGACGACGACTCGGTCGAGGCGTTCGCCGCGCAGGTCGACCGGTGCGACCTGCTGGTCAACAACGCCGGCGGTGCGCTGGGCAGCGACTCGCTCGCCGACGCGAACCTCGACGACTGGAAGTGGATGTACGACGTCAACGTGCTCGGCACGGTGCGGGTCACGAAGGCGCTGCTGCCCAAGCTCGTCGCCTCCGGGGACGGCCAGGTCATCACCATCGGGTCCATCGCGGCGCGCGAGCCCTACAAGGGTGGCGCCGGGTACAACGCCGCCAAGCACGCCGAGGCGGCGCTGACCCGGGTGCTGCGGCTGGAGCTGCTCGGCCAGCCCGTGCGGGTGTGCGAGATCGACCCCGGGATGGTGCACACCGACTTCTCCCTCGTGCGGTTCAAGGGCGACCAGGCGAAGGCCGACGCGGTGTACGCCGGGGTGGAGCCGCTCACGGCCGAGGACGTCGCGGACACGGTGAGCTGGGTGGCGACCCGGCCGGCCCACGTGAACATCGACCAGATCCTCATGCTCGCGCGCGACCAGACCTCGGCCCAGGTCGTGCACCGGCGCGAGTCCTGACGGCCCGGGTGACGGACGACGGCCCGCGGGCGTCCGGGCGGGGGTGGATCGACCGGCGCTCGGGCGAGCCGCTCTACCTGCAGGTGCGGGCCTACGTGGAGCGGGGCCTCGCCGGGGGCGCGTTCCCGGCCCGCCGGGCGCTGCCGTCGTCGCGGCACCTGGCCGCCGAGCTGGGCGTCTCGCGCAACACCATCAACGCCGCGTACGCGGAGCTCGTGAGCCTCGGTCTGCTCGAGGCCCGGCCGCGGTCCGGGCTCTACCCCACCGCGACGGCCACGGCCGCCGTCCCGCCGACGGCGCCCGGGCCGGCGCCGCGCCCTGCGGCGCCGGCGTCCTCCGCCGAGCCCGACTGGTCCGACCACGTGGTGCCCGTGCGCGACCCGTTCCCGCGCGACCGGGTCGTCGAGCCCGACTACCGGGACTTCCAGTACCCGTTCCTGCCGGGGCAGGTCGAGGAGCGGGCGTTCCCGTCGCGGGCCTGGCTGCGCGCGGTGACGACGGCGCTCGACGGGCCGCACCGCCGCTACACCCTGCGGGACTCGGCGGACCGCGACGACCCGCTCCTCGTCGAGGCGATCCGCACCATGCTGCTCCCCGCCAAGGGCATCGATGCCGCGCCGGACGAGATCCTCGTGACCAGCGGGTCGCAGCAGGCGCTGAGCGTCCTCGCCTCGGCGCTGCTCGACCCCGGCCGGTCGGTCGGGGTCGAGAACCCCGGCTACGTGGACGCGGCCCGGATCTTCCACCGGTCCGGCGCGCGGGTCGTGCCGTTCCCGACGGACCGGGACGGGGTGGTGCTCCCGCCTGACCCCGACGTCGACCTCCTGTACGTCACACCGAGCCACCACCACCCGACGAACGTCACGCTGAGCGCGTCCCGGCGCGACGCGCTGCTGCGGGCCGCGGCCGCCCAGGACATGCTCGTGGTGGAGGACGACTTCGACTCCGAGGTGCGGTACGTAGGGTCGCCGACGCCGACCATCAAGTCCGGGGACGCGCACGGCCGGGTGGTGTACCTCGGCACGTTCTCCAAGTTCCTCGCGCCCGGGCTCCGGGTCGGGTTCGTCGTGGCCGACCCCGCGCTGATCCGCGCGCTCCGGGACCGGCGGTACTACCAGACCAAGCATCCCGGCGGCCACGTGCAGCGTGCGCTGGCGGTCTTCCTCACCTCCGGCGACTACCACCGGCAGCTGCGCCGCCACCGCGTCGACCTGCGGGCCAAGTGGCAGACCCTCGGCGACGCCCTCGCGGACGAGGTGCCGTGGGCGTTGCCCGAGCGGCCGACGGGCGGCCTCTCCTACTGGCTGACCGGTCCGCCCGGCTTCGACGGCACGCGGGCCGCGGCGCTCGCCCGTGAGCGTGGCGTGCTGGTGAGCCCGGGCGAGCTGTACCACCTCACGCCGGACCCGCCGCGGCGGCACCTGCGGGTCGGGTTCAACGCCATCCCGCACGCCCGGATCGTGCCCGGTGTCCACCGGCTGGCGCAGGCCATGCGGGCCGCCGTCGAACCGGCCGTGACCTCGGGCGCGGACCGGTGACGGTCGACGCGGGGTCCCTCGTGCTCGCCCTCGCCGCCGTCCTGGTCTCGACGTTCGTCCAGTTCGCGACCGGCTCGGGCTTCGGCGTGCTCGGCGGGCCCCTGCTCCTGCTGATCGACCCCCGGCTCGTCCCGGGGCCGTTGCTGCTGCTCACGCTCGTCGTGATGCTCGCCGTGGTGTGGACGGAGCGGCGCGGCCTGCGCCACCTCGACCTCGGGTGGGCGGCGGTGGGTGCGGTCCCCGCGGCCGTGGGCGCGCTCTGGCTCGCTCGCCTCATGGACCAGCGGGTGACCGAGGTGGTGGTCGGCCTGGTCATCGCGGCGGGTGCCGTCGCCGGGCTCGCCGGCTGGAGGGTGCCGCAGGGGCGGACCACCCTGATCGGCGCCGGAGTCCTCGGCGGGGCGCTGAGCACGATCGCCGCCACCCCCGGCCCGCCCGTCGTGGTCGTGTACCGCGCGGAGGAGCTCGCGCGCTACCGCGCGAACCTCTCGCTGTTCTTCGTGGCCACCACGGTCGTCTCCCTCGGCGTCTACGTCGCCTCGGGCGACCTGGGGCAGCAGGACCTCGTGGTGGCGGGCTGGCTCGCCCCCGGGGTGGCGCTGGGCTGGGCCGTCGCGCGGCTGCTCGTGCGCCGCGTCCCTCCCGGGGTGGTCCGCCCGGCAGCACTGGCGCTGTGCGTCGTGTCGGCCGGGAGCCTCGTCGCCTCGGCGGTGGTGGGCTGAGCGGTGCGGCTCAGTCCGTCGGCTCGTCCGGCGCCGGGCGCCCGCCGTCGTCGTGCCCGACCAGCTTGAGGCCGATGGCGCAGCCGATGATGCCGACGAGGAACAGCGCCTTGAGGAGCGACGCCGACTCCGTGCCGGTGAGCATCGCCCAAGCGACGGTGAGCGCGGCGCCGACGCCGGTCCAGATGGCGTACGCCGTGCCGATCGGGATGTGCTTCGCGGCGTAGCCCAGCCCGAGCATGCTCAGCGACAGGGCGACGACGAACACGATCGTGTCGGCCAGCACCGTGAACCCGTGGCTGGCGTCCAGGGCCGTGGCCCACACGGCCTCCAGCACCGCGCTGGCGAGCAGCACGCCCCAGGCGACGGTGACGGTCTTCGTGGTCGCGCTCATGTCAGCTCACCACCTTGAGTCCGACGACCGACCCGACGAGGCCGACCAGCAGCAGCGCGCGGGGGACGGTCAGCCGCTCGTCGCCGCGCACGATGGCGACGCCCACGGTGAGCACCGCCCCGATGCCCACCCACACGGCGTAGGCGGTGCCCACCGGGATGGTGAGCATCGCGTGCGCCAGGCCCCACATGCTCAGGGCCAGGCCGACGACGAACACCACGGTCGGCACCGGCCGCTTGAAGCCGCGCGACGCGGCCAGCGCGGTCGCCCACACGGCCTCCATCACGCCGGCGGCGATGAGGATCAGCCAGTCCACGGCTGTCACTTCCCCTCTGTCGTGCACTGTCGGGATCTGCTGGGATGTCTTCGCACGATCGTGCGAAGACAGTTCTAGCACACTTCGCACGACTGTGCGAACATGGGCGCGTGCCCCAGAAGCTCGACCGTGACGAACGCCGCCGCCAGGTGTCCGAGGCCGCGTGGCGCGTCCTCGTGCGCGACGGCCTCGAGGCCCTGTCCGTCCGCAACGTGGCCGCCGAGGCGGGCCTGCCGCAGAGCTCCCTGCGCTACACGTTCCCCACCGTGGCCAGCGTGCGCGAGCGGGCCGTCGCCCTCGTCCTCGAGCGGCTCCAGGAGCGCGTCGCCGCCGTCGACGTCGACGACGCGGACTGGTCGCGGGCCGTGCTCGCCCAGCTCCTGCCGCTCGACGCCGAGCGGCGCACCGAGATGGAGGTGTACCTCGCGCTCGGCACCGCCGCTATGACCGACCCCGCCCTGCGCGACGGGCACCGCGCGGCGCAGGACGCCATCCGCGACGTGTGCGCCCGCGCGCTCGCCGCCCTGACCGGGCGCGCGCCGTTCGACATCGAGGTGCGCGAGCTGCACGCCCTCGTCGACGGCCTCGCGCTGCATGTCGTGCGGCAGGAGCCGGACGACGACGCCGCGTGGGCGCTCGACGTGCTCGACGCGCACCTGGCGCGCGTCGCGGGCTGACCGCTCAGCGGACCGGGCCCACCAGCGCGTCGCCCACCTCCGAGCGCAGGTACAGCACGGACCGGCCGGCGCGGGCGGAGGTCAGCAGGCCGGCGTCGCGCAGCACGCGCAGGTGCTGGTTGACGGCGCTGGTCGTGACGTCGAGGCGGCGGGCGAGCTCGGTGGAGGACGCCGGCTGCTCCAGGGCCGTGAGGAGCCCGGCCCGCGCGCGGCCCAGGACCGCGACGAGGGCGTCGCCCGCCACGTGCCGCTCGGCCTGCCACAGCGTGCCCGTGCCGCGCGCGCCGTACATGATCATGGGCGGCTCCTCCGGCGAGATCGGGGCCGACGCCGCGCGGGTGAACAGGGTGGGCACGAGCGTGAGCCCCGCGCCGGTGGTGGAGCGGCGGAACTCCCCGCTGAGCGTCCCGAGGCGGACGCTCACCACGCCGTCGGCGAACGAGACCCGCGGGGAGAGGTCGGCGAACATCGCGCCCGCGCCGCGCGCCGAGATCACGGTGCCGCGGTGCACGACGTCGGCCTGCAGCACGGCGCGCATCCGCGGCCAGACGGGCGCGAAGCAGGCGTCCCAGTAGCCGGTGAGCGCGTCGAGCATCCGGCGCCGCACGCGGGGGAGCGGGCCGCGCAGCGGGGCCGGCAGGCCGCCCGGGTGCACCGCGGCGAGGTCGTGCGCCACGACCGCGTCGTCGACGGCGGCCACGCCGGCGAGCTCGTCGTCGAGGCGCGTGAGCGGGCTGCCGGGGCGCGGCGTGAGGAAGTCCGGCGTCCACATCACCTCGTTGGTCAGCGCGAGCAGCATCTCGCCGTCGAGGGTCGGCCGGGCCTCCTGCACGCGACGCAGCCACGGCAGGTGCACGGGGAAGCGGCCGGGGTCGCGCCACGCGCGCAGCGACAGCACCAGCTCGTTCAGCGGGGAGACGGCGAAGCGGACGTCGGCGAGGTCCATGCCGGCGAGCTCGTAGTGCATCCACCCCATCAGCGTCTCCGTCCCATCGTGTGAGCATAGATGTAGTGCAGCGCTACATCCGTTCCGGGTGCGGACCCACGGGTACCTACTGGTGCCGTGATCCAGACCCTCCTGCCGCGGGACCCCGTGGCGCGCGCCCTCACCGTCTCGACCATGGCGTTCGCCGCGTCGACGGGGATCTTCTACACCGTCTCCGTCCTGTACTTCACGCGCGTGGTCGGGCTGCCCGCGACCACCGTCGGCCTCGGCCTGGGGATCGCGGGCGGCGCGGGCGTGCTCGGGTCCTACCTCGCCGGGCGCTGGTCGGACCGGCGCGGCGCGCACCGGGTGCAGGTGTGGGGCCTGCTCGCGCAGGCGCTGGCGCTGGCGGCGTACTCGTTCACCTCCGACGCGGTGAGCTTCACCGCCGTCGCCGTCGTCGTCAGCGCGGGGCGCGGGGTGCAGTCCACCGCGCGGCAGGCGCTGCTGGCCCGGTGGTTCACCGGTCCCGAGCGCGTCGATGTCCGCGCCCGGCTGCGCGTCGTGACGAACGTGCTCATCGGGCTCGGCACGCTGGCCGCCGCCGTCGCGCTGCTGGTGGACACCGCGGCGGCCTACCGCACCGCGATGGTCGCGACGGCGGTGCTGCTGTTCGGCGCCGTCGTGCCGCTGGTCCGGCTGCCGCGCCGCGTTCCGGAGCTTCCCGCGCGGATGCTGGCCGACGCGCCGGCCCCGGCCGCGGACGGGGGCGCGCCCACGGACGGCGCCCGGCCGCCGCACCCCCTGCGCGACCGCACCTACGTGGCGAGCGTCGCGCTCAACGCCGTCGTGGCGATGCAGTTCGGCGTCATGACCGTGGGCGTGCCGCTGTGGGTGGCGACCACCAATGCGCCCACCGCCGTCGTCTCCGCGCTGCTCGTGGTCAACACGGTGATGGTGGCCCTGCTCCAGGTCCGGGCGTCCCGGGGCACGCACGACGTGCGAGGAGCGGGGAGGGCCGTGCGCCGGGGCGCGGTCCTGCTGGCCGGCGCCTGCGTCCTGTACGCGGCGGCCGGGTACGGCAGCCTCGTCGCCGCGACCGCGCTGCTGGTGCTCGCCGCCGCCGCGCACTCCCTCGGAGAGGTGCTGTCGGAGGCCGGCGGCTGGGGCATGGCTTTCGAGCTCGCGGACCCGCGCCAGGCCGGCGCCTACCAGGGCCTGTCGCAGACGGGCTACGCGCTCGCGGGCATGGCCGCGCCCGTCGTCGTCACGGCCCTGCCCATCCGGTTCGGTACGCCCGGCTGGCTCGCGCTCGGCGCGATCTTCGTCGTCGCCGGCGTCGGCGCGGCATGGGTCGCACGGCGCGCGGCGGACGCTCGGCCCGTCGACGACGTCGTCCCCGCGGCCGTCTGACTCTCGCGGCGGCACTTCGCGCTCGCGGCGGCAGTTCGAACTGCCGCCGTGCGCCCGAACTGCCGCGTCGACGCATCCCGGCACGGCACCCGGCGCGCCGTTCGGCCCGGTTCGTCCGAGAATGCGGGAGTGACGGAGGAGAGGACGACGGCGGACGAGTGGTTCGTCGGCACGCGCGGCGCTCCGGCGACGACGGCGGACGACGACCACCCGGCGCGCTGGCTGCACGTCACGGACAAGGAGTCGTTCCTCGCCGCGGCGGGGGAGATCGACCCGGCGCTGCGGCAGCGGCTGGCGCACGTGCCCGTCGAGGCGAAGGACGTGCCGAGGCGCCCGGTCGCCGCCGTGCGCTGGCTCGACGACGACTGGGTGGCGGTGCTCACCCCCACGGTCTGGTTCACGGAGGACGACCGGCAGGTGCACACCGGCGAGCTGGGGATCCTCGCCGGCCCGGACGCGGTGCTCACGTTCGAGGTGGGCCGGGCGGGGGTCCGCGACCACGCGCTGGACCGGCTGCGCGGCCCCGCGGCGGGGCACGGCTCGGGGGCCCAGCGGGTGGCGCTCGCCGTCGTGCTGGGCCTGGTGGGCGTGGCGTCGGAGGTGGAGGTGGCGCTCGGGGACGCCGTCGCCGACACCGAGCGCGTCGTCTTCGACCGCACGACGGGCGACCCGGTGCAGCGCCTCTACGACCTCAAGCGGGAGATCACGGAGGCGCGGCGGGCGCTGCTGCCGGTGTCCGCGGAGCTGCCCGAGCTCACCGCCGACGAGCGGCGCGTCGTCGCCGACCGGCGCACGCTGGAGCGGGTGGTGTCGACGGTCGAGCGCATCGACCGGCACCTCGACGCCCACGACGACCTGCTCTCCGACATGCTCCAGGTGCACCTGTCCCAGGTGTCGGTGCGGCAGAACGAGGACATGCGCAAGATCTCGGCGTGGGCGGCGATCCTCGTGTACCCCACGGTGGTCGCGGGGATCTACGGCATGAACTTCAGCCACATGCCCGAGCTGCACTGGCTGCTCGGCTACCCGTTCGCGCTGCTCCTCATGGCGGTCGGCTGCGTGGTGCTCTACCGCGTCTTCCGTCGTGTGGGCTGGCTCTGACCCCGGAGCGACGCTCCGCTACCCTGGCGCCCTCGAAGCGCCCGACGGAGGGACGGTCCCGTGCAGCTGCTCGTGGTCGAGGACGACGACCATGTCGCCGGCGCGCTCGTGTCCGTGCTCGGACGGCACGGGTACGAGGTGGTCCGCGCGCGCGACGGCGCGTCCGCGCTGCGCGAGCTGAGCCCGCGCACCGACATGGTGCTGCTCGACCTGTCCCTGCCCGACATCGACGGGTTCGAGGTCTGCCGCCGCATCCGTCGCGTCTCGGACACGCCGATCATCATGGTCACGGCACGCACGCGGCTCGACGCGCGCATCCGTGGCCTGGAGCTCGGCGCCGACGACTACGTGACCAAGCCGTACGACGTGCGCGAGGTGCTCGCGCGCATCGACGCCGTCATGCGACGCGGCCGCGGCCGCGAGTGGGACGGCGCCCGCGCGGAGGCCGCCGACGCCCGCGTGCGCGTCCGCGGGCTGGTGGTGGACCTCGCGCGGCGCGAGGTGCGCCGCACGAGCGACCTGGTGGGGGACACCGTGGACGCCGTCGTCGAGCTGACCCGCAAGGAGTTCGACCTCCTCGCGCTGCTGGTGCGCCAGCGGGGCTCGGTGCTCACGCGCGAGCGGATCCTGCGCGACGTGTGGGGCTCCAGCTGGAAGGGCCTGGGCCGCACGCTCGAGGTGCACGTCGCGTCGCTGCGCCGCAAGCTCGGCGAGCCCGACGTCGTCGAGACGGTGCGCGGCGTCGGCTACCGGGTCGCGGTGCCCGACGGCGGCGAGGCGATGGCGCCGAGCGGCGCGGGGGCCTAGACGTCGATGCGGACCCGCCTG
Organism: Isoptericola sp. NPDC019482; assembly: GCF_040632295.1. Taxonomy (NCBI): domain Bacteria; kingdom Bacillati; phylum Actinomycetota; class Actinomycetes; order Micrococcales; family Promicromonosporaceae; genus Isoptericola; species Isoptericola sp. NPDC019482. The sequence goes on from NZ_JBEYBQ010000001.1 coordinate 380,962, forward strand.
GCCATCATCCTGTTCGTGCCCTGCCTGCTGGTGCTGGCGCTGCTCGGCGCCGCGTACGCGGGCAACGTCGCGCGCGCGAACCAGCAGGAGGTCTACCTCGACCGGCTCGCCGACGCCGGCTACCTCGTGATCACGGCCCGGCAGTCGCTGACGGTCGACGACCCGACCATCGTGCAGGGCGACCTGGACCGCTATCGCGAGGTGTACGGGGTGGCGGCGGCCGTCGTCGACCAGTCGGGCGCCACGTGGGCCACGAACGGGCTCGACCCGGAGGCGGTGGACGAGCGGCAGGCGGCGCTCGCGGGCCGCCGCGGCGAGGCGGACCTCAGCACGCTGCCGTGGGAGGCCGACCGGGTGGTCGTGGCCGAGCCGGTGTACGACGGTGGCGACCTCGTGGGCGCCGTCGTCACCGTGTCCGACGCGGAGGAGATCTCCCGCAGCATCTGGTCGAGCTGGGGCATCCTCGTCGCCGCGGGCCTGGCGATGTGCGTGCTGGCCGTCGTCATCGCGCACCGCACCGCGGGCTGGGTGCTGCGGCCGGTGCGCGCCGTCGACACCGCGATGGTCGAGATCGGGCGCGGCCGGCTCGACGCCCGCATCCCGCCGTCGACCGGCCCGCCCGAGCTGCGCGAGGTGATCACCCGGTTCAACGCGATGGCCGCCCAGGTGGAGCACTCCATGCACCGGCAGCAGGAGTTCGTCTCGAACGCGTCGCACGAGCTGCGCAACCCCCTCAACGCGCTGATGCTGCGGGTCGAGGACCTGGCGCTGTCGACGCCGCCCGAGCACGCCACCGAGGTGGCCCACGTCCGCGCCGAGGCGGTGCGCATGGCGCACATCCTCGACGCCCTGCTGCTCCTGGCCGACGACGCGAACCTGGCCGCGGGCGCGCACCCGCTGGACGTCGCCGACCTGGTCGCCCGGCGCGTGGACAGCTGGCGCCTCCTCGCCGTCGGGCGGGAGCTCACCTTCACCGCCCCCGACGACGCCGCGTGGGCCGAGCTGAACCCGATCGCGCTCGAGTGCGCGGTCGACGCCGTCCTCGACAACGCGGTGAAGTTCTCGCCCGACGGCGGCCGCGTCGACGTGACGGTCGCCGCCCGCCCCGGCGGCGACATCGACGTGATGGTGCGCGACCACGGCGCGGGCGTGCCGCCCGAGGAGCTGGACCGCCTCGCCGAGAGGTTCTGGCGCTCGCCCGGCCACAGCACGGTCCGCGGCTCCGGGCTGGGCCTCGCCATCGCGTCCGAGCTGCTCGCCACGGGCGGCGGGGGGCTGCGCCTCGGCCTGCCCGACGGCGGCGGCCTGGAGGTGCGGCTGCGGGTGCCCGCGGTCGCGGTGGGCGTGCCCGTCGCCGGACCGGCGGAGGTGGTCTCGTGAGGGCCGGCCGCCTGACGGCCGGGCTGGCCGCAGTGCTGCTGGCTCTGCCGGCGCTCGCCGGGTGCGTGGGCGACGACGCCGCCGGGGACCCGTGGGACGGGCAGCGGCCAGCCGCGCTCACCGTGGCCACCGGAGGCTCGACCGGCATCTACCACGCGTACGGGACGGCGCTGGCGCAGGTGATCGAGGACCGCTACGACCTGCCTGTCGACGTCGCCGAGTCCGGCGGGTCGGTGGAGAACCTGGAGAGCCTCGACGCGGGGGCGGCGCAGGTGGCGTTCAGCGCCGCGGACGCCGCCCGGGACGCCGTGGCGGGGGACGGCGAGTTCGACGAGCCGCTCCAGGTGCGTGCGCTGGCCCGCGTGTACGACGACTTCCTGCACCTCGTGGTCCCGGCCGACTCCGACGTGCGCACCATCGACGACCTCCGGGGCAAGGACGTCTCCCTCGGGGCGCCGCAGTCCGGCACGGCCCTCATCGCCCACCGGCTGCTCGCGGCGGCCGACGTCCCCGCCGCCGACCTCACCGACGCCCGCCTCGGCCTCGACGACTCGCTCGAGGCGCTGCGCGCGGGTGAGATCGACGCGTTCTTCTGGTCCGGCGGTCTGCGCACCCCGGGCCTGACGGCGCTCGCCGACGAGGTGCCCGTGCGCCTGGTGCCCCTGGGGGACTTGGTCGAGGAGGTGCGCTCCCGGTACGGCTCCGGCTACCGGCACGGCATCGTGCCCGAGGGGATGTACGGGTCGTCGCAGGTGGTCGAGACGCTCGCGGTGCCGAACTTCCTCATGGTGCGCGCCGACATGCCCGAGGCCGAGGCCCGCACGCTGGTGTCCACCCTGTTCGACGCGCGGGCGCAGATCGCCGCCCAGGTGCCGTCGGCGGCGAACCTCGACCGGGTGCGGGCGATCTTCACCGACCCGGTCGAGCTGCACCCGGGCGCGCTGCGGTACTACCGCGAGACGAAGGACTGACGTCCGCGGGCGCCGTCACGAGGGACTGCAGGGCTTGGACCCATCGCGCAGCCTCCGGTCCGAGCGGAGCGAGGAAACGTCGTTCCAGCTCATGGCGGGCGGCTTCCGCGTTCTGGAGGCGCGTCCGCCCGGACGGCGTCAGATGCACGATGTTCTTGCGGCGATCCTGAGCGCTGCGCCGCCTCTCCACGAGTCCCTTGCCCTCCAGCACATCGACGAGCGCCACCATGGTCGTGCGGTCGACCCCCAGCAGGCCGGCGACCTCGAGCTGGGACAGCGCGTCGTGCGCGTCGACGAGAGCGAGCACGGCGAGCTCGCGCCCGTCGATCTCGAACGGTGCCAAGGCCTCCGCGGACTCCTCGCCGAGCCGGAGGTAGGCGTGCTTGAGCAGATATCCGAGGCGCGACGAGAGCGCCTCGGGTGGCGCAGGAACGGTCATGCCCCCAGGGTAGAAGAGCGGATCATCAGGCAGCCTGACGATCCGGTACGATGACGATCGATCGATCAGGGTGACCGACGTCGAGACCCGAGAGGCGTGTGAGCCATGTCCGACCAGCCCCGCTCTGCCGTCACGTTCGGCATCAAGACCACACCGATGCGCGTGACCTACGACGACGTCCTCCGCGTCTGGCTCGAGGCCGACGAGCTGACCGAGATCTCGGACGCCTGGCTGTGGGACCACCTTCTGCCGCTCGGCGGCCCGAGCGACGGCGTGGTCCTCGAGGGGTGGACGCTGCTGAGCGCCCTCGCCGCGAGGACGCAGCGGCTGCGGCTCGGCCTGCTCGTCACGAGCAACCGGATCCGGCCGCCCGCGGTTCTCGGCAAGATCGCCACGACGGTCGACGTGATCTCCCGTGGGCGCCTGGTCATGGGCCTTGGCGTGGGTGGCACGGTGCAGCCACCTGGCGCCGGCGGTGTCGTCGGCGAGAATCCCGCGGTGGCGGAGTTCGCGGCCTACGGGCTGCCGCTCGTGTCGCCGACGGAAGGCGTGGCGCGCCTCGAGGAGACGATCTCCATCCTCAAGCGCATGTGGACGGAGGACACCTTCGACTTCCACGGGCGTTACACGACCTTGATCGGGAACCGCAACGAGCCGAAGCCCGTCCAGCGGCCGGGGCCTCCCCTGTTGATCGGAGGATGGGGGCCGAGGGTGCTCCGGCTGGTCGCCCAGGAGGCCGACATCTGGAACGTCCCGGGACCGCCGCACCGTTCGGCGGAGTTCGTCGCCGAGCGCAACCACCTGCTGGACGAGTACTGCGCCGCGATCGGTCGCGACCCGGGGACGCTCGTCCGCTCCGTCCAGTACATCGTCTCCTACGACGACCCGGCGGGAGACCGCGCGGCCGTCCTGGAGCTCGTCGCCGCCGGGGTGACCCACGTGGTGCTGAGCCTCCGGAGCCCGTATCCGGAGGGCGTGGCGAGTCGCATGGTCCGGGACGTCATCACCCCCGTGCTCACGGAGATCGGAGCGTCGTGACGCCGCGTCCTACCAGGTCGAGGCGGCAGGGACGGCGGAGACGAGCCGCAGCCGGTGGCCCACGCCGCCGCGCCACGGGGCGGACGGCGCGAGGGACGTCGGGTACCCGGTGGGGTTGCGCTGGTGCCAGCGCCACAGGTCGAGGCAGATGTCCTCGATGCCGCGGGACGCGACCCAGCCGAGCTCGGCCTCGGCGCGGGCCGGGTCGGCGTACGACACGGCGACGTCCCCCTCCCGGCGCGCCGCCACGCGGTACGGCACGGTGCGGCCGGTGGCGGCCTCGAACGCGTGGACCAGCTCGAGGACGCTGGTGGGGCGGCCGCTGCCGAGGTTCCAGGTGGACAGCTGCTCCTCGGCGTCGCCGAGCGCCGCCAGCGCCGCGACGTGCCCGGCCGCGAGGTCGTCCACGTGCACGTAGTCGCGCATGGCCGTGCCGTCGGGGGTCGGGTGGTCGACGCCGTGCACCTCGAGGCCGTCGCGCAGCCCGGCGGCGGCCTCCGCCACGGCGGTGAGCAGGCTCGCCGACGCCCCGGTGCGGTCGGGCCCGAGGGAGCCCGAGGGGTGCGCGCCCGCCGCGGAGAAGTGCCGCACGACGCCCACCCGCAGGGCGGGGCCGGCGTCGGCCACGACGTCGCGCAGGATCTGCTCGTTCATCGCGTGGCTGCGGCCGACCGGGCCGGTGGGCGCGAGCGGCGCGTCCTCCGCGTGGGGCAGGTCGCGGCCCTCGCCGTACACGGCGGCCGACGACGACACGACCAGGCGGTCGACGCCGTACCAGGCCATGCAGCGCAGCAGGGTGAAGGTTGTGCCGAGGTTGGTCTCGTAGCTGTCGAGGGGGCGCACGCCGCGGGCGCTCGGGCTCTTGATGCCGGCGAGGTGCAGCACGGCGTCGAAGCCCTCGGTGTCGAAGAGGCGCTCGAGGGAGTCGATGTCGGCACCGTCGAAGACGTGCACCGGCACGGGCCGGCCCGCCAGGATCTCGACCCGCTCCAGCGCAGCGGGGGCGCCGCGGGAGAAGTCGTCCACCACCACGACGTGGTGCCCGGCCTCCAGCAGCCGGAGCACCGTGTGGGACCCGACGTACCCGGCGCCTCCGGTCACCAGGACGCGCATGGGAATTCCTCGCTTCACAGCTCACGGCGGTTGATCTCGCACGTCATCCTGGTGGCCGGCCCCGGCGCCCCGCAGGCGATTTGAGGAAGGTCAGAGGGTGCGGACCGTCGTCCCACCGGCCCGAACGACCACCTGGGCGAGCTCCTGGGTGCACCGGGTGAGGGCCACGTAGAGCCCGTTCCAGCCGCGCGGCTCGGCGGCGATGCCGTCGGGGTCGACGACGACGGCGGCGTCCCACTCGAGGCCCTTCGCGTCGGTCGCGGTGAGCGCGGGCACGTCGTCGGGCAGGGCGCGGCGCAGCGCGGCGAGCCGGGCCGCGGGGGCGACGACGCCGACCGTGCCGCCGTCGTACCGCCCGGCCATCCCGGCGACGGCGTCGGCGGCGACGCCCGGCCAGGTGGCGTCGTCGGCCTCGGCACGCCACGGCGCGATCGGTGCGGACCGGACGGCGCGCGGCGGGGCGTTGCGGCTGCCCGCGCGGCGCAGCACGGGGACGGTGAGCTCCATGACCTCCCGCGGCGTGCGGTAGCAGATCGTCAGGTCGGCGCGCCGCCAGCGGTCGCCGAGCGCGTCGCCCACGGCCTCGCTCCAGTCGGTCTGGCGGTGCGCGGACGACGCCTGGTCGATGTCGCCGACGGCGGTCACCGACCGGGTGGGGCAGCGGCGCACCACCATGTGCCACTGCATGCCGGACAGCTCCTGCGCCTCGTCCACCACCACGTGCCCGTACGTCCAGTCCCGGCGGGCGGCGGCCCGCGCGGCGACGAAGGCGCCGTCGTGGGCGTCGTCGTCGGGCCCGGACGTGTCGTCCAGGGGGTCCCCGAGCAGGTCGGCGAGGGCGTCGAGGAGCGGGACGTCGCTGCTCGCCCAGCCGTCCGCGCCGCCCGCCGGCTCGGCGACGACGCGCGCGATCTCCGCGGCGGTGAGGTCGGGGGCGTGCGCGGCCAGGAGGCCCCGGTCGTGCAGCAGGCGTGCGAGCTCGGCGGCCGGGTCGCGCCGCGGCCACCACGCCTCGAGGGTCGCGGCGACCCCGCGGTCGGCGGCGACCCGCGCGCGCAGCGCCTCGAGGTCGGCCTCGGAGAGCATCCCGTCGACGTCGGAGCCCGTCGCGCCGGTGGGCAGGGCGCGGTCGTCGTCGGCGGCGAGCCGGGCGTCGAGCTGGCCCAGCACGTCCTCGAACCCCTCCTCGGCGCGGGCGAGCAGCTCCGCCTGGCGGTCGGCGACGGCGTCGACGAGGAGGTCGTGCACGCGCTCGGTCACGCGGTCGCGGGCCCGGTGGTACGCACCGGCCCCGGCGGCGGCGCGGCGGGCCGCGGCGACCTGGGCCGCGGGCAGCACGTACTCCTCGCCGTCGAGCACGAGGGCGAGCGGGCCGTCGTCGGGCTCGAGCGACGTGACGAACCGGCGCAGCGCCGGGAGCCACGACGACCGGCCCTTGACCTCCGCGACGTCGCGCCCCTCGGCGCGCGCGGGGAGCACGCCCGGCACGAGCGAGTCGCAGGTGGCGGAGACGACCGCCGTCTCCCCGAGCGCCGGGAGCACCTGGGCGATGTAGTCGAGGAAGCGCGTCGACGGCCCCAGCACGAGCACGCCCCGCTCCGCCAGGTGCGGCTGCGCGAACAGCAGGTACGCGACGCGGTGCAGCGCCACCACGGTCTTGCCGGTGCCCGGCCCGCCCTGCACCACCAGGGGCGTGCGGGCGTCGGCGCGCACGACGTCGTCCTGCTCGCGCTGCAGGGTCGCGACGGCGGTGCCCATCCGCCCGGTGCGCCGCTCGTCGAGCGCGGCGAGCAGCGCCCCCTCGCCGACGAGGCCCGAGTCGTCGAGGCCGCCGTCGAGCGGCTCGTCGTCGACGCCGACGACCTCCGGCCCGCGGGTGCGCACGTGCCGCCGGCGGCGCACTCCCTGCGGGTCCACCGGCGTCGCCGTGTAGAACGGCCGCGCGGCGGCGGCGCGCCAGTCCACGACGAGCGGCTCGTCGTCCTCGGTGGCGCCGGGCAGCCCGACGCGGCCGAGCCGCCGCACCGAGCCGTCGTCGCCGTCGAGCCGGCCGAAGACCAGGCCGTGGTCCGCGGCCCGCAGCTCCGCGCGCCGGGCCCGCAGCCGCGCGATCCGCGCGCGGGCGGCGGCGTCCTCCGGGCGGGCCGCGGCCAGCGTGCCCTCCAGGTCCTCGAGCACCGCCGTGCGTCGCGACCATGCCGCGTCGAGGGCGGCCTGCTCCTCCTCGACCGCGCTGGTGACGACGACGGCGGTGCGGGCGGGGGAGACCTGCGGGGAGGGCTGGGGCACGGGACCTCGATTCGTACGGCGTACGGGCCCTGCCCCAACGCGCCGCCTCCCGCGATTGTTCCCGCCCGACCGTCCCTCCGTGTGCCGAACAGGCGGTTGACACCGTTACGAGGCCGTTCTTCGTCCCATAACGGTGTCAACCGCCTGTTCGGCGTCACGGTGGGGGCGGGGTCAGTAGACGTACGGCCAGCCGGCGTCGTCGTAGCCGAGCAGGTTGATGCCGAGGAACGACGCGCCCGAGTCGGCGTAGTAGTGGTACATCAGCACGTCGGCGTCGACGTCGGAGAAGACGGTCTGGTGGCCGGGCCCGTGGATCGACCCGTGCCCGGCGAGGACCTGCGTGCCGCCGCCCTGGGTCATGGGGACGCCGGCGCGGTCGACGTAGGGGCCGGTGACCGACGTCGAGCGGCCGACCATGACCCGGTAGGTGGAGTCGGCGCCCTGGCAGCAGGCGTCGAACGAGACGTACAGGTAGTAGTAGGCGCCGCGGCGGTGGATCGTGGGCGCCTCGATCGCGCCGCCCCCGCGCCCGGCGATGGAGTGGAACGCGGTGCCCGAGCGCAGGCCCGACGTCGGGTCGAGGCGGATCATCTTGATGCCCGACCAGAACGAGCCGAAGCTCAGCCACCACCGGCCGTCGTCGTCGACGACGAGCGCGGGGTCGATGGCGTTGAAGTCGTCGGAGGTGCTCGACTCCACGACCTTGCCGCGGTCCGTCCAGGTGCCCGGGTCGCCGGTCGGGCTGGTGGCCAGGAAGATCGCCGACCGGTTCACGCCGAACGACGACGCCGAGTACCAGAGGTAGTACTGGCCGTTCGCGTAGTGGATCTCCGGCGCCCACAGGTGCGTGCTGCCGCCGGTGTACGCGTCGGCCCACGGGGTGCCGCCCGGGAACGCGGCGCCCACCTCCGTCCAGCGCGTGCGGTCGGTGGACGTCTTGAGGCGGATGCCCTCGCCGGTGCTGGCGACGAGGTACGAGCCGTCGGGTCTCTTCACGACCTCGGGGTCGTGCACCCCGGTGTCGCCGGTGACGACGCCGGGCCCGGGGTAGTCGGCGGCTCCGGCGGGTGCGGTCGCGACGACGGCGGAGCCGGCCACCAGGGCGGCGGCGGTCAGGGCGGTGGTGGCGCCGGCGACGAGTCTGGTCCAGGCGGTGCGGGCGTTCATGGTGCTCCTCTTCGTCGAGGTCTCTCAGTGAGCGTTCGCGTGCCCGGGGAATCTTTCCATCGTTGTAGAGGGGTCGCAAGGGTGTGGTCGCAGGTACCCGTCGCGACGGCAGCTCGACGGGGGTCGCGGAATACCAGGGAGGGGTATATGTTTAGAGGAACCAGATACCCCATAGGGGTATACGTCGAGATCGCGAACCCGTCCGTCCGAGGCAAGGATCGAGCTGTGGACCACTCCTCTCACGACCAGCACACGGGGCATCGCCGCCCCGACCCTGCGCGCGTCCTGGAGCACGACCACGACGCGCACGCCGGCCACGACTTGACCGGCCACGACATGACGACCCACGCCGGGCACGACGCGCACGCGGGCCAGGACATGGCCGGTCACGGAGGCCATGGAGACCACGGAGGTCACGCCGGCCACGGCGATCATGTGGGCCAGTTCCGGCGGCTGTTCTGGATCATGCTGGCGCTGGCGGTGCCGACGGTCGCGCTGTCGCCGATGTTCGCGATGGTGCTCGGCTACGAGCTGCCCGACGCGGCGTGGGTCGGCTGGGTCTCCCCGGTGCTCGGCACGGTGATCTACGTGTGGGGCGGCCGGCCGTTCCTCACGGGGGCGGTGTCGGAGCTCCGAGCGCGCAAGCCCGGGATGATGCTGCTCATCGGCCTGGCGATCACGGTGGCGTTCCTCGCGTCGCTGGGCGCGAGCCTCGGCCTGCTCGACCACCAGCTCGACTTCTGGTGGGAGCTCGCGCTGCTGGTCGTCATCATGCTGCTGGGCCACTGGATCGAGATGCGCTCGCTGGCGCAGACCACCTCGGCGCTCGACTCGCTGGCGGCGCTGCTGCCGGACGAGGCGGAGCGCGTCGAGCAGGGCACGGGGGGCGAGCAGGTCGTCCCGGTGTCGCCGTCGGACCTCCGCGTGGGCGACGTGGTCCTGGTGCGCCCCGGCGGGAGCGTCCCCGCCGACGGCCGCGTGGTCGACGGCCGCGCGGAGATGGACGAGTCGATGGTCACCGGCGAGTCGCGCACGGTGGGCCGCACCGTCGGCGACGCCGTCACCGCCGGCACGGTCGCGACCGACTCGGGCCTGCGCGTCGAGGTCACCGCGACCGGCGACGACACGGCGCTCGCGGGCATCCAGCGCCTGGTCGCCGAGGCGCAGGCCTCGTCGTCGCGGGCCCAGCGCCTCGCGGACCGCGCGGCAGGCTGGCTGTTCTGGTTCGCGCTGGGCGCGGCCATCGTGACGGCGATCGCGTGGACGGCCGTCGGGATGCCCGACGACGCCGTCGTGCGGACGATCACCGTCCTCGTCATCGCCTGCCCCCACGCGCTGGGCCTGGCCATCCCGCTGGTGGTCTCCATCGCGACCGAGCGCGCGGCCCGCGGCGGCGTGCTCATCAAGGACCGGCTGGCGCTCGAGAGCATGCGCACCGTGGGCGCCGTCCTCTTCGACAAGACCGGCACGCTCACCAAGGGCGAGCCGACCGTGGCCGAGGTGGCCGTCACCGCCGACCTGGACGCCGGGCTGGATGAGAACGCCGTCCTGAGGCTGGCGGCGGCAGCCGAGGCGGACAGCGAGCACCCGCTCGCGAAGGCGATCGTCCGGGCGGCCGAGGCCCGCGGCCTCGACGTCCCGCGCGCGACGGACTTCTCGTCGTCGCCCGCCGTCGGCGTGGTCGCGACGGTCGACGGGCACGAGGTGCGCGTCGGCGGCCCGCGGCTGCTCGAGGAGCAGCGGGCCGACGAGGTCGCGGAGGCCGAGGCGTGGCGCGGCGACGGCGCGATCATCCTGCACGTGCTGCGGGACGGCGCCGTCGTCGGCGGGCTGAAGCTCGCGGACGAGGTGCGGCCCCAGGCCGCGGAGGCGGTCGAGGCGCTGCACCGGCTGGGCGTGCAGGTCGTGATGATCACGGGCGACGCCGAGGCCGTGGCCCGGTCCGTGGCGGACGAGCTCGGGATCGACCGGTACTTCGCCGGCGTGCGGCCGGAGGACAAGTCGGCGCGCGTCGCGGGGCTGCAGGCCGAGGGCAAGCGGGTCGCGATGGTCGGCGACGGCGTCAACGACGCCCCGGCGCTCGCGCAGGCCGACGTCGGCATCGCCATCGGCGCGGGCACGGACGTCGCCATCGCGTCGGCGGGCGTCGTCCTCGCCAGCGACGACCCGCGGTCGGTGCTGTCCGTGATCGAGCTCTCGCGGGCCGGCTACCGCAAGATGAAGCAGAACCTGTGGTGGGCGGCCGGCTACAACCTGCTGTCCGTGCCGCTGGCGGCGGGCGTCCTCGCGGGCGTCGGGTTCGTGCTGCCGATGTCCGTCGGGGCGCTGCTGATGTCGCTGTCCACGGTGGTGGTGGCGCTCAACGCGCAGCTGCTGCGGCGGCTGGACCTGCGGCCCGACGTCGTGTCCCGCGATGGCCTTGGCCGCTAGGACGGCGCCGAACATGCAGTTGCGCACGCTCTGGGACTCCAGAACGTGCGCAACTGCATGTTCGGCGTCGGTCAGGCGATCTCGAGCCGGACGGCGTCGTAGGCCGCCTCGTTCCACAGGTGCTCGGCGCCGGCGTTGATCTGCAGCGTGATCTCGTTGCCGGCCGGCTTGAGCAGCCCGGCGTCGAAGGCGATCTCGCGGGTGTAGTTCCGCCCGCTGCGGGCGCTGCGGTAGGTGGCGCCCTTCGCGTCCTCGGGCCCGAAGGTCCAGACGAACGGCTCCCCGTTGACCGTGATCGTGAGGTTGCTGTTCTCGGGCGGCACGGGCAGCGCGGAGCCCATGGCCCACGCCGCCAGCGCGATCGTCAGGGTGGCCTGCGCGCCCGCCGCCGGCGCGCGGTCGAGGTCGAACAGGATGCGCCACGGGCTCTCCTGCCGGGTGACGTGCAGCCGGTACGTCGTCGGCGTCGTCGACCCGCCGTCGCCGCTCACCACGAGCTCGAGGACGGTGCGCTGCGCGGACAGGGGCACGGCGAGCCCCGCCTCGGGCACGACGTCGCCCCCGATCGTCACCTGCGCGCTCCCGCGGCCCGTGGCCCGGACGACGACGGACGCCTGGTCCCACGGCAGGTCCACGGCGAAGTCGGACCGGAAGGTGCTGAAGCCGGGCACCAGGTCCGCGCCGTCGACCTCGAGACCCTCGAGCACCGGGAGTGCCGCCTCCGCGGCGAGGATCTCCACGGCGTTGATCCGGCCGTCGCCGCCGGCCAGCAGGTCGAGCCGGCCGCCGGTGACGGTCACCGTCGCGGTGTGCACGGCGTACTCGCCGCGCGCCGCGTCGAGCGCCACGGGCTCCCCGCCGGCGAACGAGATCGTCGACTTGTTCGCCGCGATGTCGTCGCCGGAGAGCACGGTGACCTCGTACTCGCCGTCGGGCAGGTCCACCGCGAAGGTGTAGCCGGACCCGACGACGAAGTCGCGCTGCAGGTCGCCGTCGGACCCGCGGTCCCGGGAGGCGACGGCGCGGTCGAGGCCGAACCCGCCGCCCGCGGCGTAGAGGGTGTTCTGCGCGACCCGCTGGTAGCCCTCGGCGACCGGGCTGGACGCGGTGCCGAAGTCGAACAGCCAGACGCCGTCGGCGTCCTCGGGCAGCACCGTGCCCTCCGGCGCCTGCACCGGGTACGACCGCTGGTACTGGATGTAGTTCCAGTCCTGCGGGCTGCTCTTCCCGACCGTGTACGTGACGCCGTCGGGGAAGTCGTCGTGGAACGACTCGAACAGGCCGTAGCGCCGGAACTCGCGGCCGTGGCGGAACTCCCGGGAGTCCCGCGTGGGCGTGCCGAGCTGGAACACCGTGCGCCCGTGGCTCGTGGGCTCCCACAGCATGCGGCCCAGCGTGACCTCCTGCGCGGCCCCGACCGCGACGTCGTCGATCACGTACTCGCCCCAGAGGCCGCCGCCGTAGACGGTGAGGCGGTAGGTGCCGGGCCGCACGTGGTCGATCGTGAACCGGCCGCCCTCCTCGACGTCGGCCCAGTAGTTGTACCCGAGCACCGAGTCCTGCATGGGGGTGGCGTTGTCGGAGAGCACGACGACGGCGCCCTCGAGGTTCGGCACGCCGGGGACGCGGACCGTGCCGCGCACGCGGGACCGCTCCGTGGAGGGCGACCAGCCCTCGATCGCGAGCCGGTCGTAGAACTCCGCGTGCCGCTCGAACCGCGCCTGGCGGGCGGCGTCGCGGCGCATCGCCCGCGGGTCGTCGCCCTTGTTGACGTAGACGAAGTACGGGCCGTACGTCTTCTGCCACGCCTGCCCGGCGGCGACACGCACCGGCGGGGCGCCGTAGTGGGTGGCCTGCGGCTCGACGAGCAGCACCGGTGTGTCGCCGGTCTGGTGCAGGATCAGGTCCTGGCGCACCGGGCCGCCGCTGAACCCCTCCAGGTTCGGCAGCGCCGCCCACATGCCGAAGCCGCCGCCGTACAGCCCGTGCAGGCTGTGGTCCTTCATGGACACGGCCCAGTCGTACTTCGTGTAGTAGCGGCGCGGGTAGGCGGAGCCGGTGCCCTCGAGGTCGTAGGTCGCGTCCATGACCATCTCGGCGCGCGAGATCTCGCCGCCCGTGGGCATGCGCGCCGCGGACTCGCGCCACCGGACGGCGTCGGCGTCGTCCTCCACCGACGCGTGCGTGAAGACGCCGCCGGCCGTGTAGAAGACGTAGCGGTGCTGGTCGGTGCGGAAGCCGTGCAGCGCGGCGGGGTGGTCGTAGCTGTAGGCGAGGTGGATCCCCGCCTCGCCGGAGCGCACGACGTGGTGCCGCACCAGCCAGCACGGCATGTCGCCGGACGGGCTGTGGTGGTACGCGACGTCGACGAAGTCCTGCTCGACCCGGACGGTGAGGTGGTTGTCCGCCGGCGGGAGCGGCAGGCCGCCGCCCTCGCGGACGGTGTTCATGTCGTAGTTGCCGCGGCCGACCAGGTTCACGCCGTCGTGGACGAGCGAGGTGGTCCGACCATTCGACTTGTCGACGGTGAGGCGGACGAGGCCGTTGTCCACGACGACGTGCGTGTCCGTCTCGACGACCTCAGGCGGACCCGAGGCGGCGGCGCGTGGGGCCGGGACCCACGGCAGCAGGGCTGTTGCAGTGATCCCGGCCAGCTTCCCGAACGTGCGCCGCGTCATTGCGGCCGATGTGGTCATGCCACGGGAAATTAGCACGATTCAATCGTCGATTGGAAGGATTCATCGGACGACTGGCGTGGCGATCTCAGGCGGAGGGCGGGAGCGCGGCGGTCAGGTCCACCTCGACGAGCTGCCCGGGGAACCCCAGCTGGGCCACCCCGAGCAGCGTGCTGGCGCTGGTGAACGCGGCGGCCAGGGGCGAGTCGAGCAGGCGCTGCCAGACCGCGGCGAGGTCGCCGCGGTCGTCACTGCGGACGTAGACGACGGACCGCACGACGTCGCCGGGCGCGGCGCCCGCGCCGTCGAGCGCCAGGAACGCGTTGGCGACGACCTGGTCGACCTGCGACGCGAGGTCGCCGGGCCCGACCAGCGTGCCCGCGGCGTCGAGCGGGCACTGCCCCGCCAGGTACGCCGTCCGTCCCGCCTCCACGACCGTGACGTGGTGGTAGCCCGGCGTCGGGTGCAGGCCGGCGGGGTCGAGGCGCGTGATCGTCATGCTCGGAGTGTCGTGGGCTCCGGCGCGTCGGTCGACGGAATTCCGTGCCGGCTCCGGCGCAGGACCACCAGGTTGAGCGCCGCCGCGGCGAGCAGCACGACGGCGGTGGCGACGAAGACGGCGCGCAGGCCGGCCTGCGCGGCGACCAGGCCGCCGAGCACGGGCCCGGCGACCTGCCCCACGTACTGCGCGGACACGCCCAGCCCCAGCACCCGGCCGACGGCGTCCGGCGGGGCGAGGTGGCGCACGGCCGCGGTGATCGACGGCAGCAGGCCCCCGAGGCTCAGGCCGAGCAGCACGCGCAGCACGCCGAGCTGCCAGACGTTCGACACGAGAGCCTGCGCCAAGGCCAGCACGCCCGCCGCCGCGAGGCAGGCGACGACCACGCGCGTGTGCCCGACCCGGTCCGCGAGCCGGCCCACCCGCGGCGCCGCGACGACGCTCCCCACGGCGGTCAGCGCGACGAGGATCCCCGCGACGCCGGCGGCGTGCGAGAGCTGGCCCAGGTCCTCGACGTAGACGGTGACGATCGGCTCGATCGACATCGTCGAGAACAGCAGCAGGCTCGACGTCGCCAGGAGCGCGACGACCGCGCCCGGGCGCTGCACCTGCGCCCACACGCCGCGGCGTGGGGCTGCCTCCGCACGGGGTGTGCGCAGGGCGGTGCGGGGCTCGCGGAGCAGGAACGTCGTGGCGAGGAACGCCAGGAAGATCACCGCGCCGCACACGACGAACGTCGGCCGGATGCCCACCCACGCGGGCACGAAGCCGCCGACCAGCGGCCCGACGACGTTGCCCGCGAGGATGCCCGACGACACCACGCCGAGCGCCCAGGCGCTGCGGTCCTTCGGCGTCTGCGCGGCGACGAGGATGGTGGCGCCGGAGGAGTAGCCGCCGAGCAGACCGACCAGCAGCCGGACCGCGACGAGCTGCTCGACGCTCTGCACGAACCCGAGCAGGGTCATCGCGACCGCCATGCCCAGGCTGGCGCGCACCAGCATGGACTTGCGGCCGAACCGGTCGCCGAGGGCGCCCCACAGCGGTGCGGTGAGCGCTGCCGTGAGGAACGTGGCCCCGTACGCGATCCCCGACCAGCGCACCACGGCGCCCGGGTCGTCCACGCCGAGCTGCCGCACGTACTCCGGCAGGAACGGCACCAGCAGCGTCATCGCGACGAGCGTGGTGAACGACCCGACCGTGCCGACCGCGAGGTTCCGCCGCCAGTAGGGATGCTCGGCGACGGGGTCCTCGACGTCAGGGCTGGTCATGCCCCAGGTCTACACCCGATGTCCGTTCGGTGGGACCATCTGTCTCGTAATGTGGTTACGCGTTCACGGTGAGGCGCACCGTCGCGAAGGCCGCCGGCGGCAGCTCGACGGTGAGGACGCCACCGTCGAGGCGCACGCCGTCGAGCGGGCACGGCGCGACGGCGTCGGGCGCGTCGAAGGTGTTGTGCGCGGCCGGGTCGTCGGCGGCGAGCACGGTGGCGACGGGGTCGCTCACCGCGTGGCCGCGCAGGTCGATCCGCACCGTGGCGCCGGCGTCGGGGTCGAGGTTGGTCAGCGACACCAGCACCGCGCCGTCCTTCGTGGACGCCGACGCCGAGACCGTCCCGACCGCCGTGCCGTCGACGTCGTGCGTGGCCCGCGGCGACCGCTCGCGCACCGGCAGGCTCGCCGCGTCGTGGTGGCCCGCGCTCATGGCGAAGGCGTGGAACGTGGGCGTCTTGATCATCTTCGCGCCGTCGGTGAGCAGCATGGACTGCAGCACGTTCACCGTCTGCGCGATGTTCGCGAGGCGCAGCCGGCGGGCGTGGTCGTGGAACGCGTCGAAGTGCACCGACGCGACCAGCGCGTCGCGCATCGCGTTCTGCTGGTACAGGAAGCCGGGGTTGGTGTCCTTCTCGACGTTCCACCAGGTGCCCCACTCGTCGAGCGCGAGCCCGAGCCTGGCCTCCGGGTCGTAGGCGTCCATCACGGCCGAGTGGCCGGCGATGATGCGGCGCACGTCGAGCGCCTTGCGCATCGTGGCCCAGTACTCGTCACGCGTGAACTCGGTGGCGGCACCCTTGTCGCCCCACGTCCCGGCGAACGTGTAGAAGTGGAACGACACCATCTGCCACAGGTCGCGCGGGTCCGCGTCGCCGAGCTTCGCGACCTGCTGCATGAGCGTCTCGGTCCACGCGTAGTCGTCGTCCGACGCGCCCGCCGCGACCCGCACCAGCTTGTTGCCGCCGTGGTCCCGCGCGTACGTCGCGTGCTGCCGCGCGAGCGACGCGAACTGGTCCGCGCGCAGGTTGCCGCCGCAGCCCCACGGCTCGTTGCCGATGCCGAAGAACGACACGCCCCACGGCTCGTCACGACCGTGCTCGCGGCGCAGGCGCGCCATCGGCGAGTCGTCGCCGCGGGTCAGGTACTCGACCCAGTCCGCGGTCTCCTGCACCGTGCCGGAGCCGACGTTCCCCGAGATGTAGGGGGCCGTGCCGAGCAGGTCGCACAGCGCCATGAACTCGTGCGTGCCGAAGGAGTTGTCCTCGACGACGTCGCCCCAGTGGGTGTTGACGATGCGCGGGCGGTCGGCCGCCGGGCCCACGCCGTCGCGCCAGTGGTACGTGTCGGCGAAGCAGCCGCCCGGCCAGCGCAGGTTGGGGATGGCCAGCTCGCGCAGCGCCTCGACGACGTCGGTGCGGATGCCGCCGACGTTCGGGATGTCGGAGTCCTCGCCCACCCAGAAACCCTCGTAGATGCACCGGCCGAGGTGCTCGGCGAAGTGCCCGTACAGGTGGCGGCTGATCGTGGGGCCGGGGACGTCGAGGTCGACGACGGCGTCGAGGGCGAGGTCGGGCGTGGTCGTGGACAGGTCGGTCACGGGGGAGATCCTCCAACGTTGCAGGTGGCGGTCAGACGATACCCGCGGCGCCCCGCGCGGGTGTCAGACTCTTCGCGTGCCGAACACCCCGGATCCCGCCCCCGCCCCCTCCTGGCTGCGCGTGACGACGCTTGTCGTCGCGGCCGCCGCCGTCGCTGTCGTCGTGTGGGCGTGCGCCACGGCGTGGGGCGTCGTCGTGCACGGCCACCCCGCGTACGCGGTGCTGCTGGTACTGACCCTCGCGGGGGCGGTCGTCGCGGGGGTGCGGGCGCTGCGCCGTCGTTCGTCGCGGCCCGGCTGGCGTCGCGTGGTGCGCGTGGTGCTCCTCGTCGGCGGGGCGGCGTGGGTCGTGCTGATCGCGTGGCTGCGCCCGTTCGGCGCGGTCGAGCCGGCGCTCGCGGCGATGCGCTCGGACGACGCGGTGACGGTCACCGACGGCGCCACCCGGTACGTCCTCGCGCCCGCGGACGGCGGCGACGGCACGGCGGTCTTCTTCCAGCCCGGCGCGCGGGTCGACGCCCGCGCGTACGCGGCGGTGCTGCGGCCGCTGGCCGAGGCCGGGCACACCGTCGTCGTGGCGAAGCAGCCGCTCGGCATCGCGTTCCTCGCCATGGGCGCGTTCGACGACGCCCGCTCGGCGGTGGACGCGGACCGCTGGGTGGTGGGCGGTCACTCGCTGGGCGGCACCGTCGCGGCCATGGAGGCGGACGCCTCCGACGGCCCTGCCGACGACGCCGAGGCGCCCGCGGCCGGTCTGCTGCTGTTCGCCTCCTACCCGGCGGGCGACGTGAGCCGCACGCTGACCGCCGCCGTCGAGTCCGTCTCGGGCAGCGAGGACGGCCTCGCCACCCCGGCGAAGATCGACGCCTCGCGCGCCGACCTGCCCGCCGACGCCGCGTTCACCGTCGTCGAGGGCGGGGTGCACGCGTACTTCGGCGACTACGGTCCGCAGCCCGGCGACGGCACCCCGACGATCTCCCACGACGACGCCCGTGCGCAGATCTCCGACGCCGCCGTCGCGTTCGTCGACGGCCTCGCGCGGTAGCCGCGAGGGACTACCTCGGCGAGATCTGGACTACCTCGTGCCGGGGTCACACCCCGTCCAGGGTGAGGTGCACGACCACCTCGTCGCCGTCGTCCACGCCCTCGGGCCGGCGCACGGCGTCCTTGAGCGGCACCAGGTAGCCGCCGTCCTTGGGGAACAGGGACGTGGTGAAGGTCGTCGCGCCGAGGCGACCGGTCACGGGGACGACGCCCCAGCCATAGGTGACCAGCGGCGCGACGGCGGCGATCCGCTCCGCCTCCGCGTCGGGAACGGCCACGTAGTAGTACGGGGCCGGGCCGCGCCACTGGAACACCTCGCCGCGTACCTCGAGCTCCATGCGCCCAGGGTGCTGCGACCCCCTGACACGCTCACGCGAGGTCGAGTACGGCGTACCCGTGCCCGTCGAGGTGCACGACGTCGCCGTCCCTGCTCAGCCCGCCCGTCTCGATCTCGCGGGCCGCGCCGGCTCCGGGCACCGCGATCGACACGGCCGCGCGGCCCGGGTTGAGCACGACGGCGAGCGTGCCGCCGCGCAGGTAGGCGAACGGGTAGCCGGTGGCGAGCACCCCGACGTCGGCGGCGGCGTCGAGCCGCGGGTCCGCGGTGCGCAGGTGCGCGAGCCGCCGCACCAGGTGCAGCAGCGAGCCCTCGTCGTCGAGCTGCGCGGCCACGGTGGGCCGGTCGGGGTCCGGGTCCTGCGGCAGGTACCGGGACTCCGCGACGTCGGGGCCGAGACGCCCGGCCGGGATGTCGCCCCACTGCATCGGGGTGCGCGAGCAGGCCCGGTCGTAGGTCGGGTTGAGCCGGGAGCCCTCGAGCGTGGGGGTGTCGGGGACGAAGCGCATGCCGATCTCGTCGCCGTAGTAGACCGACGGCATCGACGGCCAGGTCAGGGTGAGGACGAGCGCCGCGCGTGCCTGCTCGGCGTCGCGCGCCCCGGCCACGAGCCGCGTGAAGTCGTGGTTCGACGTCGGCAGGCCGGTGAGCCCGCCGCGCCCGGCGGCCGCGATCGCGCCGGTCGCCTCCTCCCAGGCGCGGACGAACGTGCCCGCGTCGCCCCGCGCCTCGGCGTCGGCCCAGCTGGGCACCTCGCCCCACGACGGCTGCACCGTGCCGGCGCCGTTGTTCCACAGCGAGCGCAGCGGCAGGCCGTCGTCGTCGCCCCCGAACTGGAGGAAGAAGTCGGCGTGGAAGCCGGACGGCACGGAGACGCGCGGGTCGCCCCACTCGCTGATCAGCACGCGGCCGGGGTAGGCGGCGTCGAGCCAGGCGCGGTTCTCGCGCCACAGGCGTCCGGTCTCGACCAGGCCCGGGTCGTCCTTGACGAGCGACGCCGCCATGTCGACGCGGAACCCCGCGACGCCCAGGTCGAACCAGTGCGCCATGATCTCGCGCAGCGCGGCGCGGTTCGCCTGCGGGCCTGCGGCGTCGACGCTGCTGCGCCACGGTTCGTCGGGGTGCTGGCGTGCGAACCCGAAGTTCAGCGCCGGCTGCACGGGGAAGAAGTTGGGCAGGAAGAACCCGCCGCGGCGGCCCGGGCCGGGCTCGAAGCCGTCGACGGGGACGTCGCTCCACACGTACCGGTCGTCGTCCGGGTCGTCCGCGGAGGCGGTGAACCACGGGTGCTGGTCGGAGGTGTGCCCGGCGACGAGGTCGAGCAGCACGGCGATGCCGCGGCGCCCGGCCTCCTCGGCGAGCTCCGCCAGGTCTTCGTTGGTGCCGTAGCGCGGTGCGATGGTCAGGAAGTCCGCGACGTCGTACCCGGCGTCGGCGAACGGGGACACGAAGCACGGGTCGAGCCAGACGGCCCCCACGCCCAGCCATTCCAGGTAGTCGAGCCGGGCGGTGATCCCGGCGAGGTCGCCGATCCCGTCGCCGTTCGTGTCGGCGAAGCTCTGCGGGTACAGCTGGTACAGCACGGTGCGCCCGAGGCGCGGGGCGAGGTCGGTGGCGGCGTGCGAGGTCGGCAACGGGGACTCCTGGGTGAGGGGCGGAGGACAGGGTCAGACGACACCGGTGGTGCCGAGCAGCGATCCGAGTCCGAAGGTGACGCCGAGCGCCAGCGCGCCCCCGACGACGACGCGCGTGACGGACCTGGTGCGCGACGACCCGCCGATCCACGCGGCGATCGAGCCGGCCGTGCCGAGGGCGGCGAGCACGACGACGAACGTGCCGGCGATCTTCCACGGCTCCGGGACGAACAGCACGGCCAGCATGGGCAGCACGCCGCCGCACAGGAACGCGAGCAGCGACGCCCACGCGGCGTGCCAGGGGCTGACGACGTCGTCGGGGTCGATGTTGAGCTCCGCGGACAGGTGCGCGCCGAGCGCGTCGTGGTGGGTGAGCTCGGTCGCGACCTGGCGGGCGGTGCCCTCGCTGAGGCCTTGCCCACGGTAGAGGCCGACGAGCTCGTCGAACTCCTCGTCCGGCATGGTCGCGAGCTCGTGCTTCTCCTTGGCGATGAGCGCCTTCTCGCTGTCCGACTGGCTGGACACCGACACGTACTCGCCCAGCGCCATCGAGATCGCGCCACCCACCAGGGCCGCGAGCCCCGCCGTGAGGACCGGCGCCCGCTCCGGCGTCGCGCCGGCGACGCCCACGACGACGGCCGCGACGGAGACGATGCCGTCGTTCGCGCCCAGCACGCCCGCCCGCAGCCAGTTCAGCCGCTGGGCCAGGCCGCTCGCGTGCGGCTCGCCTGGGTGCGGCTCGCCGGAGTGGGCGGTCGGGGTGGCATCGGGGCTGCTGGACATGTGCCCAGCACAGCATCGGGCACGGAGCTCCGCGAGCCCGCAGGTCAGGCGTGCGTGGGGTGCTCGTGCTCCGGGTGGGTGTCCGGCTCCACCTGGAACGTGGAGTGCTCGACGGCGACGTCGAAGTGGGTGGCCACGCACTCCTGCAGCTCGTCGAGGATGCGGCCGGCGTGCCCGTCGGTGAAGCAGCCCGAGTCGACCACGACGTGCGCCGACAGGATCGGCAGGCCCGTGGCGATGAGGGAGGCGTGCACGTCGTGCACGTCGCGCACGTGCTCGACGCGCAGCAGGTGTGCGCGCACCTCCTCGAGGTCCAGCCCCGGCGGGGCGGACTCCAGCAGCACCGACAGCGCGGCGCGCAGCAGCTTCACCGCGCGCGGCAGGATGAGCGCCCCGATGAGCACCGCGGCGACGGCATCGGCCTGCTGCCAGCCGGTGGTGGCGATGACGATCGCGGCGACGATGACGCCCACCGAGCCGAGCGCGTCGTTGACCACCTCGAGGAACGCCGCGCGCAGGTTGAGGTTGGCGTCCCGGCGTCCGGCGAGCACCGCCATCGACGCCAGGTTGCCGACGAGTCCGATGACGCCGAAGACGACGAGCTGGGTGGACGGGATCTCCGGCGGTTCGGCGAGCCGCAGCACGGCCTCGACGAGCACGTACACGCCGACGACGAGGAGCACGGCCGCCTGCGCGAGCGCGGCCAGGACCTCGGCCCGCCGGTAGCCCCAGGTGCGCTGCGGCGACGCCGGTCGCAGCGACAGGTGCGCGGCGAACAGGGCGAGCGCCAGCCCGCCCGCGTCCGTGAGCATGTGCGCCGTGTCGACCAGCAGTGCGAGGCTGCCGGTGAGCAGCGCCCCCACGGCCTGGGCGACGAGGATCGCGGCCGTGATGCCGAACGCGACCGCGAGCCGGCCCCGGTGGTCGGCGGCGCCGTGCGCGTGGGAGTGGTCGTGGCTCACGCGGCGTCCTCCGCGCCGGTGGGGCCGTGGGGCGCGCCCGGCGTGGCGCAGGTGCAGTCCGGCCCGCAGCAGTCCGGGTCGACGACGAGCGCCAGCCGCAGCATGTCGCCGAGCGCGTGCGCGAGGTGCGGGTCGGACAGCCGGTACTCGGTGCGGCGCCCGTCCTGGCGCCCCACGACCAGGCCGCAGCCGCGCAGGCACGCGAGCTGGTTGCTCATCACCTGCTTGGAGACGCCCAGCGTCGCGGCCAGGTCGGACGGGTAGGCGGGCGCGTCGCGCAGCACGAGCAGGATGCGCGTCCGGGTGCCGTCCGACAGTGCGTGCCCGAGCCGCGCCAGCGCGGCGGTGTGCGTGAGCGTCACGGTCTCCATGGGCGCGACGGTACAGGTCTTCGTGTACCCCAGCCAGACTGCCGCCGGACGAGGTGCCGAACAGGCAGTTGTGCACCTTCCGAGGCGTCAGAAGGTGCACAACTGCCTGTTCGGCGGTGCTCGGGTGGGTTCAGGCGATCGCGTCAAGGACGGCGAGGTCGTCGTCGGTCAGCGGCAGGCCCGCCGCGGCGACGTTCTGCTCCAGGTGCGCGACGTCGCCCGTGCCGGGGATGGCGAGCACGTGCGGCCCGCGGTGCAGGGTCCACGCCAGCCGCACCTGGGTCGGCGTCGCGCCGTGCCGTGCCGCGACGTCGGCCACCTGCTCCGCCCCGGTCTCGTCGGCGGTGCCGCCCGGGACGGCCCCGGGGACCGCCGCACCCATGGAGAAGAACGGCACGAACGCGATGCCGAGCTCGCCGCACCGCGCGAGGAGTCCGTCGTCGGTGCGCTCCGTGAGCCCGTAGCGGTTCTGCACGCACACGATCGGGGCGATCGACAGGGCTTCGTCGAGCTGCTCCGGCAGGACGTTGGAGACGCCGATGTTGCGGACCAGGCCCGCGTCGCGGAGCTCGGCGAGGGCGCCGACGTGCTCGGCCACCGAACCGGGCTCGGTCGTAAGGCCGGTGCCCCAGCGCAGGTTCACGACGTCCAGCTGGTCGAGGCCGAGCTGCCGGATGTTCTCCTCGACCTGGCCGCGCAGCTGGTCGGGTCGGGCGTAGGGCTCGAACGCGCCGTCGCGCGACTGGGACGCGCCGATCTTCGTGGTGATCACCAGGTCGTCGGCGTACGGCTGGAGCGCGGCCCCGATCAGCTCGTTGGCCGACCGGGTGGGGAAGAAGTAGAAGGCGGCGGTGTCGACGTGGTTCACACCGAGCTCGACGGCGCGGCGCAGGACGGCGATCGCGTCCTCCCGCGGCCGGGGGGTCGCCGCGCCGAACGTGCCCATGAGGCGCATGGCGCCGAAGCCGAGGCGGTTCACGGTGCGGTCGCCGAGCCGCCAGGTGCCGGCGGCGGCGGCGGGGGCGGTCGTCGTGGTGGACGGGGTGCTGGTCGTGGTGGTCATGCGGTCCAGCCTCCGCGCCTCCCGCGCCCGGCCCGCGGCGATGGCAGGTTGTTGCCGACCCTGGCAGGACCCTGCCACCGGGTGCAGGATCGAGGGCATGCAGACCGGAGAGGCCGTCACGATCGTCCGGGGCGAGGAGGAGCTCCTCGCCCGCACCGCGCACCTGTTCGCCACCGCGACCGACGTCGCGTGCGCCGCCAACGACCTCTTCACCTGGCAGGCGGCGCACCGGGCGGAGGGCCTGGTGGCCGAGCGTCCGCCGCGGGGCGAGGCCACCGTCCGCAAGGTCTACCGGTCGGGCGTCCTGCTCGACCCCGTCGCCACCCGGCACCTGAAGCTGCTGCGTGACCGGTACGGCGCGCAGGTGCGCATCACCACGGACGAGATCAACGAGACGATCGTCCTGGACCGCCGGCTCGTGATCCTCGCGGGCGACGTCCAGGCCGGACGGCGCTCGTACAGCGTGATCACGCAGCCCGAGGCGGTGCAGGGCGTCACCTCGCTGTTCGACGCGGCCTGGCGGTCGGCGACCGACCTCGCGGTGTTCGACGCCCGCATCGCCGAGATCCGCGCGATCGCGCCCCAGGTGCTCGACCTGCTCGGACAGGGCGTCAAGGACGAGACCGCCGCCCGTGCCATGGGGATGGGCGTGCGCACGTACCGTCGCCGCGTCGCCGAGCTGATGGCCGCACTCGGCGCCGGGTCACGGTTCCAGGCGGGCGTGCGAGCGCGGGAGCTCGGCCTGGTCTGAGCGGTGTCCCGGCCCTAGCCGTGTCGCCCGGCCACTCGAGGGCTCGCGCAGGCTGCTCGACACGGCGGCGGTCGCCGGCGTGCTACGCGCCCGGTCGCACCAGCCCTGTCTCGTAGGCCAGCACGACGAGCGCGGCGCGGTCTCGGGCGTCCAGCCGGGCGAGCAGCCGGCTGACGTACGTGCGCGCGGTGGCGGGGCTGAGGTACAGGTCGCGGGCGATCTCGTCGTTGGTCAGGCCGCGCCCGACCAGGGTGAGCACCTCCCGCTCGCGCTCGGTGAGGACGGCGACGGCGGCGTCGTCGAGCCGGGGCGGCGCGGCGGCGACGGCCCGCATCGCCCCGGCCGTGACGGCGGGGGACAGCAGCGAGGTGCCGGCGGCCACGGTGCGGATCGCCGTCCGCAGGTCGCCGGGGGAGACGTCCTTGAGCAGGTAGCCCGCCGCGCCCGCGCGGATGGCCTCGACCACGTGCTCGTCCTCGTCGAACGTGGTGAGGACGAGCACGCGGACGGCGCGCAGCTCCGGGTCGGCGACGATCGCCCTCGTCGCCTCGATGCCGTCCAGGCCGGGCATCCGGACGTCCATCAGCACGACGTCGGGCTGCAGCTCCCGCACGCGCGACAGGCCGGCGCGGCCGTCGGCCGCCTCGCCGACGACAGCGATGTCGCCGTCGAGCTCCGCCAGCGGGCGCAGCCCGGCGCGCACCAGCTCCTGGTCGTCGACCAGCACCACCCGGATCATGGCTCCAGTCTGGCCGGTCGGCCCTGTCAGATCGGCAGTTCGTGCTCGGCGCGGCAGTCCGAACTGCCGCGCCGAACCGAAACTGCCGCGTCGAGCGGGCTCCGGCCTCACCGGGGCAGCGTCGTCGGGAGGTCGGCGACGACGGCGAACCCGCCGCCCGGCGCGTCGCCCGCGGTGAGCGTGCCGCCCAGCAGGCCCGCGCGCTCATGCATCCCCGCGAGCCCGGCTCCCGGCCCGGCGCCGGGGGTCGACCCGCGGCCGTCGTCGGTCACGGCCAGGCGCAGCCGCCCGTCGTCGACGGCGGCCTCGACCCGGACGTGCCGGGCGTCCGCGTGCCGCAGCACGTTGGTCAGCGCCTCCTGGGCGATGCGGTACGCGGCGGCGTCGATCGCGTCGCTCAGCGCGCCGGCCGGGACGTCGTCCCGCACCTCCACCTGGACGCCGGCCGCCCGCACCGGCGCGACGAGGCCGTCGAGTCCCGCCAGGCCGAGGGCTCCTCGCGGCGCGGCGTCGGGCGCGGGCTCGCGCAGCACCTTCACCGTGGCGCGCAGCTCGTCGAGGGTGCCCGACGCCGCCTCCCGGATCCGGGCGAGCGCGTCGTGCGCCGCGCCGTCGTCCCGCCCGACCGCCTCGTCCGCGACGCCGGCGTGCAGCGCGACGACCGACAGGTGGTGGCCGACGGTGTCGTGCAGGTCCCGGGCGATCCGAAGCCGCTCGGCCTGGAGCCGCTCCTGCGCGGCGTGCGCCTCCTGCTCGGCCGTGAGCTCGCGGACCAGGGCGGCGCGCTCACGGGCCTCCCGGGCCAGCCGGACGGCGACGCCGAGCGCGACCGCCGCGGCCGTCAGCGCGACGTTGGTGACCAGGTCGTAGGCCGTGAGGGTGACGCTCGGGTCGACGTCGTCGTCGGTGACGCGGAACCAGGTGGCGACCGCGACGAGCACGACGCCGGTGCCCGCCGCCCAGGCGGTGCGCCCGCGCTCCGCCGCCGCGTACAGGGCGGCGACCGCGGGCAGCACCATCCCGATCGGCGCGAACCCGAGGGCGTAGTAGGCGCACACCCCGAGGAACGTGAGCACGAGCATCGTGCGCGGGGCGACGCGGCGCAGCAGCACCAGCGCGCCGAACCCCGCCGCGAACAGGTAGGCCGCCGCGCCGGCGTCGCCCTGGCCCGACGGGTCGGCCGCGATGACGACCGCCACGACGAGCGTCGACGCCAGCGCCAGCACGACGTCGGTCACCCACGGGCTCGGCGGCGCCGTCGCGGACGAGGTCATGCCGCCAGGCTAGGTGCCACCCCCGGAGGGTGCCGAACAGGCGGTTGACACCGTTATCGGGCGGAATCCCTTCCGATAACGGTGTCAACCGCCTGGTCGGCGGCGGGGAGGTCGGGGTCGGGTCAGGGTCGCTGTCGCTCGGGGGCGACATCAGGAGACGCTCCCGGGCCGATGCGGCGCACCCGCGTCGGCGGGGAGGGTCGTGGCATGACCTCGAACCAGCCCATTCCCCAGCCGTCTCCCCAGCCCCGTCCACAGCCTCCGGTACCGCCCTCGACACCGACGCCGCCGCGCGCGGGCATCTCCTGGCCGCTCGTCGCCGGGCTCGCGTCGCTGGCGCTGCTCTGGCCGCTCACCGGGCTCACCGGCCTCGGCGGCACGGGCGCGCCGCGGGCGCTCGGCATCATCGCGCTCACCGCCGTCGTGTGGATCGGCGTCGTCGGCCTCGGCCGCGTGGCCCGCCCCGTACTCACCCTGACGATGACGGGCCTCGCGTCCGGCGTCGTCGGGCTGCTCGTCTCGACGCTGTTCGGCGGCGTCGGCCTGGGCGGCGAGGGCGCGGCCGCGTGGGCGGCGCTCCCGGCGCTCGCGATGGACGCCGGCTGGGGCGCGGTCGCCGGGGTCGTCGCGCTCGGCGTCCAGAAGGCCCGCGGCGGCGCCCGATGACGCCGCGCCCGGCACCGCGACCGACGCGGCGCGCTGTGCTGCGCGCGACGGCGCTCGCCGCCGTCGTCCCGCTCCTGGCCGCCGGGTGCGGCGCGATCCCGGGCTCGGTGACACCGGTCGACGAGCCGGGGTTCGACCGCGCGCTGCCGATCCCGCCGCTCGCGGAGTCGGAGGTGGTGGACGGGGTGCGCACGTTCGGCCTCACCGCGCAGGAGGGCACGACCGAGCTGCTGCCCGGCACCCGGACCCCGACGTGGGGCTTCGACGGCCCGTACCTCGGCCCCACGCTGCGGGCGGAGCGGGGCGAGCAGGTCGCCGTCGAGGTCACCAACGACCTGGACGTCACGACCAGCGTGCACTGGCACGGGATGCACCTGCCGGCGTCGATGGACGGCGGCCCGCACCAGCCGGTCGAGCCGGGCGCCACGTGGCGGCCGACATGGACGATCGACCAGCCCGCCGCGACGCTCTGGTACCACCCGCACCCGCACGGCGAGACGGAGGAGCACGTCTACCGGGGTCTCGCGGGACTCTTCCTGCTCGACGACGACGCGTCGCGCGCCGCCGACCTGCCGCGGGAGTACGGCGTCGACGACGTCCCGGTCGTCGTGCAGGACAAGGTGATCGGCGACGACGGCCGGCTCGTGCTGAAGGACGACGGCGGCGAGCCGGGCACGCTCGGGAGCACGGTCGTGACGAACGGCGTCGCCGGCGCGTACCAGCGCGTCACGACCGAGCGGGTGCGGCTGCGGCTGCTCAACGGGTCGACGGCGCGCACGTACTCCCTCGGGTTCGCGGACCGGGGGATGGACCTCGTCGCCACGGACGGCGGGCTGCTGGGCGCCCCCGTGCGGCTGGACCACGTGCGCCTCGCGCCGGGGGAGCGGGCCGAGGTGGTGGTCGCGATGACGCCCGGCGAGACGACGCGGCTGCGCTCCGCGGAGGTGGACCTGGGCGGCGTCGCCGCGCCGTTCGCGATGGGCGGCAACGACGCGTTCGACGTGCTGGAGCTGCGCGCGGCGGACGAGCTCGCGCCGTCGCCGGAGCCGTCGTGGGGGCGCTCGAAGCACGCCGCCGAGGACGCGCTGCACGAGGACGACGCGACCGTGACCCGCACGTTCGACCTCGCCGAGCGCACGATCAACGGCGAGCGCATGGACGCCGGCCGCATCGACGAGGTCGCGACCGTCGGCAGCACCGAGGTGTGGGAGGTGCGCAACACCATCCCGATGCCGCACAGCTTCCACGTGCACGACGTGCAGTTCCGGGTCCTCACGATCGACGGCGAGGCCCCGCCGCCCGGGCTCGCCGGCCCGAAGGACACCGTCTACCTGGAGCCGCGCCGCACCTACCGGCTGCTGATGCGGTTCGAGGACTACACGGACGACGTGCTGCCGTACATGTACCACTGCCACATGCTGCTGCACGAGGACGAGGGGATGATGGGCCAGCTCCTCGTCGTCGAACCGGGGTCGGGCGCGCGGCCCGGGCCGTCGGCGGCGCTGTCGCGGCGCGACGGCGTTCACGACAGCGGGCACGACGCCTCCGGCCCCGTGGTGGGCGACGGGTACGGACCGCGCCGTTCCGCTGTCGGGCACCAGCACGGTTGACCTGCGGGAACGGTGCTGGCGCGCGCCCCGGCGGAGTGCCAGTATCGCCGGGTGCCCACCCTGCTGCCCGTGACGTTCGCGCCCTTCACCGACCCCGAGCAGCCGGTGCTCCACGTGCCCGCCGCGGGCGCGCGCCTGCGGCCCTGGCGGCCGGAGGACGCCCCCGCGGTGCGCGCCGTCTACGCCGACGAGGCGATCCAGCGGTGGCACGTGCGCGTCCTGGAGTCGGACGACGAGGCGCGCGAGGTGCTCGACGGCTGGCGCGCCGGCTGGGCCGACGGGCGCGAGTCGAGCTGGGCGGTGGCCGACGCCGCGGACGACGCCGTCGTGCTCGGACGCATGGTCGTCAAGACGTTCGACCCGCACGGCGTGGGCGTCGTCGCGTACTGGACGGCCCCCGCGGCGCGGGGCCGGGGGGTCGCGCCGGCCGCGCTCGACGTCGCCGCCGCGTGGGCGTTCGACTCCGGCTTCCACCGCCTCGAGCTGGTGCACTCCACGGGCAACGCGTCGTCGTGCCGCGTCGCCGAGAAGGCGGGGTTCGAGGCCGAGGGCGTGCTGCGGCAGTCCGTGCGGCACCTCGACGGGTGGCACGACATGCACGTGCACGCCCGGGTGGTCGGCTGACGCCCGCCGAGGACATCGCGCGGGCGTCGGCGGGCCGTGGAAGCATCGCACCGTGACCAGCAACGACGCCGACCGGCTGCGCGACCTCGCGCTGCTGCGACGCGTGCGCGACCGGATGGACCGGGAGTTCGCGCAGCCGCTGGACGTGGAGGCCCTGGCCCGCGGCGTGCACATGTCCGCCGGGCACCTGAGCCGGCAGTTCAAGGCCGCGTTCGGGGAGTCGCCGTACAGCTACCTCATGACGCGGCGCATCGAGCGGGCGATGACCCTCCTGCGCCGGGGCGACCTGAGCGTCACGGAGGTGTGCTTCGAGGTGGGGTCGTCGTCGCTCGGCACGTTCAGCACCCGGTTCGCGGAGCTGGTGGGGATGTCGCCCAGCGAGTACGCGCGGCGGGCCCGGACGTCGGCGGCGGGGGAGCTGCCGTCGTGCGTCACGAAGCAGGCGACCCGACCGGTCAGGAATCGAGAAGCGCCGGCCGTGGACCTCCACCTAGCGTGAATTCCATGAGCGACTCCACGAACGACATCGACATCACCATCCACACGACCTTCCTCCCGCACACCGACCCGGAGGCCTCCCTCGGCTTCTTCCGTGACCTGCTCGGCTTCGAGCTGGTCCAGGACGTCGGCCAGGGCGACATGCGCTGGCTGACCTTCGTCTCGCCGGCGCAGCCCGAGACCCGCCTCGTCCTCACCCCGCCCGCCGCCGACCCCGGTGTCACCGAGGACGAGCGCCGCACCATCCGCGAGCTCATGGCCAAGGGCAGCTACCAGTCGATCATCCTCGGCACGAAGGACCTGGACGGCGTCTTCGCCAAGCTCCAGGCCGCCGACGCCGAGGTGGTCTCCGAGCCCACCGAGCAGCCGTGGGGCGTGCGCGACTGCGCCTTCCGCGACCCCGCGGGCAACATGGTCCGCATCGACCAGGTCGGGTGACGACGTGACACAGCAGCAGGCGACGAAGCGCCCGAAGGGCACCCCCGGTCCTCTGTCCCTGTGGGTCCAGCGGCAGGCCAACGCGAGCACCGCCAAGAAGATCCGCCGCAAGGGCGGACAGATGATGGGCATGGACCTCCTGGTGCTGCACACCGTCGGCCGTCGCACGGGCGAGGCGCGGGAGAACCCGCTGGCCTGGTTCGACGACGGCGCGGGCGGCCGGCTCGTGGTCGCGTCGGGGGGCGGCACGCGCCACCCCGGCTGGTTCGCGAACCTTGTCGCGCACCCGGAGCAGGTCGCGGTCGAGCTGCACGGGTCCGGCACCACGCCCGTGACGGCGCACGTCCTCGACGACGCCGAGCGCGCCAGGGTGTGGCCGGCGATCGCCGCGGCCGCGCCGACCATCGCCAAGCACCAGAGCAAGAGCGACCGGCAGTACCCGGTCGTCCGCCTCGTCCCGGCCGGCGCCTGAGGTGTGCGTCCCCGGGATCCCGCGCCTCACCCGGGCGACTGCCGTCCGCGCCGACGGCAGCGAAGGAGTGGTCATGAGGTTCCGCGCCGTCGTCGAGCCCGCCGAAAAGATGAAGGGCCTCGAGGTACCGCCGGAGGTGGTCGAGGCCCTCGGCGGCGGCGCCCGGCCGCCGGTGACGATCTCCGTGAACGGCCACACGTGGCGCAGCCGGGTCGCGATCATGCGGGGCCGGCACCTGCTGGGGCTGAGCCGGGCGAACCGGGAGGCCGCGGGCCTCGAGGTCGGCGCCGAGGTGGAGGTCGAGCTGGCGCTCGACACCGAGCCGCGTGTCGTCGTCGAGCCCGAGGACCTCGCCCGCGCGCTCGACGCCGACCCCGTCGCCCGTACGGCGTACGATGCCCTTCCCCCGGGTCGTCGACGGCGCCTCGTGCTCGACGTCGACGGCGCCAAGCAGGCCTCGACACGGGCGCGCCGCATCGACAAGGCTCTTGCCGAGCTGCACGGCTGAGCCGCGCCGTCGCACCCATCGACCGAAGGAGACCTCGGTGACCGTCACGGACCCCTCGCCCAGCGCACGGACCTCCCCGCCGGCCACGGGCCGGGTCGACTCCGTGCACGCGAGCGGCGACCACGGCTTCAGCAAGCCGTCGGCCGACCGGGTCGTGCTCCTCGAGGGCGTGGGGGTCGAGGGCGACGCGCACGCCGGGGTCACCGTGCAGCACCGCAGCCGGGTGGCCGCGGACCCGTCGCAGCCGAACCTGCGCCAGGTGCACCTCATCCACGGCGAGCTCTTCGACCGGCTCGCCGCCGCCGGTCACGACGTGGCGCCCGGCGACCTGGGGGAGAACATCACCACCCGCGGCATCGACCTGCTGGCGCTGCCCGTGGGCGCCCGGCTGACGATCGGCGACGCCGTCGTGACCGTCACCGGGCTGCGCAACCCCTGCCAGCAGATCAACGACTTCCAGCCGGGCCTGCTCAAGCAGCTGGTGCGCCGCGGGGACAGCGGCGAGGTCGAGCGGCTCGCCGGCGTCATGGGGATCGTCTCGCGGGGCGGCACGGTCCGGCCCGGGGACGCGGTCGACGTCGCGCTGCCGGCGCCGCCGCACCTCCCGCTCACCCGCGTGTGACCGTGCGCCGACGACCATCGACGACCACCACGACAAAGAGGAGCTCCGCCGTGACCACGACCGACCACGCCGCCGACGCGCACGACCTGATCCGCGTGCAGGGCGCACGCGAGAACAACCTGCGCGACGTGGACGTCGAGATCCCCAAGCGTCGCCTCTCCGTGTTCACGGGGGTGTCGGGCTCGGGCAAGAGCTCGCTGGTGTTCGCGACGATCGCCGCCGAGTCGCGGCGCCTCATCGACGAGACGTACTCGACGTTCGTGCAGGGGTTCATGCCGTCGCTGCCGCGCCCGGACGTGGACGTCCTGGAGGGCATCACCACAGCGATCCTCGTGGACCAGGAGCGGATGGGCGCCAACGTGCGCTCGACGGTCGGCACGGTCACCGACGCGAACGCGATGCTGCGCAACCTGTTCAGCCGCGTGGGCGAGCCGTACGTCGGCCCGCCGACGGCGTTCTCGTTCAACATCCCGACGTCGACGGCCAGCGGGGTGTTCAGCACCGGCAAGGCCGGGGGTGAGGTCGAGAAGAAGGTCGTGCGCAACCAGGTGTACCTGGGCGGCATGTGCCCCGAGTGCGAGGGCCGCGGCACGGTCTCCGACCTCGACCTGTCCGTCATCGTCGACGAGTCGCTGTCGCTCAACGACGGCGCGATCCTCGTGCCCGGCTACAAGGCCGACGGGTGGATGGTCCGCGGCTTCTCCGAGTCCGGGATGCTCGACGGCGACAAGCCGGTCAAGGACTTCACAGACACCGAGCGCCACGACTTCCTCTACAAGGAGAAGGGCAAGATCAAGGCCCTCGGGATGAACATGACCTACCAGGGCCTCATCCCCAAGCTGCGCGAGTCGATGTTCAGCAAGGCGCCCGAGTCGCTGCAGCCGCACCTGCGGGCGTTCGTCGAGCGGGCCGCCGTGTTCGTGCCCTGCCCGGAGTGCGACGGCACCCGGCTCAACGAGTCCGCCCGGTCGGCGAAGGTCAACGGCGCCGGCATCGCGGACGTGTGCCGGATGCAGATCACCGACGCCGCCGAGTGGGCACGCGGGATCGACGACGCGGGCGTCGCGCCGCTGGTCGGCGCCCTGCTGCACCTGTTCGACAAGTTCGTCGAGATCGGGCTGGGCTACCTGTCGCTGGAGCGGCCGGCAGGCACCCTGTCGGGCGGCGAGGCGCAGCGCACCAAGATGATCCGGCACCTCGGGTCGGCGCTCACCGACGTGACGTACGTCTTCGACGAGCCGACCGTCGGCCTGCACCCGCACGACATCGAGCGGATGAACGGCCTGCTCCTCGAGCTGCGGGACAAGGGCAACACGGTGCTGGTCGTCGAGCACAAGCCGGAGGCCATCGCGATCGCCGACCACGTGATCGACCTCGGCCCCGGCGCCGGGACCGACGGCGGCACCATCTGCTTCGAGGGCACGCTGGAGGGGCTGCGCGCGAGCGGCACCCTCACCGGCCGACACCTCGACGACCGCGTCAGCGTCAAGGAGTCGGTCCGGGAGCCGTCCGGCGCGCTGGAGATCCGCGGCGCCTCCCAGAACAACCTGCGCGACGTCGACGTCGACGTCCCGACCGGCGTCCTCACCGTCGTGACGGGTGTGGCGGGCTCCGGCAAGAGCTCGCTCATCCACGGCAACCTCGCCGGGCGCGAGGGCGTCGTCGTCGTCGACCAGGGCGCGATCAAGGGCTCGCGACGCTCCAACCCCGCCACCTACACCGGGCTGCTGGAGCCGATCCGCAAGGCGTTCGCCAAGGTGAACGGCGTGAAGCCGGCCCTGTTCAGCGCGAACTCCGAGGGCGCGTGCCCCACCTGCAAGGGCAACGGCCGCATCTACACCGAGCTCGGCTTCATGGAGACCGTCGAGACGCCGTGCGAGGACTGCGGCGGCAAGCGGTTCATGGCGTCCGTGCTCGAGTACACCCTCGGCGGCAAGAACATCGCCGACGTGCTCGACCTCTCCGTGGCGCAGGCGCACGCGTTCTTCCGCGAGGGGGAGGCGAAGATCCCGGCCGCGCACAAGATCCTGGCGCACCTGGAGGACGTCGGGCTCGGCTACGTGAAGCTCGGCCAGCCCCTCAACACCCTGTCCGGGGGCGAGCGGCAGCGGCTCAAGCTCGCCATGCACATGGGCGAGCAGGGCGGCACGTACATCCTCGACGAGCCCACCACCGGCCTGCACCTGGCCGACGTCGCCAACCTGCTCGGCCTGCTCGACCGGCTCGTGGACGCCGGCAAGACGGTGATCGTCATCGAGCACCACCAGGCCGTCATGGCGCACGCCGACTGGATCATCGACCTCGGCCCGGGCGCCGGGCACGACGGCGGCACGGTCGTCTTCGAGGGCACGCCCGCGGACCTCGTGGCCGCCCGCTCCACCGTCACCGGCGAGCACCTCGCGGACTACGTCGGCGCCTGATGCGGGACGGCGGGGTGCTCGTCGCGTTCGCCCGCCCCGCCGACGGGACCTGACGGGCGCGCGCTATCGTGACGGGACGGTCCAAGACGCGGGAGGGAGGTCGGCATGGGTGACGCCCTGCTCGTGCTGGCGCGCGACGTGTCGTCGTCGCTCGCCGTCCTGCTCGGCACCCCGACGCTGACGACCCTGCTCCTCCTGGTCGGCGCCGCCGGCCTCGCCGCGATGGCGCTCACCTTCGTGGCCCGGGCGACGGCGTCCGCCCCGCGCCTCGTGCCCGTCACCGCGCCCGTCGTGCGACGCGCCGACGACGCCCCGCCGCTCGTGACCCAGAGCGATCCCCACGCGCCCGGCCGTCCCCGGCCGCGCGCCCCCGGCGTCCTCGCCGGCTGAGCACCCCCGGGCCCTGCCCTGACCGTCCGCGCCTGACCGTTCCGCCCGGACGGCACGACGCCGCGCCGCTGCGCGGCGGACCCCGCACGCCCGCGGGGTGCTCGGCGAACGCGAACCCCTTCCGTTCGACCGAGGACACCCCCATGGATCCCTTCGCCCTGCCCCCAGTCGCCGCCGTGCTCGGCGGCGCGTACCACGCCCTGATGGGCCTGACCCACCTGCTCGAACCGGCGCTCGGTGCCGCGGCCGCGGCCGCCGCAGTCGTCGCCGTGACGCTCGCAGTCCGCGCCGCTCTCATCCCCGTCGGGATCTCGCAGGCCCGCGCCGAGCGCACGCGGGTGCGGCTCGCCCCCCGGATCGCCGAGCTGCAGCGCCGCCACCGCAAGGACCCCGACGCGCTCCAGCGCGCCACGATGCAGCTCTACGCAGACGAGGGCACCACGCCCCTGGCCGGCTGCCTGCCGATGCTGCTGCAGGCCCCGGTGGTCGGCGTGATCTACGCGGTGTTCGTGCACACGGAGATCGCGGGCGGGGCCAACGCCCTGCTGGGCCACACCCTGTTCGGGGTGCCCCTCGGCGCGAGCCTCGTCGGGATGCTCTCCGGCGGGGCGCCTGGCGTCGCGGCGGTGGCCGTGCTCGGCGGGCTCGTGCTCGCCGTCGCGCTCGTGAGCGAGCTGTCGCGGCGCGCCGCCCTGCCCGGCGGGGCGCTGGCCCTCCCGTCGGCCTCTGCGTCGGGCACGGGGCCGGCCGCCGGGGCGCCGGGGATGCAGCGCGCGCTCGGCGCGCTGCAGTTCGTCACCGCCGCCGTCGCGTGCTTCGTGCCGCTCGCCGCGGGCCTGTACCTCCTGGTGACGGTGGCGTGGACCCTGGTGCAGCGGATCCTGCTGCGGCGTCGCTACCCGCTCGACACCGAGACCCCGGACAGGCCCGGGCGGTGAGCCCGGCGATACCGTGACGTCATGTGGCTCGAACGGCCGGGTTCGACCCCTGCGGTGCGCACGGTGTGGCGCGCGACCGTGGAGGAGCCGGGAGAGTACCTCGTGGCGGGCTCGGAGTACTGGGGCATCTCCTTCATCCGCCGCGCCGACGGGAGCCTCGGCGGCGAGCTCGACGGGCCGAGCGTGAGCGCCCGCAGCACGACCAGCGTCGTGGGGGAGAGCTACTGGGGCGTGGAGCTGGCGCCGTTCGTGGTGGTCACGGGCCTCGACAAGCAGCCGGTGCTCGGGGCCACCGTCGACCTGCCGGTGCGCTCCGGGCAGGTCCGGCTCGGGGAGCGGTGGACGACGCTCCCGGCCTTCGACGAGCTCGAGGACTGGGTGGACGAGATGGTGCGCCTCGGCCCGCTGGGCGTGGACGACGGCGTGCGCTCGGCGCTCGACGGGCAGCGGGACGGCGCGTCGCCGCGCACCTGGCAGCGCCGCTACCGGCGCACCGTCGGGCTGACGGCGGGGCAGGTGGAGCAGGTCAGACGGGCCGAGCGGGCGTACGCCCTGCTGCAGGCCGGTGTCGCTCCGGCAGAGGCGGCGGCGCGGAGCGGGTTCGCCGACCAGGCGCACCTGACCCGCAGCCTGCGCCTCATCCGCGGACGGACCCCGGCGGCGGTGCTCGCGGCCGCCGCCCGTCGTCGGCCCGACGCCGAGTGACGTTCTCGTTCAAGACCGGACCCCGGCCGGCGGGGTGTGATGGCGGGGACGAAAGGAGCCACCATGGCCGTCCCCCCAGGTTTCTCGACGATCAACCCGTTCATCATCAGCCGCGACGTCGAGAACCTCATCCTCTTCCTCGTCGACGTGTTCGACGGCGTCGAGCACCCCGACGCGCGGACCGTCGACCACGACGGACTGCTGCTGCACGCCGAGCTCCAGGTCGGCGGCACCACCGTCATGTTCGGCGAGCGCAAGCCCGGCTGGCCGTTCACCCCGTCGCTGCTGCAGGTCTACGTCGACGACGTGGACGCGGTGCTCCAGCGGGCGCGGGCCGGTGGCGCGGACGTCGTGACGGAGCCCACCGCCTTCTTCGGCGAGGTCTTCTCCCGCTTCGTCGACCCCTGGAACAACCTGTGGTGGGTCTACAGCACCCCCCAGGCCGACGACGCCGCCGGCGAGTGGGCGGAGGCCGGCGACGATGACGTGCCCGCCGATGCCGAGTGGGAGCAGACGCCGGAGCTGACGTACATCCGCGACACCCTCGTCGCAACGCTGCCCCGCCTCCAGGACCCGGTCACCTGAGCCGCGCTCAGATCCCGGTGAAGCCGGCGACCTCGCCGAAGGCGACGTACGTGACCAGCGCGCCCACCAGGAACACCGCGACCTGGGCGGCAGGGTGCAGCCGGTCGTGCCGCTGCTCCCAGAGCGTCCGGGCGGCTGCGGCCGCGAGCGCCCCGAGGCCGACCGCCCGGAACGCCTGCCCGACCTGCAGCATGGCGGCGCTGCTCGTGGCGAGCCCCACGAGCCAGGCGAGCGCGCCGAACAGCAGGGGCGTCGTCCCCGCGCGGACCAGGTTCGCGCGCGGCCGGTCGTCGGTGGTCCCGTGCTCGTCGGTCACCCGGGCACCGTACCCGACGGTGTGCGCGACGCGAGGACCACCGTCCTGGCAGCGTCAGGGTCGGACGTAGACGCCGACCCGCGACGCGGGCCGGAACCCGTGGGCCTCGTAGAACGCGGCCGCCGGGCTGTCCCGCATCGTCAGCAGATACCAGTGCTCGACGTCGGGCAGGCGGTGCTGCAGGGCGGCGAGCAGCCGGGAGCCCCAGCCCTCCCGCTGACGGTCGGGCGCGACGCACATCTCCTTGACCAGCAGGTGGTCCTCGGCACCCACCCGTTCGCGATGACCGAGGACGAAGCCGAGGACCGCCCCGTCGTCCCCGAGGGCGCACACCCCCGCGGAGCGTGGCGTCCCCAGCACGTCGCCGAGCCGCTGGGCCGCGTCGGCCTCGGTCCACGACTCGTTCCAGGGGTGGGCCGAGAAGGTGCGGACGAACAGTCGAGCGCACTCCCCGACGTTCTCGGTGGTCAGGTCCACGATCACGCGCGGACCCTAGCAGCGGCACCGGGCCTCGCCGTCACGTCCGGGCCGCCGGCGTCGTCGGGGTGGCAGGACGCGCGGTGGTCGCGCGACGACGGAGGAGGACGGCATGGCACGCATCCTGGTCACCGGCGGGACGGGGCACCTCGGCAGGCTGGTGGTGCCGCGGCTGGTACGCACCGGCGCACAGGTGCGGGTGCTCAGCCGCAGCCGGCACGCGGACGGGGACGGCGTGCGGTACGTCGTCGCGGACTGGGCGACGGGCGCGGGCCTGGCGCAGGCCGTGGGCGACGCGGAGGTGGTCGTGCACCTCGCGGGCGACCAGCTCCACAACGAGCCGATGGCGCGCGCCCTGGTCCGGGCGGTCCGCGACGCGGGCAGCGAGCCGCACCTGGTGAACGTCTCCGTGGTCGGCGCGGAGAAGGTGCCCGTGAGGTCCCGCTTCGACCGCCGCGCCCTCGGCTACATGGAGAGCAAGCTCGCCCAGGAGCGCGTGCTGGAGGAGTCCGGGATCCCGTGGAGCAACCTGCGCGCCACGCAGTTCCACGAGCTGGTGCTCATCGCCGCCCGGGCCCTCGCGAAGCTGCCGGTGGTGCCCACGCCGTCGGGCTGGCGGGCGCAGCCGATCGCGGCGGACGAGGTCGCGGCGCGGCTGGTCGAGCTCGCCCTCGGCGACCCGCAGGGGCGGGTGCCCGACCTCGCCGGGCCCGAGATCCACACGTTCCGCGGGATGGTGCGCGACTACCTCGACGCCATCGGGTCGCACCGCCCCACGATGCCGGCGCGCGTGCCGGGCGCGGCGTCACGGGCCTACGCGGCGGGCGGCAACCTCGCGCCGGACCGCGCCGTCGGCAAGCAGACATGGGGCGAGTTCCTGGCGGAGCACGTCGCGCGTCCGGACCGGTCGAGATAGCGGTTGGTCCCCGTCCCGCGGGGGGACGAGGACCAACCGCTACGTCGACGACTGGCCCGCCGCCTCAGCTCCCGGAGACCCGGAGCGACCGCACGAGGCTGCCGAACCGCTCCTGCGAGGCCTCGCCGCGCGGCCCGGTGTACGACAGCACCACCGTGTCGTCGCCCTGACGCAGCTCGACCGTCCCCCGGAAGCACGGTTCGCCGTCCGCCGTGGAGTCGTCGCCCTGCTGGATCACGACGGCGTCCGCGCCCGGGACGTCGTACCGGTACCCGGCTGCCGGGACGGCGCCGGGGGCGTCGCCGGACCCTGCCACCACCGTGACCGTCTCCCCGGAGCGGCCCGCCGACCAGTCGATCCCGTCGGCCGGCGCGGTCGCCTCCCACCCGTCCGGCAGGGCCAGCTGCAGCCCCGTCCCGTCGGGTGACAGCTCGCTCCAGCTGTCGGGGACGGCCGACGTCGGGAGCTCCGGCAGGTCCTGCACGTCCGGCACCTGGTCCGCCGCGCCGGAGAAGCCGAGCGTGCCGAGCAGCTGCCGCGTCAGCCCGCGCCCCTCCGCGGAGGCGGGCGTCTCGACGGTGACGATGTAGCCGCGCCCGCCCTCGCGCCGCAGGTGCGCGGTGGTGCGGTCGACGCCGTCCTCGGTCCGGGTCTCGACCTGGACCACGTCCGCGCCGTCGAGCGGGAACGTGGACGCAGGCTCGAGCGGCGACGACGCGATCGAGTCGGGCCACCCGGCGACGTCGCCCGACTCGAGGACGGTCAGGGCGGACGAGCCGTCGGCGCTCGCGGACCGCATCCGGGAACCGGCGGGGAACGCGTCGGCGACGCCGTCGTCCGCGGCCCAGCCGCGTGGCACCGCGTACTCCAGGCCGAGGAACGCCGCCGTCTCCCAGCCCTCCGGGACACCGGCGGCGTAGCCGTCGAGGGGCTGCAGCACGGCCGTCCCGTCCGGGTCCGGCAGGGTGCCGGCGTCCTCGTCGACCGAGACGGTCCCCAGGAGGTCGGAGAACACCGCCTCGCCCTCGGCGCCGTCCACCCAGACCAGCGACAGCTGCACCACGTCGCCCGACTCCAGCGTGACCTGCAGCTTCCCGAGGAAGTCCTGCACGACCGTCGGGTCGTCGGCCTGCTCGACGACGTACCGGGCGGACTCGGCCCCCGGGATCCTGACGTCCGTCGGGGTGAGCCCCGAGCCCGGGGGCGCGAGGGGCGCGTCCGGCGCGGCCTGCACCTGCACGAAGTCCCCGCCCTCGTCGTCCGGGCCCTGCTCCCAGACGCCGTCGACGGTCGGCTCGAGCCCGGGCGGCACCGCGAGCCGCACGCCGCCGACGGCGACGGGCGTCCAGCCCTCGGGCACGTCCTGGGACGCCGGGCTCACGACGCCGCCGGTCGACGTGCCCTGCCACACGCCCGCGACGGCGCCCACGGCGGCGAGCGCCCCCACGCCGGTCAGCGCGGCCCGCCGGGCCCGCACCCGGTGGACGGCACGGCGGCCCATCGCCGCCCCGTCGAGCGCGGTGACCGGCTCGACCCGGTCGGCCGCGTGCTGGAGCTCGGTCACGAAATCGTCCTGGAGGGTCATCGGACCGTCCCCTTCCTCGTCGCTGTGGGTGTCGCTGTGGGTGTCGTCCTGGATGACGGTGCGGATGTCGGTGTCGTGCCGTCGGCGCCGAGCAGCTCCCGCAGCCTCGCCAGGCCGCGCGACCCGCCGGACTTCACCGAGCCGGTCGAGATGCCCAGCTCGTCCGCGGTCTGCTGCTCCGAGCGGTCCAGCAGGTAGCGCAGGACGACGACGCGGCGCTGCGCCTCGGGGAGCTGCCGCAGCGCCCGGACGAGCCGGTCGCGGTCGACCACCGTCCGCGTGCCGTCGGGCACGGGTGCCGGCCGCAGGTCGGCGGGGTCGGAGAGCACGTCGCGGCGGGTGCGTCGCCACCCGTCGATGCGCGCCGTCGCGATGACGCGGCGGGCG
Organism: Isoptericola sp. NPDC019482; assembly: GCF_040632295.1. Lineage (NCBI taxonomy): Bacteria > Bacillati > Actinomycetota > Actinomycetes > Micrococcales > Promicromonosporaceae > Isoptericola > Isoptericola sp. NPDC019482. The sequence goes on from NZ_JBEYBQ010000001.1 coordinate 420,946, forward strand.
TAGGCGAACGGGTCGCCGCCCTCGACCCGCGCCCACGCGCGGTAGGTCCGCTCCAGCGCGAGCTGGACCAGGTCGCCCGCGCGGTGCTCGTCCCCGCACAGGAGGTACGCGATCCGGGAGAGCGCCGGGGTGCTGGCCGCGGCGAACGCGGTGAAGCGGTCGGCCGGTGAGTCGCCGGCGGCGACCACCCGGACGCGGTCGTCGCTCGCCTCGGAGAAGAGCGCCACGGCGCTCTCGCTCGTCATGGGTCCTGCCTGTCTCGTGTGTTCACGGGACATAGACGCCGTCGTCGCGGGAAAGGTTGTCGGGCGACGCCGCCCGGAGGCGGCGTCAGGCTTCGCGGTCACCCTTCAGCACCCCGTAGACGAGGGTGTCGGTCCACTCGCCCTTGGACCACCAGTCCTGGCGCAGGTGGCCCTCGCGCCGCATGCCGACGCGCTCGCACAGGCGGGCGGACGGCTCGTTGCGGGCGTCGAGTTGCGCGACGACGCGGTGCATGCGGTAGAAGCCGAACGCCAGGTCGAGGACCGCGCGCACGGCCTCGGTGGCGAAGCCCTGGCCGGTGTGGTCGGGGTGGAAGACCCAGCCGATCTCACCGCGGGAGACGGTGTCGCCCGTCGTCCACAGGGCGACGTCGCCGACGACCTGGCCGTCGTGCTCGACGACGAGGGCGAGAGCGGAGCCGGGCTCGTCGATCCGGGTGCGCGCGAGCCGCTTCGCGAGCTGTGCCTCCGCGACGTCCGGCGTCCACGGCTCCTCGAGCAGGTAGCGCGCCACGTCGGGGTCGGCGTAGTAGGCGAGCAGGGGCTCGAGGTCCTCCGCGCGGTGCGCGCGCAGGACCAGTCGGCCCGTGGTCACCGGCAGCGGGGTCTCGGTCGTCACGGTCAGGAACCCTACGCGTCGCGGCGCCGGGCGTGCGACGTCGACCGTCGAAAAGCCCGTGACGCGGAGCACCCCCGCGGCGCACCGTGACCTCATGAGCACCCCCGCGACCACACCGACGTGGCGCCTGGCCGAACCGCCCCGCGCCGACCGCCTCGACGTCCCCGAGGCCTGGGCGTACCACGGCATCGCGGAGCTCGAGCGTGCCGTGGGGCTGGCCGACCTCGGTCACGACGACCTCGCGCCTCGCGCCGTCGACCTGCTGGTCGGCGACCTCCACCAGGAGCACGCACGGTGCCATCGGCTCGTCGCGCTGGACGGGGAGACGAAGGACGGCGCGCCGCTCGTCGTCGGCCACGGCGTGCTCACGCTGCCGGTCTCCGACAACCGGCACCTCGCCGTCGTGCGCGTCGCGGTGCTGCCCGCCCACCGCGGGCAGGGGATCGGGTCGGCGGTCGCGGACCGGCTGCGCCGCGTCGCGCTCACGGAGTGCCGCACCACCCTGTTCGCGGAGGTCGAGCTCGCCGACGAGCCGCCCGCCGACGCCCCGGACGCGGTCGCGCCCCGGGAGGGCCCGGGCCACGTGTCCGCCGACCTGCCCGGCATGCGGTTCGCGCGCCGGGCCGGGCTGGGGCTGGAGATCGTGGCGCGACGGTCCGTCCTCGACGTCCCGCTGCCCGACGACGTCGTGGACCGGTTCGCCGCCGATGCCGCGGCCCGGGCCGGCGACGCCTACCGGGTCCACACCTGGCAGGACCCTGCGCCCGAGCGGTGGGTCGACCAGCTCGCGGCGCTGGAGCACAGCCTGTCCGAGGACGAGCCGAACGGCGGCCTCGCGCTCGAGGCCGAGCGGTGGGACGGCGCACGCATCCGCCTGGAGGAGGCGAAGCGGGCCGAGAGCGGCCGGGTCGGGCTCGTCACCGTGGCGGAGCACGTCGCCACCGGCACCCTGGCGGGGATGACGTTGCTCGTCGGGGACGACGACCGGCCCGGGCTCACGGAGCAGGACAGCACGGTGGTGCTGCGCGAGCACCGCGGCCACCGGCTCGGCATGCTCCTCAAGGCGGTGAACCTGCGGGAGCACACCCACCTGCGCCCCGCCGCCCGCCGCATCTCGACCTGGAACAACGAGACGAACGCGCCGATGCTGGCGATCAACGTCGCGCTGGGGTTCCGGCCCGCGGGCGGGTCGGCGGAGCTGCAGGCGCCGCTCGCCGACGTCGTGCCCCTGAGCCGAGGCTGACCTTGCTCGAAGGTCAGGGGAGGGGGACCTCGAGCGGCTCGCCGGGGGCCAGGCGGCGGTAGTCGGCGCCGGCGAGCCCGCCGGCGACGCGGTCGACCAGCGCCAGGCCGGCGTCGTTGAGGATCGCGTCGTGGATCGGGACGGCGACGCGCGGCGCCACCTGGCGCGCGTAGTCGACCGCCTCCGCGAGCTTGAGCCACGGTGCCGCGACCGGCAGCGCCAGCACGTCGACCCGCACACCGTCGGGGGCGGGCGTGAACGAGTCGCCCGGGTGCAGCACCGCGCCGTCGACGAGGTAGGCGACGTTGGCCGGCGGCGTCATGTCCGGGTGGATGGTCGCGTGCACGTGGCCGAGGGCCTGCACGGCGAACCCGGCCGCGTCGAACGACGCGCCGCCGTCCACCGCGTGCAGCCGTGCCTCGGGCGCGCCGGCCTCGACGAGCTGCTCGACGACGGCGGCCGGCGCCCACAGCTCGGGCCCGCCGTCGGCGGCCGCCGCGGCCGCCACGCGGGGCACGTCCACGTGGTCGAAGTGCTCGTGGGTGACGAGCACGGCATCCGCGCCGTCGAGGATGCGCGGGTCCGTGAACGTGCCGGGGTCGATGACGAGGGTGCGGTCGTCGCGCTCCAGGCGGACGCCGGCGTGGCCCCAGGTGGTGAGGGTGAGGGAGGACATGCCGCCCATCCTGGACCCGTCACCCGCGGTGGTGCGCGCCGGTCCGCTCGATGGTGGGCGCGGCGGTGTGCGCGAGCAGGGCCGGGAGGAGCACGTCCCACGACGACGGCGGCGCGACCTGGTGGCCGACGCCGTCCAGCACCAGCAGCCGCGCCCCGGGGATCCGGGCCGCCAGCGCCGCGCCGTGGCCGGGGAACAGCGGGTCCTCGCTGCCGTGCACGACGAGCGTCGGCACGGTGAGGTCCGCGAGCGTGCCCTCGAACGGGGCGCCGGGCTCGGCGGCGAAGTGGTTCGTCCCTGCGGTGGCGTCGATCGAGCGCTCGACGGCGCGGGCCGCGACGGCGCGGGTGCGGGCCTCGTCGAAGTCGCCGCGGCCGGTGAGGGCGCGGTCCTCGGCGACGGCGGCGTCGACCAGCGCGGCGGTGTCCGCGGGGTCGGGGGACGGCCCGTCCCAGAGCCCGTGCAGCGCGGGGTCGGACGGTGGCAGGGCGGCGTCGTCGGGCCCGGCGAACGCGCGCGACGTGGACATCAGCGTGGCCGACGCGACGCGGTCCGGGTGCTCGAGCGCGAGCTCCTGGGCGATGACGCCTCCCATCGACAGGCCCACCAGGTGCGCCCGGGCGGCGCCGGCGGCGTCGAGCACCCGCAGCGCGTCCTCCGTGACGTCGCGGCCCGTGTAGTCGGGGGCGCCGGGCGGGCAGGTCGTGGAGCGGCCGGTGTCGCGGTGGTCGTACCGGACCACGCGGCGCCCGGCCGCGGCCAGCGCGGCGCAGAGGTCCGCCGGCCACCAGTCCATCGACGACGCCACGCCGCCGAGCAGCAGGATCGTCGGGTCGGCGGGGTCTCCGACGGCCTGGTAGCACAGCGGTGCCGCGCCGTCGGTGAAGAGCTCCGGGCCGAGGGCGTCCCCGTCCGCGGGCCCGACGGACGACGGGTCAGGAGGTCGCGTCATGCAGGGGTGGACGCCGCGCGCCGGTCGGACTCATCGCTCGACGGCGTCGGACCCCCCGGTCGAGTCGACCCGCCGACCGCTGAGCGCGGCAGTCTCGGCTCACCGCGGCAGTTCGAACTGCCGCGCCGAGCCGAAAGTGCCGCGCCGAGCGCTCGGCGCCCGCGGAGTGCTCAGGCGGCCGGCAGCCGCAGCAGCGCCTGGACCGGGGTGTGGTCGCTGGGCCAGCGGCCGGCGCGACGCCAGGTGTTGATGCCGGCGCCGAGCACCTCGGTGCCGCCCGACGCCAGGATCCAGTCGATGCGCTCGCCGCCGGGCACCGGGTCGCCGTAGTCCGGAAAGGTGCCGACCTCCGGCGTCAGCCGCTCCGCCGCCGCGCGCCAGGTGTCGAGCAGGCCGCCGTCGGTGACGAGCACGTCGTAGGGCGCGGAGGCTGCCGCCGGTGCGTTCGTGTCGGCCGTGAACACCGCCGGCAGTCCGGCCGACCGGATCTCGTCGAGCACCACGCGGGCGCCGCGCTCCCGCGCGTCGGCGGACTCGTGGTCCAGGTGCGAGTTGACGTGCAGCAGCTCGCGACCGGTGCGCTCGTCGCGGAACCGGGCCCACGTCACGACGCGCGGGTAGACGTGGTCCCACGTCGAGCCCGCCAGCCGGGGCGTGTCGGACAGCCAGTACTGGTCCCACCACAGCAGCGTCAGCCGGCGCGCGTCGTAGACGATCGCCGCGTGCTCCCCGGCGGCGCCCCCGTCGCGCCCGTGGCCCACCGACCGGTAGCCGTCCCCGAGGACGGCGGTCACGGCGGTGAGCTGCCCGAAGCGCGCCTCCTGCAGGCCGAGCAGGGTCGGTCGTTCCCGGCCCAGCAGCTCCGCGACGAGGGGCGCACGGTCCGGCCAGTGGTCCGGGCTGCCGGGCACCGTGTCGTCGATGGCGCAGCGGACGTTGAGGCTCATGACGTGCAGCAGGTCGCCGTCGGGAGCGCCGATCAGCGGGACGTCGTCGGCCGTGGTGGGGGAGTCGAGCACGGCCGCCACCGTACCCGCGCTGCCCCGCTGCTAGGTTCGGCGCATCGTGACCGACCAGGACCGAGAGACCACCACGCCGCCCACCGATCGTCCCGCCACCCCCGACCCCGCCGCCCGCCTCGTCGCGTGGGGACAGGAGCTGCTCGCCGTCCACGCCCGCCTCCGCGACGCGCTGGAGGTCGCGCGGGAGGCCGTCGCCACCGTCGCCACCGCCGACGACGCCGTGGACGCCCCGGCCGAGGCGGATCCCCGCCGCCTGCCGGGCCTCTACTGCCACGGGTTCTGCCAGGCGCTGGAGGGACACCACCGCGGCGAGGACGTCAGCGTCTTCACCGCCCTGCTCGACCTGCGCCCGGACCTCGTGGACGTCGTCGCCGAGCTGCAGCGTGACCACCGGATGCTCGACCACCTGCTCGGCGAGCTGTCGCGCGCGGTCGACGCCGGCGCGGGCGCGGCGACGCTCGGCCGACACCTGGACGGCATCGACGCCGTCATGGAGACGCACTTCCGGTACGAGGAGAAGCGGTTGGTCGACGCGCTCGACGAGCCCGCGCTCGCCGCCGCACTGTCCGGCACCGACCGGCGCGCGGCCCTCGGCCCGCTGGCCTGACCGGTCCCCGACCGACCCGCCGCGCTCGACGCGGCAGTCTGCGCTCGGCGCGGCAGTTCGAACTGCCGCGCCGAGCGGAAAGTGCCGCGCCCAGGGTGGCGACGGGCTGTCACCTCGTCGGGCGGGACGATGGCGCCCGTCGGGCAGACTGGGGCGCACCGCCGTCCCGCACCGCCCGAGAGGTCCCGCATGCCTGCCGCGTCGCCGTCGCCCGCCCGCCAGCCCCTGTCCCGCACCGGCCGCGTGTACGCGGTGATCGCCGTGATCGAGGCGTTCACCTGGGCGGGCCTGCTGGTGGGGATGTTCCTCAAGTACGTCACCGAGACGACGGAGGCCGGGGTCTGGCTGTTCGGCCGCCTGCACGGCGCGGCGTTCGTGGCGTACGTGGTGGTCGCGCTGGTCGCCGCGGTCAAGCTGCGCTGGGGCTGGTTCCGCACGCTCGTGGCGCTCGCGGCCGCCGTCCCGCCCCTGACGACGCTGCTCGCCGAGTGGTGGCTGCGGCGCACGGGCCACCTGAGCGCCCCGGCCGACCGCGCGGCCGCGGCGCCGGAGCCCGCTCCCGAGGGGGAGCCGGTCTCGCCGAGGTAGTCCCGCACCTGCCGAGGTAGTACCGGACCCGGCGATCCTTCTATGTCCTGTCAAGCCGGGGTCGGGTTCGTGAGGTCGGGGTCGTAGCGCGCGGTGGCGTTGAGGGCGCGGTAGATCTGTCGGGCG